>JAEVZY010000249.1 GCA_023392035.1 Pseudomonadota bacterium | reverse complement strand
CCTGCAGGGCTTCGATCGGGCCGGGCGGACTTTCCTCCAGCGCCTCGCCCAGCAACTTGCCGACAAAGCCGATCGAGCGAAAAGCGATCGCCAGCGTACCCGCCAGGGCGCCCGGGCCGAAGATGCCGACAAAGAGCAAGGCCCACACCAGCGAATTGACCGAGCGGCTCGATACCAGCACCAGCCGCGCCAGGAAATTCAGCGCCGCATTGGGCGTGACATTCTTCGCCGCCAGCAGGCCGAAAGGCACGGCCATCAGCACCGACAACAGCGTGCCCAGGCTGGCGATGTGCAGGGTTTCCACCAAAGCCGCGTGGATGCCCTTGGGGTAGTAATCCACCGCCGGCGGCCACATGCGCTGCAAGAGGTCGGCCACCTGCTCCGGCGCATCGGCAATGAATTCCGGAATCACTTCCACCGAGCGCGCCGCCGCCAGCACGGCGGCCACGATCACGAACCAGATCAGCCAGCGCAAGCCGCGCTGCAGGGGCGTGAAGCGTTGCCAGCGCCGCGGCGGCGCGGATGCCGTCAGTACGCTAGACATGCAATACCTTCTTCACCCAATTGGACAGCACTTCGCCCAGCATGATGATGGCGATGATGGCGATCAGGATCGCGCACACGAAGTCGTAGTCGAAGCGCTGGAAGGCCGAGAACAAAGTGCCGCCTATGCCGCCGGCGCCGACGATGCCGACCATGGTCGAATTGCGCAAATTGGAATCGAGCTGGTAGGTGGAAAAGCCGACGAAGCGCGCCAGCACCTGCGGCAGCACGCCGAAGATGATCACGTTCATCCACGAGGCGCCGGTGGCGCGCACCGCCTCCACCTGCGTGGCCGAGATTTCTTCTATGGCTTCGGCAAACAGCTTGCCGATGAAGCCGATGGACGCCACCACCAGCGCCAGGATGCCGGCCAGCGCGCCAAAGCCCACCGCCTTGACGAACAGGATGGCCATGATCACCGGATGCAGCGAGCGGCACAGCGCGATCAAGGCGCGCGCCGGCCAACTCACCCACTCCGGCATCAGGTTGCGCGCCGCCAGCACGCCGATCGGCAGCGACACCAGGATGCCCAGGGCCGAAGCCAGCACCGCGATCTGCAAGGATTCCAGCAGTCCCTGCAAGAGCACATCCCAGCGCTCGAAATTGGGCGGGAACATGCGCGCCAGGAATTGCGCGCCATGGCCCAGGCCCGACTGGAAGCGGGCCCAGGTGAAGTCGAGCGTGGACGCCGCGTAGAAGCAGTACAGGACCAGCGCCGCCAGCGTCAGCCGGGCGCCAGGGCTGGCGCGGAATGGGCGGTAGGCGCGAACGCCGCGCGCCAACTCGCCGGCGCTCACTGCAGCCACGACTCGCCGCCGTAGATTTGACGCAGCATGTCGTCCGACAGTCCAGCCGGCGCGCCGTCGTAAATCACCCTGCCGCCGGCCATGCCGACGATGCGCTGGGCGAAGCGTTTGGCCAGCTCGACATCATGCATGTTGACGATGACCGGCATGTCCTGTTCGCGCGCGATGCCGGCCAACAGCGTCATGATTTCCACCGAAGTCTTGGGGTCGAGCGAAGAAGTCGGTTCATCGGCCAGGATCAGCTGCGGTTGCTGCATCAGGGCGCGCGCGATGCCGACCCGCTGCCGTTGTCCGCCGGAGAGGGCATCGGCACGCTGGCTGGCGAAATCCTGCAGGCCGACCACTTGCAGCAAGTCCCAGGCGCGTTCGATATCGGCTTGCGGAAAGCGGCGCAGCCAGGCGCTCAGGGCATTCATATAGCCCAGGCGGCCGGTGAGCAGGTTTTCCATCACGCTCAGGCGCTCGACCAGGTTGTACTCCTGGAACACCATGCCGATGCGGCGCCGGGCGCTGCGCAATGCGCGCCCGGACAGCTGCACCAGGTCCTGCCCATCGAGCAGGATCTGGCCGCTGGTCGGTTCCACCAGCCGGTTCACGCAGCGGATCAAGGTGGATTTGCCGGTGCCGGAAGGACCGATGATGGCCACCACTTCGCTCTTCTCGAAACTGAGCGAGACCTCGCGCAACACCGGCTTGCCAGCACGGTAGGACTTGGCCAGTTTTTCGATGACCAGGGTATGCCTTGGCGGCATGGCGACGGCTGCCGTCATGGCGCGCCTTTACTTCTTCTTGGCGGCGGCGGCCGCGGCCTCGCGCGCGGATTCTTTTTCGTAAGCCTTGCGGTTGAACGACTCGCCACCGCCTTCGGCCACCTTGCGCACGATTTCCCAATCCTTCTTGTAGGTCACGGGAACGAAGCGGTCAGCGCCATCGAAAGCCTTTTGCATCTCGGCCGGGAAGCGGTAGTCGTAGAAGCACTTCAACATCTTCTCGCGCAGGTTCGGCTCCAGGTCGTGGGCGTAGGCGAAGGAAGAGGTGGGGAATTTGGCGCTGCGGTAGATCACGCGGAAATCGTCTTCCTTGATCTGGCCGCGGGTGCCCATGCGGTGAAACACGTCGGAGGCCACCGCGGCGGCATCGTAGTCGCCGGATTTGACGCCCATCACCGACTGGTCATGCTTGCCCGAGAACAGGATCTTGTAATCGGTTTCCGGCTTCAGGCCCTCGGCCGGAAACAGCGCCATGGGCGCCATGTGGCCGGAGTTGGAGGATGGCGAGGTATGCGCCACCTTCTTGCCCTTCAAGTCGGACAGCTTCTGGTAAGGGCTGTCCTTCTTGACGATGACGATCAGGTTGTAGCCCTGGAATTCCTTCTCCGTGCCCTTCACCGCGAACGGCACGGCGCCGGCGATGTTCACCGCAAAAGCGGTCGGGCCGGTGGAGAAACCGCCCACGTGCAGGCGGCCGGAGCGCATGGCTTCGATTTCGGCCGAGTTGGATTGCACCTGGTAGAACACCACTTTCTTGCCGGTGCATTGCGCCAGATGGTGGGTGAAGGGTTCGAAGATTTTCGCGTACACCGCCGGGTCTTCCACCGGGGTGTAGGTGAAGACCAGGGTCGAGGGATTCTTGAACTTCTTGGGATCGGTGGGGAAGTCCGCCACCAGGTCCTTGTTGGCATCGCAGTACATGGGATCGAGCTCGCCCTGGTTGGGGCAGGCCTGGGCCTGTGCGCTGTTCCAGCCAGCCAGCATGAATGCGGCCAGGGACAAGGTCCGGGCCAGTCGCAAGAAGGTCATGCACGTCTCCTTTTATTTGTTTGTGGCAATGATTGTAGGGACGACGACCCGGCCAGGCAATGCCCGCGTATCTCCCTGGGTTCAGCCCAGCGCGGCCAACTGCTGGCGCACCTCCTGCGCATCCACCGGCCGCACCACGCGCGCCACTTCAACGCCGTCTTTCAGCATCACCAGCGTCGGCCACAGCTTGATGCGATAGGAACGGCCCAGGGGACGGCCGGGGCCGTCTTCCACCTTGATGTGGCGCAGGCCGGCTTTTTCGCTCAGCGCCTCGCGGATCGCCGCTTGGGCATTGCGGCAAAAGCCGCACCAGTTGGTGCCGAATTCGAGGATGGTTGCGCCCGGCAGGGCATCGATCTGCGCGCGCTCGGGCTGGTCGGGCGAATAGGTTTCGACGAAGCTCATGGTGACTTGGGTTGAGGGTCCTGGTTGAGGGCAAGGGGTCAGTTTACCCGCCCTGCTGCATCCCTCCCATCATGCGCCTCATCATCATTTCATGTGATTAAACAGATCAGAATTGATTATTTGCGATGATGCACAAAGCCTCCCTATACTTTGGGCAGTCCGGCACTCCAATAACAAGGCCGGCGACCTGGAGACAAATTGAAAGCCCACCGCCTGATTGCCCCGCTGTTGCTGGCTGCAGCAAGTCTTTGCGCCAGCCTTTCCGTCCACGCCCAGGCCAGCGCCGGCGCCCAGAGCGCGCAGCACTATCCTTCGCAACCGGTCCGCATCGTGGTGCCCTATGCGCCCGGCGGTTTCAACGACACCATTGCCCGCGTGGTCGGGCGCAAGCTGCAGGATGCCCTGGGCCAGCCCTTCGTGACGGACAACCGTCCCGGCGGCGGCACTGTGCTCGGCCTGTCGCTGGCGGCCAAGTCGGCGCCGGATGGCTATACCCTGGTGGTGGTCGGTTTTCCGACGGTGGCCAACCAGTTTCTGATCAGGAAGCTGCCGTATGACACCCAGCGCGACTTCACGCCGGTGGCGCTGGGCGCGCACTCGCCCAATCTGCTGGTGGTGCGTGCCGATTCCCCCATCAAGTCGGTCAAGGATTTCATCGCCGCCGCAAAAGAGAAGCCCGGCAAGATGAATTACGCCACCGCCGGCAATGGCACCTCCAACCACCTGACCATGGAGTATTTCAAGAGCCTGGCCGGGATCGACCTGGTGCAAGTGCCGTACAAGGGCAGCGCGCCGATGGTGACCGATCTGATCGGCGGCCAGGTCGACATCATGTTCGACAACGCCCCGCACGTGATGCCGCATGTGAAGGCCGGCCGCCTGCGCGCGCTGGCCATCACCAGCGACAAGCGCTCGCCGCTGCTGCCGGATGTGCCGACGGTGGCCGAGCTGGGCTATCCCGGCTTTGCGGTCTCGGTGTGGTACGGCTTTGCCGCCCCGGCCGGCACGCCGCCCGAGATCGTGCAAAAGCTCAACCGTGAAATCAACAAGGCGCTGCAAGCCGAAGACGTGAAGAAGACCTTCACCGAAGCCGGTGTCGAAACCCTGGGCGGCAGCACGGCGCAATTCGACAGCTTCTTCAAATCCGAAAGCGCACGCTGGGGCAAGGTGATACGCCAGGCCAACATCAGCGCTGACTGAGACTACGAACCGGAGGACAACATGGATCAATCGAACAAAACCATAGGCCGCGACTTGCGCAGCTGGCTGGCGCACCTGGATGCCACCGGGCGCGTGGCGGTGATACGCGAAGGCGTGAAGCTGGAACATGAACTGGCGGCCATCTCCAAAGTGCTGGATGGCAAAAAGGCGGCTTACTTTCCCAAGCCGGGCGGCCACCAGATGCCGGTGATCTCGGGCTTCATGTCGCGCCGCAGCTGGATTGCCGAGGCGATGGGCGTGCCGGAATCCGGCCTGCTGGCGGCCTACCGCCACGCCGCCGAGCATCCGCTGAAATGCCAGGAAGTGAAGTCCGAAGAAGCGCCCTGCCAGCAGCAGATCCACATGAAGGTCGATCTTTCGACCCTGCCGATTCCCACCCACAGCGAACACGACAACGGCGCCTACATCACGGCCGGCATGGTGATTGCCCGCAATCCCGCAACCGGTGTGCAAAACGTTTCGATCAACCGCATCCAGGTCCACCACAAGGACAGGATGGCGATCCTGATGCTGCCGCGCCATCTGTATTCCTTCTACCAGGCCGCCGAAGCCAAGGGCGAAGCGCTGCCAGTAGCGGTGGTGATCGGCGCCGATCCGCTGACGCTGCTGGCTTCGCAAGCCATCGTGCCGATCGACCACGACGAGCTGGAAATCGCCGGCGCCCTGCATGGCCGTCCGCTGCCGGTGGTGAAGTGCCGCACCAACGACGTCCACGTTCCGGCCGACGCCGAAATCGTGATCGAGGGCCGGATCCTGCCCAAGGTGCGCGAGCTGGAAGGCCCCTTCGGCGAATTCCCCAAGTACTACAGCTCGCAGGAAATGCGCGAGGTGATCCAGGTCGATTGCATCACCACTCGCAACAATCCGCTGTTCCACACCGTGATCCCGGCCGAGATGGAGCACCTGCTGATGGGCTCGATTCCGCGCGAGGCGACCTTGCTGGCCCATCTGCAGCGCACTTTCCCGGGCGTGAAGGATGTGCACCTGTCGATCGGCGGCACGGCGCGCTACCACCTCTATGTGAAGCTGGACAAGAAGCGCGAAGGCGAACCCAAGAACGTGATGATGGGCGCCTTTGCCGGCCATTACGACGTCAAGCAGGTGGTGGTGGTCGATACCGATGTCGATGTCCACGATCCGCTGCAGGTGGAATGGGCGGTGGCGACCCGTTTCCAGGCCGACCGCGATTTGCTGGTGGTGTCTGGCGCCCAGGGCTCGGTGCTCGACCCCTCCACCACGGTTGGCAAGAGCAATCCGATTCCGCTGCACGAACAGGGCACCTCGGCCAAGATGGGCCTGGATGCCACCAAGCCGGTGAATTACAGCGGCCACGTGTTCACCAAAGTGCGCATCCCGGGTGAAGAGTCGGTCGACCTGGCGCGGGAAGTGAAGACGGGGGTTAAAATCGACTGGGACCGTCCCGGCCCCTGATCAAACAACCGAATCATTCATGTCCGGCAATTCGAATCGTCCGCGCCTGGTGGTTGCCATCACCGGCGCCTCTGGCGCGATCTATGGCATACGCATGTTGCAGGCGCTGCGCGCAAGCGGCGCCTGCGAAACCCACCTGGTGATGTCGCCCTCGGGCCTGCTGACGGCGACCCACGAGACCGACATGAAGCGCGCCCAGATCGAGGCGCTGGCCGACGTGGTGCACAACCCCAAGGATATCGGCGCCAGCATTTCCAGCGGCTCGTTCAAGTCGCTGGGCATGGTGATCGCGCCCTGCTCCATGAAAACCCTGGCCAGCGTGGCGCACGGCTATGCCGACAACCTGGTGTCGCGCGCGGCCGACGTCATGTTGAAGGAAAGACGCCGGCTGGTCTTGATGGTGCGCGAGACGCCGCTCAACCTGGCCCATTTGCGCAACATGACCGCGGCGACCGAAATGGGTGCTATCGTCTTCCCCCCGGTACCGGCCTTCTACAGCCGGCCCGAGACCTTGGAAGACATGGTGCAGCACACGGTGGGCCGGGTGCTGGACCTGTTCGACATAGGCCACGAGGGACTGGTCAAGCGCTGGCAAGGCATGCATCCGCCTCAAGCCTGATCTGCAGCGTTGATCCACAGTCCTGATCCGCACAACCCACAAGAACAGAGACATCGATGAGTGAGACCAAACCCCGCAGCGGCGGGGAAGTGCTGGTGGATGCCCTGCGCATCCACGGCGTCAAGACCGTATTCTGCGTGCCCGGCGAAAGCTTCCTGCCCGTGATCGACGCCCTGTATGGCGCGCGCGAAGACATCCGCACCGTGGTCGGCCGCCAGGAAGGCGGCGTGGCCCACATGGCCGAAGCCTGGGGCAAGCTGACCAACGAACCCGGCGTGTGCTTCGTCACCCGCGGCCCCGGCGCCACCAATGCCGCCATCGGCATTCACACCGCGCGCCAGGACTCGACACCGCTGATCGTTTTTGTCGGCCAGATCTCGCGCGGCGACATGGGCCGCGAAGCCTGGCAGGAAATCGACTATCGCCAGATGTACGGCCACATCGCCAAGTGGGTAGACCAGGTGGACGATGCCAGGCGCTTGCCGGAAATGCTGTCGCGCGCCTTCCATGTCGCCACCAATGGCCGGCCCGGTCCGGTGGTGCTGGCGCTGCCGGAAGACATGCTGGCCGACGTGGTGAGCGTGCCCGATACGCCGCCTTATCGACGGGTCTCGCACAATCCTTCCGCCGCTGACATGAACGTGCTGGCCGAGCGCCTGGGCGCCGCCAAAAAGCCCTTGCTTGTATTGGGCGGTGGCGCCTGGACCCGCAAGGCCAGCGAGACCATGGCCGAATTCGCCAGCCGCTGGAATCTTCCGGTGGCTTGCGGCTTCCGCCGCCAGGATTTGTTTGACAACCGCCATCCCAACTATGCCGGCGAAACCGGCCTCGGCATGGACCCCAAGCTGGCTGCGCGCGTGCGTGAAGCCGACCTGGTATTGGCCATCGGCGCCCGCCTGGGCGAGACCAGCAGCCTCGGCTACACCTTGTACGAAGTGCCCAAGCCCAAGCAAAGCCTGATCCATGTGCATCGCGATCCGAACGAGCTGGGCCATGTGTATCACGCCGACCTGGCCATCCACAGCGGCATGGAAGAAATCGCCGATGCCCTGAACGCGCTGCCGGCGCCCACCGAGCGTCCCTGGCAGGACTGGACGCGCCAGGCGCAAGCCGACTACCAGGCCAACCTGGCGGCGCCCAAGGCGCAAAGCGGCATCGACCTCGGCGAAGTGATGCGCCATTTGCGCGAAACCTTGCCGGCCGATTCCATCATCACCAATGGCGCCGGCAATTACACGCTGTGGGTGCAGCGCTTCTACCAGTATCGCGGCTGGCGCACCCAACTGGCGCCCTCTTCCGGCACCATGGGCTATGGCGTGCCGGCGGCAGTGGCCGCCAAGCTGGCCCATCCCGAGCGCACGGTGGTGGCCTTTGCCGGCGACGGCTGCTTCCTGATGAATGGCCAGGAGCTGGCAACCGCCGTGCAGTATGGCGCCAACATCATCATCGTAGTGGTCAACAACAGCATGTACGGCAGCATCCGCATGCACCAGGAAAAGCATTATCCGGAACGGGTGCATGCCACCGCCTTGCAGAATCCGAATTTCGCCGCCCTGGCGCAAGCTTATGGCGCGCTCGGCATCCGGGTCGAGAAAACCGAAGACTTCGCCGCCGCCTTCGAAGCGGCGAAGAAGGCCGGCCGCCCGGCATTGATTGAAGTGCGTACCGATCCGGAACTGGTATCGCCGCGCGCCACCATCACCTCCCTGCGCAAAGCTGCGGCCAAATAAGATTGGGGTCAGGGTCTTTAACTTCGATGGCCGGGTTTTTTGCCGATTGTCGAAGTCAAAGACCCTGACCCCTTCTGCATTTCTTCTTTCAGCATGGCCAGGAAAGCCTGGGTGGCGCTGTTGAGCGGGCGGCGGGGGTGGCTCACGGCCACCACTTGCCGCAGCAGGCGCGGCGCCGTGATTTCATGGCCGCGCACGCGGCCTTCGCCGATGGCGCGATGCACCGATATGCGCGGCAGGATGGTCAGCAGATCGGTCTGCTCCACCAGCTTGACGGTGGTGGCCAGTGAATCCATTTCAAAGCGCGGCGCCAGGTCGACATCGGCTTGCTGGGCGAAGCTGTCGACAATGGCACGCAAGCCATGCTCGCGCGTGGGCAGCACCAGGCCGCCGTCCAGGCCTGCCAGCGCGCGCAACTCCAGCTTGGCGGGCAGGCGTTTGGAACGCTTGCTGCCGGAGACCAGCAGCATTTCTTCTTCCACCAGCGGTTCCAGGTTCAGCGCCAGGCGGGCGCGCGGCTTGTTGATTACGGCCAGATCGATATGGCCGCCAGCCACCCAGTCCGACAGGGTGCGGCTGTAACCATCCAGCACGGTGACATCGATTGTGGGATGACGGGCGGCGAAGCGCCCCAGGGTTTCGGCCATCACGCCCTCGGTAATGGAAGCGATCACGCCAATGCGCACGCTGCCATGCACCTCGCCATCCGCGGCCAGGACCTGGGCCTGGGCCTGGATGAAATCGCGCACCACCGGCAGGAATTGACGATACATGCGCCGCGCCACGGCGGTCGGCAACATGCCCTGGCGGGTGCGCTCGAACAGCTTCTGCCGCAGTTCTTCTTCCAGCCGTGCGATCTGCATCGACAAGGCGGGCTGCACGATATTGAGCCGGCGCGCCGCGCGCGTCACGCTGCCTTCTTCGAAGAGGCAGATGAAGTACTGAATTTGCCTGAATTCCATAGCGTGATCGTATCACTGGAAATGATAATCGCGCTCCTGCCCTGCGGCTTGTGTCCCGCGTTGTCCCGAGTCCGGCTCATGAGCTAAAGCAACGTCGGCATTGGAAGCCGCCCTTAGACTGGTTGTCCACGTCCAATCGCGCCGGGAGGCTAGATATGACCGCGACCACCCGCGGCCGGCTGCTGCTGGCTGTCCGCCCACAAGACCGGCCCTTGGCCACGGCAGCGCTGGGCGAGGAATTCGACGTCGCGATCGCCTACACCTACAACGAAGCGGAAGCCATCCTGCGCGAGGGCGTGCTGATGGTGGTGTGCGGCGCGCACTTCGATGACGGCCGCATGTTCGACCTGCTGCGCCTGGTCAAGGGCGATCCCGCCCTGGCGAAAATTCCCTTCATTCCCGTCCTGGGCAAACTGCCCGCCAATTCACCGGCCATGGCGCGCAGCATACGCAATGCCACCACGGCACTGGGCGCGGACGGCTTTCTCGACCTCTCGCGCATGAGCGCGCGCATGGGCCAACAGCAGATGCTGGATAAACTGCGGCAGATGGCACGCGAGGCCCTGCCCCACTGAGCCGGCGCCGCCCGCCCTTGCGCCGCCGGGCGCGAGTCAGTCTTCGTGGACCAGATATCCCTTGGTGGACGTCTCATGCATGGAGAAGGCCGCCAGCAAGGTGATCACGCACATGACGGTCACATACCAGTAGAAACTGGTTTCGATGCCGGCGTTCTTCATCCATAGCGCAACATATTCGGCCGAGCCGCCGAACACCGCGTTGGCCAGGGCGTAGGACAGGCCCACACCCAGGGCCCGCACTTCCATGGGAAACATCTCGGCCTTGATCAGGCCGCTGATGGAGGTATAGAAACTGATCGAGCACATCGCCAGCAGCACCAGCAGGAAAGCCGTGACCGGACTTTTCACCGTTGCCAGGGCGGTCAGCACCGGCACGGTCAGGATCGCGGTCAGCAAGCCGAACAGGATCATGGAGGTGCGCCGCCCGATGCGGTCGGACAGCGCGCCGAACGCCGGCTGCAGGCACATGTAGACGAACAGGGCCACGGTCATCACCCCGCTGGCGACCTTGACGTTCATGCCGGCGGTATTCACCAGGTATTTCTGCATGTAGGTGGTGAAGGTGTAGAAGGCCAGCGAGCCGCCCGCCGTGAAGCACAGCACCGTGATGAAGGCGCGCTTGTGGTGCAGCAATCCGCGCAGGCTGCCGGCATCCTTGTGGCTGCGCGCGCTGGCGCTGGCGGTTTCCGAGAGCGTGCGCCGAAGATAGATGGCCACCACCGCCGCCAGCGCGCCGATCACGAAAGGCAGGCGCCAGCCCCACTCCTTCATGTCCGCCTCCGACAACAAGAGCTGCAGGATGACCAGCACCAGCACTGCCAGCAATTGGCCGCCGATCAGGGTCACATACTGGAAGGAGGCAAAAAAGCCGCGCCGACCCTTGAGCGCCACTTCGCTCATGTAGGTTGCGCTGGTGCCGTATTCGCCACCCACCGACAAGCCCTGCACCAGGCGCGCCACCAGCAGCAGGGCCGGTGCCAGGGTGCCGATTTTTTCATAGCCGGGCAGCAGGGCAATCATCAGGGAACCGCCGCACATCATGAAGACCGACAGCAACATGGCCGAGCGGCGTCCACGCCGGTCCGCGATGCGGCCAAACATCCAGCCGCCGATGGGACGCATCAAAAAGCCGGCGGCAAAAACCCCCGCTGTATTGAGCAGTTGAACTGTGGCGTTCCCTTTGGGGAAAAAATGCGGCGCGAAATAAATCGCGCAAAAGGAGTAGATGTAGAAATCGAACCACTCGACCAGATTGCCGGATGAAGCAGCGACGATGGCGTAGATGCGGTGCCTGGTGTCGGCCTTGTCCGGAATGCTGCTGGGTTCAGTCGTCGACAGGCCGGGACGCGCGGGGATGTTGCCGGGAGTGGTCATGGGAGTCTTGGGGGTCTCTGATTTTTCGTTGGATTGGTCGATCTACGGGCAGTTCGGCAAATACGCCGTCGGTCCGTGCTACGCCAATTTCCCCAAGTCCCGCGCCAGCTCTGCATTTCCAGACTGTCGTCAGGCGGATTGCATAATGGCACAAGGCGGCGCTTCTGCTCAAGCACCGCCCTGCCTGGAGTCAATCATCAATCCATTTTGACGTTGGCCCGCTTCACCACATCAGCCCAGCGCACGGTCTCGCTGTGTACGAAGTTGCCGAACTCGGTTCCAGTCAACTTGCGGGTGGTGGCGCCCATGCCGGCCCATTTGGTCTGGATCTCCTGCGTGGCCAGGGCCTTGCTCACCTCGGCGGTCATCTTCTCGATGATGGGCTTGGGCGTGCCCTTGATCGCCCACATCGCATACCAGGAGCTGGCCACAAAATCCGGCACTCCGGCTTCCTTGGTGGTGGGCACGTTGTCGTATCCATGCACACGCTCATTGGTGGTCACCGCCAGCGCCCGCAACTGGCCGCTCTTGATGAAGCCACCGGCGCCAGCCAAGGTATCGAACATCATGTCCACGTGGCCCGCGACCAGGTCTTGCAGCGCAGGGCCGGTGCCACGATAAGGCACATGGTTGATCTTCGCACCAGTGCGCAGCTTGAATAATTCGCCGGTCAGATGTTGCGAGGTGCCGGTGCCGGTGGAGGCATAGTCCACCTTGTTCGGCTTTTTCAGTCTTTCCACCAGAGACTTGAGATCGGTTTCGGGCACCTTGCGCGGATTGACCACGATGACATGCGGCACGTCGGCGATCAGGGCTACCGGCTCGAAATCCTTTTCCAGCTCGTAAGGCAGCTTGGGATAGATAGACGGCGCAATGGTGTGGTGGATTGCGCCCAGCAGGAAGGTGTAGCCGTCCGGCGCCATCTTGGCCGCCACGGCCGCGCCCACGGTGCCGCCGGCGCCGCTCTTGTTTTCGACGATGACCGAGGTGCCCAGTTGGTTCGTGAGCGCCTGGGCCAGCGGCCGGCCAAAGGCATCCACCGCACCACCCGGCGGAAAGGGATTGATCAGGGTGACCGGCTTGGTCGGCCAGCTCTGCGCCATGACGCTGCCTGTGCTGGCAGCGCCCAGGGCAAGCAGGGCCGAGGCCAGCATCAGGGATTTTGCGAACCGCATGTTGTCTCCTTTTTTGGTTTTGGAATCGCGCGTGGACCGGACAAGTTTGGCACCGTCTTGATCAGCATCGGACCGCGCGCGCCTTGCGCAGTATGAGAAGGAAGGGCAAAGCTGTAAAGTCAGCTGCCGCACCAACGCCCAATAAATGGACAAGGCATGGAGCGGGCGGGCATACTCCCGCCAGTCGCATTTTTCCCTACGCCTTTCCCTATCCGAAACCTGGAAGTCCCATGCTCCCCCTTTCGAACTGCAAGGTCATTGAATTCTGCAACGTGGCGGCCGGCCCTTTCTGCGGCATGCTCCTGGCCGATATGGGCGCCGATGTCATCAAGGTGGAAAACCCGCAAGGGGGTGACAGCCTGCGCCAATGGCCGCCCCTGAACCAGGGCTATAGCGAAAACTTCGCTTCGGTCAATCGCAACAAGCGCTCGGTGACGCTGGACCTGAAGAAGCCGGAAGACCTGGCGCGGGCGCGCGCGCTGGCGCTCTCGGCCGACGTGCTGCTGGAAAACAACCGGCCCGGCGTGATGGAACGGCTGGGATTGGGCTATGCCGCGCTGGCCGCCGAAAAACCCTCCCTCATCTACTGCTCGATCTCGGCCTATGGCCAAGCCGGCCCGCGTTCGCAGGAAGGCGGCTTCGACCTGACCGTACAAGCCATGAGCGGCATCATGAGCGTGACCGGCGAAGCAGGCGGCGCGCCGGTCAAATGCGGCGTGCCGGTGTCCGATTTCGCTGCCGGCCTGTATGGCGCGTTTGCGATTGCGGCCGTGCTCAACAAGGTGCGCCAGGGACAGCCCGGCGAGCATATCGATGTCTCGATGCTGGGCGCGAGCCTGGGCATTGCGGCTTTGCAGACCAGCGAATATTTCGGCCGCGGCATCGATCCGGTGAAACTGGGTTCGGCCCATCCACGCAATGCGCCCTACCAGGCCTTCAAGGCGCGCGACGGCTATTTCGCCATGGCTGCCGGCAATGACAATCTGTGGCGCATCGCCTGCCAGCAGATCGGCCGCCTCGATCTGGTGGAAGATGCGCGCTTCACCAGCACCTCGCTGCGCGCCGCCAACCAGAGCGCACTGAAAGAGATTCTGGAAGCCGAGTTCGCGGAATTCACCTGCACCGAGCTGATCGCGCGCTTTGCCGGCGCCGGCGTGCCCTGCACCCCGATCAACAGCTATTCGCAAGTGCTGGCCGATCCGCAAGTGCAGGCCATGCAGTGGGTGCAGCCGATCGAGCTGCCCGGCGGCGGCCAGACCCGCACCTTCGCTTCGCCCTTGCGCCTGTCCGGGCAAGGCTTGCCGATCACGCGCCAGCCGCCGGCGCTGGGTGCGCACAACGATGAAGTCTTTGGCGAGCTGGATCGATGAGCGCGACCATGAGCAGCGACGCCAGGCTACTGGTGCGGCGCGAAGGCGATTGTACCCATCTGCAATTGAACCGTCCGGAAAAGCTGAATGCGCTGGACGAGAGCCTGGTGAGTGCGCTGCTGGAGGCACTGCAGGTCGCCGCCGGCGACGGCACACGCTTGCTGAGCCTGTCCGGCGCCGGCCGCAATTTCAGCGCCGGCTTCGATCTGTCCGACTTCGAAGAAGTGAGCGAAGGCGATCTGCTGCTGCGCTTCGTGCGCATCGAGCAATTGCTGCAGGCCCTCTATCACGCGCCGTTCCAGACCATGGCTTTCGCGCATGGCCGCAATTTCGGCGCGGGAGTGGATCTGATCTGCAGCTGCAATCGCCGCGTCGCCGCGGCCGGCGCCAGCTTTCGCATGCCGGGTTTGCGCTTCGGCTTGCTGCTCGGTTCGCGCCGCTTTGCGCACCGGGTCGGGGTCGATGCCGCGCGCGACATCCTGCTGCGCTCGCACCAGTTCGATAGCGATGAGGCGCAAGCCATCGGCTTCATTCACCAATTGGCACCGCAGGAACAATGGCAAACGCTGCAAGGCGAGGCGAGGAGCGATATCGATGCCCTCTCCGCCCATTCGACGCAACGCTTGCTGGAGATAACCGCCATTGATACCCGCGCGGCGGACATGGCCGACCTGGTGGCATCGGCCAGCGCGCCCGGCCTGAAGGACAGGATCCGCGCCTACCGCAAGGCGGGCTGAGCCGGAAGTGCAAAGGGATGCGGGCCCAGTGCGAGCCGGGCCCGGATTTTCGGAACTGCATGCACGGCTTCGGGCAGACTAAAGCCGAGACTTCGGCCAGGACTTCAGCTATGCAGCGGCGGCCGCCCCTGCTCCTGGCCGCGATTCAACATGGCACCGGCCTCCATGCCAAAAGCCTGGCTGAACTGGGCGGTATCGTCGAAGTCCTGGAAGCGGCAGATCTTGCCGTCACGCAGTTCAAACAGGTGACACCAGTCGCTGTCGACCTGCTGTCCATTGGCGTCGATCTTCCAGGTGCCATGGCCCAGCACCGCCACCCGGTCGCCTTCGGCAATCATTTGCTGCGGTTCGAAGCGCAGCGCATGCATGGAACCGCCCAGGTTCTGGAAGAACTGGCGCACGCCGTCCTTGCCGTGATAGCTGCCGGAAAAAGGCACATTCGGCGACTCGTAACCGATCCATTCAATGTCATCGGTATAGCTGGCGATCAACGCCTCGATATCGCCGCGGCTGAAGTTTTCATAGCCGCGCATCACCACCTGCTTGTTCTGCTCGGCATGCTCGCTGCCGGTGCCTGCCATGGCCGCGGCATGCGCATGCGGTACCGCGTACTGGGCCGCGCCCGAGAAGTCGAGCAGCTCGCAGGTTTGATCGCCCACCACCCAGGCGTCATGTCCGGGCCGCATGTAGAAGTTGTCGCCGGCGTGGTATTCCACTTGCTCGCCGTCGTCCATGCGCACCACCATCGTGCCAGCCAGCATCAGGCCGGTATGCGCGGCCTGGCAGGAATCGGTACCGGCGATGGGTTTGACATGCTGGCTCCAGCGCCAGCCAGGCTTGAACGTGCCGTGGCCTATGGTGGCGCCGCCGACCTTGTAGATCTTCAGGCTTCCTTTGCCATCCAGGAACATGCGTTCTTCATCTGGCATGTCGGATGTCTTGCGCTGCAGGGCTTCGCTCATTGCATTTGCACTAGCCATTTCTCCACCTCTTGCGTTCTGTTCTTCGTCCCTGGATTCGAAGACCAGTATCGGTCCGTGCCATGCACGATGACAGCGCGGACCGGAGGTGTTTTGCGCCAGCGCAGAGTCTCTGCAAAGGCGCTGGACAGCGTCAGGGCTTGATATACGCGTAGCCTTCGCGCGTCTGCAATTGGGCCACGCGCACCACGCCGGAGGGCGTGAAATCGGCGTCCATGATGAACTGGTCCTTCTTCAGGTTCCGGTTCTTGAGCGTGATCTCGCAGACTTCAAAGCGCACCCCGCGCGACTTCAGCGCCGAGACCAGCGAGGCATAGTCGATATTGGGATTCTTCTTGTCCTTGGCGCCTTCCATCAGGAAGTCGACGCCGTCGGCGTGGGTGACCACGATGATCTTGGTATCGGGCGCGGTATCGAGGTGATTGCGGATATTGCGCAAGCCCTTGGTGGCTTGGGCTTCGGTATTGTCGATGTGATAGACCACCTTGTCCTGGCCCTTGGCGGCGGGAGCCGCAGCCTGCTGCGCCATGGCCGGCACTGCCGCCAGCGAGACTGCCAATGCCAGGATTCGTGCTGCTGCCTTGATGAGTTTCATTTTGACGTCTCGTCTGTGAAGGGGGGATTTGAAGTGTAGTGAAACGGCAAGGGCCGGGCAAGCAAGCCCGATCGCGCATCCTGGCCGTGGCGGACTTGACTTGCTTCATCGCTCAAGGCGACTATCTGCGCTTGCCTTGGCGCACGTCTTTGAAATTCAAATAAACAACAGAACAGGGAGATTCATGGCTGAACTCACCACCGCTGCCGATGCCGACCAGCTGCTGACAGCCCCCTCCGAACGCCCGGCCCGGCCCGCGCTGGTCATGCCGCAAGCCGTCCTGGGCCAGGGCAGCGACCTCAGTTCCGCCGGCCGCCAGGCGATACAGAAACTCAGTGGCGACCGCCCGCTGCGCTTCGGTGTCCAGCTGCTGCTGACCTGGATCTCGATTGCCGCCATCATCACGGTGGGCGTGCTGGCCGATCGCTGGTGGGTGAGCCTGATCTGCATCGTCCTGATCAGCGGCCGGCAGTCGGTGCTGGGCCTGCTCCTGCATGAACAGGTGCACCGCCTGGGCTGGCGCAGCAAATATGCCGACTGGCTGGTGAACCTGTTCGCCGCCTTCCCGCTGTTTGTCACCACGGTGGAAGACTATGCCAAGGTGCATCTGTCGCATCACAAGTACTTCTTCACCCCCAAGGACCCGGACTTCCTGCGCAAGGCAGGCGAGGAATGGACTTACCCCAAGGCCGTCGGCCCCTTCCTGCTGATTGCTTTGAAAGACATTACGGCGCTCAATCTGATCAAGCTCATCAAGGGCAAGTCGGGCGGCAAGATCGCCGAATTCGACCGCCGCACCCCGACCCCGGTGTGGTTGCGCGTGCTGTTCTTCGTGACGCTGGCGGTGGTGCTGACCCTGGTGGGCGGCTGGAAAATCTACCTGCTGTACTGGGTGCTGCCGGCCATGACCTTCACCCAATTGCTGGTGCGCTGGATCGCGATTTCCGAGCACCAGTACAACATCGAAGACAGCACCGTGCATGAAACCACGCCGCTGGTCCAGCAATCCTGGCTGGAACGGGTGGTGACGCCGAACATGAACTTCGGCTACCACGCCTATCACCACATGCACCCCGGCGTGTCTTTCGCCAACCTGCCCAGGGTGCATGCGATCTATCAGCAGGAGGGCTTGGTGGACGAGAGCAAGGT
>JAEVZY010000197.1 GCA_023392035.1 Pseudomonadota bacterium | reverse complement strand
GGCGTGTTCTTGATCATGATGGCAACCACTACGGCGATCGAAAGGCCGATGATCAGGCCAAGTATCAATCCGAGTACGGTGCCGCCACCCTGGCGCTTGCGGTTCAATATGCTCATTCGTGGGCTTGGTGTGTTGCTTACATGCGAGCCGGCGCAGACACCCCAAGCAGGCCCAGGCCATTGCGCAGAACCTGTCGCACCGCCAGCAGCAGGGACAGGCGCGCCAGCCTGGTCGGCTCGTCGTCCACCAGCACGCGTTCTGCATTGTAGTAGCTGTGCAATTCGCCAGCCAGTTCCCGCAGGTAAAAAGCCACCTGGTGCGGACCCAATTCGTCCAACGCGCGCGACAGCATCTCCGGATAGGCCGCCAATTTGCCCAGCAGGACCGCTTCGCGCGGCGAATTCAGCGGCGACAGGTCAGGCTGGCCGAGCGCGGCTTCGTCGCCACCCCACTGCGCCAGCACGGAGCAGATGCGGGCATGGGCGTACTGCACGTAATACACCGGGTTTTCATCGGACTGGGCCAGGGCCAGATCGACATCGAACACAAATTCGGTATCGGCCTTGCGCGAGATGAGGAAGAAGCGCACCGCATCGCGGCCGCGGGTGAGGTCGCGCGGCTGGCCTTCTTCGGTCTGGCCGGTGGACCATTCGATCAGGTCGCGCAGGGTGACGTAGGAACCGGCGCGCTTGGAAATCTTGACCTCTTCGCCATTTTTCATGACGGTGACCATCTTGTGCAGCACGTAGTCGGGATAGCCCTGCGGGATGCCGACGCCGGCCGCCTGCAGGCCGGCACGCACGCGGGCGATGGTGCCGTGATGGTCGCTGCCCTGGATGTTGATGGCGCGTTGGAAACCGCGCCGGAATTTGCTGATGTGATAGGCCACGTCCGGCACGAAGTAGGTGTAGCTGCCGTCGGACTTCTTCATCACGCGGTCCTTGTCGTCACCGTACTCGGTGGACTTCAGCCACAGTGCGCCATCCAGTTCGTAGGTCTTGCCGGCGGCAGTCAAGGCCGACACGGTGGATTCCACCTTGCCGTCGTGATAGAGCGAGGATTCGAGATAGTAGTTGTCGAACTTGACGCCGAAGGCTTGCAGGTCCAGGTCCTGCTCGCGGCGCAAGTAGGCCACGGCGAACATGCGGATCGATTCCAGGTCATTGGCGTCGCCGCTGGCAGTGACCGGCAAGCCATCGCTGGCGGCCACGGTCTTTTTGGCCAGGAAGTCGGCGGCGATATCGGCAATGTATTCGCCGTTGTAGGCCGATTCCGGCCAATGGGCATCGCCCGGCTTGTGGCCGCGCGCACGCGCCTGCACCGAGAACGCCAGGTTGCCGATCTGGGCGCCGGCGTCGTTGTAGTAGAACTCGCGCGTGACGGCATAGCCTTGCGATTGCAGCAGCGCCGACATGGCGTCGCCCAGGGCGCCCTGGCGGCCGTGGCCCACATGCAGCGGACCGGTCGGATTGGCCGAGACGAATTCGACGATCACTTTTTCGCTGTTGCCGGCCTGGCTGCGGCCGAAGGCTTCGCCTTCCTGGCGAATCACATTCACCACCGCCTGCCGCGCGGCAGGCGCGATGCGCAGGTTGATGAAGCCTGGGCCGGCAATCTCGGCCGCTTCCACCAAACCCTGGCTGCGGGAATCGGCCAGCACCGCTGCCACCAGCGCCTGCGCCAGTTCGCGCGGATTTTTCTTGAGCGGCTTGGCCAGTTGCATGGCGATATTGCAAGCCAAGTCACCATGCGCCGGATCGCGCGGACGTTCCAGCACCACGCTGGGCGCAAGGCCGGCCTCGCCGATCAGGGGCGTCAGGGCGGACTGGAAAATATCGGCAATCAGTTGTTTCTGTTGAGCGAGCATGGGAAAAAGGCGCGGCGCGGATCGCGCCGGCAGGAAGCTGGAGGAAAGTCGGGATTATACCGGGCGGTAGCGTGACGATAGCGCAGCGGCAGCCACGGGACGGGCGATTAGAATAGGTGCTTTTGCGCATCCCGGTCGCCCTCATGAGCTCTGACCTTTCCAGCGAAACGACTTTCGTCTCCGTGCCCGGTCTGGTGGCACGCCACGCGCAGCGCGACCCTGGTCATCCGGCCCTGGCCGATGCCCGCCAGCGCATTGACTACCAACAGCTCGACAGCCAGATGAACCAGGTGGCGGCGGCCCTGCAACGCGACGGCGTCCGGCCGCGCCAGAGCATCGCCATCTGCGCCGCCGGCTCGGTGCCTTATGCGGTGACATTTCTGGGCGCGCTGCGCGCCGGCCTGGTGGTGGCGCCGCTGGCGCCCTCTTCCAGCGCGCAAGGCCTGGCCGCCATGCTGCGCGATTGCGAGGCGACCCATCTGTTCCTGGACACCCCAACGGCGCAGTTGCTGGCGCAGGTGCCGGACTTGCCGCCCATGCGCCGGGTCTGGCTGGGCGAGGATGAGGCGCCGGCCGGCACCGTCGCCTGGCAGGACTGGCTCGGCCGCGCCGAGGATGCGCGCGCGGTCGCCATCGATCCGTCCTGGGGCTTCAACCTGATCTATTCCTCCGGCACCACCGGCACGCCCAAGGGCATCCTGCAGCCGCATGGCATGCGCCACAACCATGTGCAACGCGGCGTGCTCAACGGCTATGGGCCGCAGGCGGTGACGCTGTTGTCCACGCCGCTGTATTCCAATACCACGCTGGTCAGCCTGTTCCCGACCCTGGGACTGGGCGGCGCGGTGGTGATCATGCCCAAGTTCGAGGCCGGCGCCTTCCTGCAACTGGCGCAGCAGGAACGTGTCACGCACGCCATGCTGGTGCCGGTGCAATACCAGCGCCTGATGTCGCATCCGGATTTCGAGCGCACCGATCTGTCTTCTTTCCGCATGAAGTTCAGCACCAGCGCACCCTTTCCGGCCGGGCTGAAGGAGGATGTGCTCAAACGCTGGCCGGGCGGACTGATCGAGTACTACGGCATGACCGAAGGCGGCGGCACCTGCATCCTGGCCGCGCATGCGCATCCCGACAAGTTGCACACCGTCGGCCAGCCCGCGCCCGGACACGACATCCGCCTGATCGATGAAGACGGCCATGAAGTGGCGCCTGGCGGCACCGGCGAAGTGGTCGGCCATTCGCCGGCCATGATGAGCGGCTATTTCAAGCAGCCGGACAAGACTGCCGAGGCCGAGTGGTTCGATGCCAGCGGCAAGCGCTTCATCCGCACCGGCGACCTCGGCCGCTTTGACGAAGACGGCTTCCTGGTGCTGTTCGACCGCAAGAAAGACATGATCATTTCCGGCGGCTTCAACATCTATCCGAGCGATCTGGAAGCGGTGCTGCGCCAGCATCCGGCGGTGCTGGAAGCAGCGGTGGTGGGCGTGCCCTCGGAAAAATGGGGCGAGACGCCGGTGGCCTTCGTGGTGGCGCAGGGCGCGGGCGTGGACCCCGATGCCCTCCTGCGCTGGACCAACGAGCAGCTCGGCAAGACCCAGCGCCTGGCCGCACTGCGCCTGGTGGATGTGCTGCCGCGCAGCGCCATCGGCAAGGTCTTGAAGCGCGAATTGCGGGAAGGCTTCAGCGAGCGCCTGTAAAGCCGCAGCCCGGGCGTGGCGGCCTGGGCCAGGAGCCTGCGCGGCAGAAAGGACGCGCAGGGTCCCGGACTTACTGGCTGCTTTGCGCTTTGCGCCGCTCGTCCTCCGGCAGCAGGATGCCGCTGCCTTCGATGGTCGGCAGCAGGCTGCTGCGCGTGCTCACCGGCGGATTGGCCAGCATCAGGTACTTGCGATACGAGCCAGGGCCGTTGTCGGACAGCATACTCAGGTTGGCGGCCAGGGCGCGCTGGATTGCATCGATCATGGCCAGCGCATTATTGCTGCCGCCGACCGCCAGCGTCGGCAGCAGGACAGGCGTGCCGACCACGTTCAAGTCGCCGCCGACATTGCCACCGACTTGCGCGCTCGGCGCGGTCACGGTCAGGTCGCCACCGACGTTGGCGTCCACCGTCACCGGATTGCTTGCGCCCACGCTGGCATCGTTCCCGGCGGTGACGCTCACCGGCCCGTTCAATTGATTGCCCGGATTGTCGAACTGGACGTTGTTACCGGCATTGAGCTGGGTGCCGCCGCCCACCTGCCAGGCGCCGGACTGGGTCAGGTCACCCCCGGCAACCAGCACCAGTTGGCCCGAAGTCTGGCCCGAGCTCTGCAAATCATTGCGATCGGCGATGCTGACGTTGGCGGCAGTGGTCACCGTCACGCTGCCCGTGAAATCATTTGCAGGATTGCTGAGGTCGATGTTGCCGCCCGCTGCCAATTGGGTGGTGCTGCCCACTTCCAGCGGGGCGCCCTGGGTGATGTTGCCGCCGGCCTGGGCGTCCAGCTTGCCGGCGATGGTTCCGCTCAGGTCCAGGTTGCCGCCCGCGGCCAGCGTGGCATCGCCGCCGACGGTGCCGCTGAGGCCCAGATTGCCGCCCGCGGCCAGCGTGGCATCACCGGCGAACGTGCCGCTGGCACCCAGGTTGCCGGTCGCAACCAGCGTGGTACCACCGGCGACCGTGCCGCTGACGTCCAGGTTGCCGGCCGCAACCAGCGTGGCATCGCCGGCGCTGGTGACAGTGACCGGGCCGCCGAAGCTGTTGGCGGGATTGGTGAAACTAATATTGGTCGGCTGCTGATTCCCGGTGTCGACCGTGGTGAAGCTGCTGCTGGAGCCCACCGTCAAGGGACCGCTGCCCTGCAGGAGAGATCCGCCGTTGGCGGTGGCTTCCAGCGACTGCGCCACCGTGCCGCTCAGCCGCATGGTGCCAAGGCCGTGGACGATGGCGCGGCCGGCACTGTTCAGGATGAGCTGTCCGTAGAAGGCGTTGTCATCGCGCTCGAGGATGATGTCGGTCGCGTGGTTGATATTTGAGGCCGTGGTGGTCAGGCTGGTGTCGCCGTGCACGATGACGGGCCCGGAACCCTGCAGTATCGAAGCCGCCAAGGCCGTGGCATCGAGATTGCCCTGCACTTCACCCTTGAGGTGGAAGTCCGAGATGCTGGAAATGGTCGCGTTGCCGGTGCTGTTGAGCGTGACCTGGTTCTGGAAATCGTTGCCTGCATTGGCAAGCGTGATGTCATGGTTCGCGCCCGTGGTGCTCAGGTCGGCTGAATTTCTGACGACCAGCGGATTGCCGCCTTGGGTAATCGACCCGGCTGCGACGACGGTGAGGTCGCTGACGCTGCCTTCAAGCTGCAAATTGCCGGTGTTCTTGATCGTAGCGCTGCCGTCGGTGTTCAAGCCAACCACGCCGGTGAAGCGGTTGTCCGCGTTCGACAAATCGATCCGGGCATTGAGGGGCGCTCCGTTCATGGTGAGCGAGGTCTTGCCGTCCACCGTCAAAGCCTCGGTGCCTTGATAGATGCCGTTCAATGAGGTGATGCCAAGGTCGCCTCCGATATGCCCGCTGATGGTGGCCGCACCATTTCCGCTGTCGAGCGTGACGGCGCCAAAACTGTTGCCGGAATGGCTGAGGTCGATTCCGTTTGCGGCCGTCATGTGGGTCGCGCCGGTCACGCCTAGCGAGCCTTGTCCCTGCGAGATCGTATCGCCGGCGGTCACATCCAGGTTTGTCCGCACGCTGCCCGCAAGCTTGACCTTGCCGGCAGGCGCTTGCACCGTCAGGCTGTCGCCGAAGCTGGCTTTGGCTGACACATCGCCCGCGCTGGCGAGGGTGGTGGCGCCGGCGAAATAATTTCCATCGCCTTCGATGCTGATGCTCTTGCCGGCGCCAGTGGTGCTCAGATTTGCGGCGCCGTCCGCGCTGAGCGAAAAGTCAGTGGCGCTGAAGGCGCTTGATGTGGCTTGCGTCAGCGCGCCGGCGCTTTCCAGAACCAGCTTGCCGCCGCTGTGACCGGCAATGCTGGTGTCGCGGTTGTTGACCACGGTGACGTCACCCGGAGCGTAAAAGGACACCGGTCCGGCCAGCATGTTGTCCTGCCGGTCCAGCGTAATGCCCTGGTTGGACGACTGGAAGCTCGATGCCGCTTGCGCCGTCAGGCTGCCGCTTTGCCCGATCGCACCCGCGGCCCGCACCGTCAAGACATCGGTGGCGCTGCCTTCCAGGGTCAGGTTGCCGGCGCTGGCGATGCTGACCTTGCCCGGGCTGCTGAAGACGACTTGTTGGCCAAAGCTATTGCCGTCGGCATTGACCGCAATGTCGGCGCTCGCGCTCAGGGTGGTCTTGCCGCCGACGGTGAAGGCGGCGTCCTGCGTGATGGTGCCGCCGGCGTTGATGTCCAGGTCGCCGGTGGTTGAACCGGAAGCCATGATGCCGCTTGCGGCTTTCAGGCTGGCATTGCCGGCGCTGGAAAGATGGACCGCGCCGGTGAAATTGTTGGTCGCCGTGGTGAGTTGTATATCGCCGCCCTGGCCCTGCGTGGTGAGCGCGGTCGTGCGGCCAACGTTGAGGGCATCGGTCTGGGTGATGGATCCGGTGGAAGTCGTGACGCTGAGGTCGCGACCAACCGTGCCCGACACATTCAACGTGCCGGCGTTGACCAGCGTGGCGTCCTGGCCAGCATTCAAGCTGACGATGCCGGACAAGGTATTGCCGGCATTGTCCAGAATGATGTCCTGGCCAATGCCGCTTGCGGTGAGCGTGGCGCCGTTGCCGGTGGAAAGCGCGGCGGTCTGGGTGATCGACCCGCCGGATTGAGCAGTCAGCATGCCACCCACTGTGCCTTCCAGCTTGAGGTCGGTGACGTTGTACAGGCGGGCATCGCCGGCGCTGTTCAGCTTGACTGCACCGATGAGGTGGTTGGTGCTGTCGTTCAGATCGATTCCGGGTGCCGGCACGGCATTGGTTGAAGCATGGGTCGTCAAGTCGCTCGTGCCATTCACAACCAGATTGTATGTGCCTTGCTTGATCGAGCCATCGGTCACGTCCAGGGTCAGATTACGATTGACGTAGCCTGCAATCTTGAGATCTGAACCTTTGCCGACCAGGGACACGTCGCCCAAGGTGCTGCTTACCTCGACATTGCCCTGGAAGCGATTGTCTGCATTCGTCAAGCTGATGCTTCTCGCGCCCAGCAGCGTGGATTCGCCCAGGACCACCAGCGCGTCGGTCGAGGTAGTGATCGCAGCGTTGCCAACGAACACATCCAGCTTGCCCGATACCACGCCGCCAAGGGCAAGGTCCGTGGCGCTTTGCAGCGTGACGTCATGACCGCTGGCGTTGACCGATCCAGTGAATCGGTTTTGCGTATTGTCCAGCGTAATGTCACCACCGCCCCAACTGGTCACGATGGTCTGTCTACCCACCTGCAGCGCGCCATTCTGGCTGATGTTGCCGCCATAGGTGATGGCCATCAAGTCACGGTCGACCTGTCCTTCCAGCTTCAGTCCATTGCTGCCGATGATGCTTGCGTCACGCACATTGCTCAGTGTGATGGTGTCGCCGAATTGGTTGGTCTGGAGGGGGCCAGGCTGGTTGACCTGGACCAGGCCAAGCGCGATATCGCTGCCGTCGGCGTCCAGCTTGCTGGTGCCGGCCACGCCCAGCAGGCCGGTTTGACTGATGCCGGCGCTGGAAGTCGCATCCAGATTGCCGCTGACGGTCAAGCCGGTGAATTCGGTTGAGCCGGTGACTTGCGTAGTCAGGTTCTGGCTGGCGTTCCCGCCCAGCTTCAGGTTTTGGCTGTTGTTGAGCGTGACATCGCCAGCGCCCTGGAGGGTGACCGCGCCAGTCAGGGCATTGCCCGCATTGTCGAGTGTGATCTTGTCGCCAAGGACTTGCGTGGTGAGGCTGGTGGTGCCGCCAACCGTGAGCGCATTGCCCTGGGTGATGGCGCCGCTGGTCGTGCGCAGGCTGAGATTGCCGCCGGCCGAGCCGGAAACGTCCAATGCGCCGGCATTGACCAGCGTGACGTCGCGCGTGGCATTGAAGGCCACCGTGCCGCTCAAGGTGTTGCCGACGTTATCGAGGATGATGTCGTGGTTGGCGCCACTGGCGGTGAGGTCGGCGCTGGTGGCGCTGATGGCGTCGCTCTGCTTGATCGAGCCGGCGGCCTTGACTACAAGATTGCCAACCTGGCCTTCCAGCGTGACATCGCTGTTGCTGCTGATTTTGGTGTCCCTGCCGGGCGCGTTGTATGCGGCGATCCTGCCGGTGAAGACGTTGTTGTCATTGCTCAGATCGATGCTGCTGGCAGTATCCTGCTCATTCAGCGTGGTCTGGCCGTCGACAATCAAAGCTTGGCCTTGGCTGCCCTGGCTGATGTTGCCACGGGCACTCACCATCAAATTGCCCTTCACATGGCCAGCGATTGCCGCGGCCCCCTGGGCGGACCAGACCTGCAGGTCTCCGCCAAACACATTTCCGGCTCCACTCACATCGACACCGACATCGCTGTACAAGGAGCTATAGCCGTTGCTGACATTGACGGGGCCATTGCCCTGGGTCAGAGCCCCGGACGCGGTCATATCCAGACCATTGGCCACGTTGGCGGTGAATTTCAGATCGCCGGCCGCAACCAGCATGGCGTCGCCGACCGTTGTTTGCAGGTCGACCGGCCCGGTAAAGCTGTTGGAACTGTTGTCCAAAACGATCCTGTCGTATGCGGCCAAACTGCTCTTGCCGCTTACGTTCAAGGGCCCGCCCTGGGTCAAGGATCCCGTGGTCGCCGCGGCCGTCAAGTCACCACTGACCGTGCCTTCAAGCTGAAGCGCCTTGCTTGAAATGTCGGCGTTGCGCACGCTTTGCAAGGCAACCCGGCCCTGGAAGTCGTTGCCGGCCGTGGCCAGCGTGATGTCTGCGTTGGTGCCGGCGTTGAGTGCCAGGTCGCCGCCGACGGTCAGCACGTCGCCCTGGGTGATGGCGCCATTGCTGCCCACCGTCAGGTTGCCATCGACGGCGCCGGCCAATTTGAGCGGTCCGCTGTTGTTGAGCAGCACGTTGTGCGCACGTACCAGGGTGACCGTGCCGCGCAGATCATTGAATGAATTGCCGAGCACGAAATTGCTGCTTGAGAAAGGGGGCGCAGGATTGATGCTGATGTCGCCGTTCAGCGAGGTGTCACCGAATACGCCCAGGGCGCCCGTTTGGCTGAAGCCGTCGCGGGAAGCGGCGGACAGACGGCCCTTGACAGTCAGGTTTCCAAAGACGGTCGCGCCCGCTGTTCGCATGGACAAGTCATTCTCGACCGTGCCGGAAAGCGAGAGGTCAGCGCCATTGGCGAGGACCACATCTCTGGCGCTCTGAATCGTGACGGCACCCGCGAAGCCGTTGCCAGCCTGTCGCAAATCGATGTCATTGCCGGTGCCGGCGGCAAGGCTTGTGGTACCAGCCACGGTCAGGGAATTGACCTGGGAGATTCCTTCACTGCGCACATCGAGATTGCCGCTCACCTGGCCGTCGATCGCCAGGTTACGGCTGTTGAAGACGGTGACATCCTTCCCGCTTTGAATCGTCATCGGCCCCACGAAGGAATTCGTGGCCACGGACAAATCGATATTGTTGGTGCTGCCGGCATCCAGGCTGGTATTGCCCTGCACCGAGATGGCGTTGAATTGGGTGATCAGACCATTGGCTTTGACCGTCAGATCGCCGCTGATGTCGCCTTCCAACATCAAGCCGGCGCCATTGCCGAGGCTGACGTTGTTGGCCCGGGTGATCTTGACCCTATCGCGGAAATCGTTCTGATCGTTGTTCAGCACGACGTCGCCGGTTCCGGCGTCAATGGTGGTCACTCCCTGGGCGGTAATCCGGCTGGACTGCGTAATGCCGGATGAAGCAGTGAGGTTGGTGTCGCCGGCGTTGACCAAAGCCAGCGTCATCGAATCGGCATTCACGTTCAAGGTGCCGATGCCGCCATCCCGGCGATTGGCAGTGTTCACATTGCTCAAGCCGGCGACTCCAGCGGCGGTGACACTGATGTCTCCACCATCGGAAAACACATTGGACAATTGCACCGCCTGGCCGCCGATATTCAGCGAGCCGCCTCGCTGGCCGGTGGACGCGGACAGGGCGTGGTCGGTGGCGACGTCGGACAGGGTGACGTTTCCGCTGGCGGTCACGTTGACGTTGCCGCCCGCGGTCCGGACGTTGTTCAAGCCGACATTGGTGCCGCTGACATCCAGCGTGCCGCCCCTGGTGTCGATGCTCGATCCGACCTCCATGTTGACCGCGCCACCGGCCTGGAGCGAGACATTCAAGGCGCTGGTGTTGCCGCCGGCAAGACGGGCAACGGGGCCCATGTTGATCTGGCCGGCGGCCTGCAAAGTCAGCGTAGCGGCAGCTCCGGAGACATTGCTGACAGTGCCAAGCAGATTGATATTGCCCGCCTGCGTTCCACCGGACCCGGTGGAGACCGTTACGTTGTCGCCTTGACTGAGCGTGGTGCTCAGCAAATCGGCGTTGATGTAGCTTGAGTCGGAAACGGCCGTGAAGACGCCATTGTTATAGTTGAACGTGCTGGTGGTCCCGCCATTGTCTATGGTGACGTCGTAGGGATCGAGCAGCCAGTTGCCGGCACGGCCCTTGGGCGCGGTGGCGTTCACGCTGCCGGTCGCGTACAGGTAATGGCCCGAGGTTTCCACCCGTCCGCCATCGCCGCCTTCAGCGCCGCCCTTGGCGCTGATGCTGCCACCGAAGGCCGTGCCGTGGTCGGACCACAGCACGACTTCGCCGCCATCGCCCTTGACGGTGGCATCGGCCGCAATGCTGGCGCCCGGCTGCATCACCACATCGGTTGCATGCGCAATGCTCGGATCCAGTCCTTGATACCCGCCACCCACATGCACCTGGCCGCCGCCGGCCTGGCCCGAGGCGTCAATCAGCGAGTTCGATGCCAGCAGGATGCGCTCACCCGTGATCGTGACCGCGCCGCCTTTCTCGCCCGCATTCACTCCGCGCGCCTGCAGGGTGCCTTCCACCTTCACCACGCCGCTGGAACCGCCGTCCAGCACGATCTTGCCGTTCACTTCGCGCAGGCTGTCGGCGCGCATTTCGCCGCCGGCCAAAAGCACCGTGTCGAGCAGCGCATCGGTTGCGCGCGTGCTCAGAACGATGTTGCTGCCATCGGCGTGAATCACACCCTGGTTGCTGACTTGCGCCTGCAGGGCGGACGCATCCACTGCGATATCCACCAATTTGTCATTGGCCAGCCTGAGCGTGGCCGCGCCGCCGGCGCCCAGCAGCACCGCGCCGCCGCTTTCAATCCGGCCGCTGTTGTCCACCGTATGGCCGATCAGGGAGACGCCGAACGAGCCGGCCTGGATGCTGCCGTCGTTCTTCACGCTGCCGCCGCTGCCGCTGAACCGGTAGTTGCCGGCATTGAAGTCGGCATTGCTGATCGCCATGCCACTGGCCACCAGGCCGCCGACGTTGACCTGCGCGCCCTGGCCGAAATAAATGCCGGCCGGATTGCTGATCACCACCACGCCATTGGCATCGATGCTGCCGTAGATCTTCGACAGATCGCCGCCGATGACGCGGTTCAGCGTCACCGAGCTGGAGGTGGGCTGCTGGTAGGTCACCCGCTCGCCGGCCGCTACCGAATAACTGTTCCAGTCGATCGCAGCGCGCGTGCTGCTCTGCTTGATGACGGTTTGAGTGGATGTGGGATTGCTGATGCTGGCGTTGCCGGAAACCACATTGCCGCCCTGCGGCGCCGCGATGGCATGCGCCGACCAGCCCGCCAGGATCGATGCGAAAGCCTGGGTCAACAGGCGCAGCAGCAGACCCGGCAAGCGCCGGCGCGCGCGCCAGGTATAGACCAGCTTCACCTTGCGCGACAGGCGTACGGTGATGGAGCGGCGACGCGGCTGGGGGTCCTTGCGGGGGCAATCCTGGGCAGCTTGTTTGGCGGGTTTCATGGCGGATCCTGCGATACGAAAGAATGGGAATCAGAAACGCTTGGAGAGGCTGATCCAGGCGCGGGTCTTGCTGGCATCGCTGCCCGAGAGGCCAAGATTGGGCTGGCTGCCGACCCGGTGCGCGACCGAGGTTTCCAGCGTGTAGTCGAACTGGTCCACCAGCCTCAGGCCAAGGCCGACGCCGCTCATGGTGTAGGGGCCAGGGTCGCCGGCGCTGCGGCTCACGCGCGGCTGTACCCAGGCCAGGTCATAGAAGCCGAACACGCTGGTGCGGGCGCGCCCGTTCTGCAGCTCGGGCGGGGCATAGCGCAATTCGAGCGAGGCATTCACGCCGCGGTCGCCGACACCGCTGGAAGTCGGGTAGGCCCGCACGCCGCCGGGGCCGCCGGCCACATGCTGTTCGCTGCCCATCAGGTTGCGGTCGCTGGTCTGGCCGTAGACCATGCCGGCCACGGACAGCGTGTTGGAAAGCGGCAGCACATGGTTCAAATTCCAGCCGAGCTTGCGGAAGGAACCGGCGGTGCGCGCACCCAGTGCATCCTGCGCCGCCAGGGTGGCATCGTTGAAGCGGCCGCCGCCCAGGGTCAGGCTCAACTGCAATTGCACCGGATCGTTGCTGCGCACCAGGCGCCGGCGGTCCATGTCCACGCCGACGGTGGCGCTCCAGACCCGCTTGTCGGTGGTATTGCCCAGTTCGCTGTCGGAGAACTGCTTCAGCTGCGCCTCCATGCGCAGATTGAGGTTTTGTTCCTGCGAGCGGATCACGGGATGCGAAAACCACAGTCCGCTGATCCGGGCCCTGCCCTGCAGGCCGAGCGCCGCCACTGCCGGCGCGCAATCGCTGTTGACGCGGTAATCCAGGTCCAGGTAACGCACGCCGACGCGGCTGCCCAGATAGTTGGCCGGCAGGCTGAAATTGATGGCGCCGTTGTAGTTGCCCGGCTTGTTGCCCTTGCTGACCATGACCTGGGTGGAGTCGGCCCAGCCGCTCAGGTTGTCGAGCGACAGGCCGAGCGTCTCGCGGGTGCGAGCGGTGGCGCAGGCGCCGCTGTTGTCGAAGGCCAGCACCCCGCTGGCCCGCGGGCCGCGCGCAGCGACCGTGACGTCGACGTCGGCCTGGCCTTCCACGCTGCCCGGCTTCATGGTGGAACGCGCGCTGGCGGTCGGCAGGTCGCCCATGATCAGCATGGCGCGCTCGAAGTTTTCCTCGGTGATGGGTGTGCCCTCGGGCAGCAGGGCCCGGCTCATTTTCAGGACCAGCTCGGGCGCCAACTTCGAAGAGGCATCCACCTTCGCCTGCACCTTGCCCAATTGCCCTTCAAGCACGGCAATCGTGACCACGCCGTTTTCAATGGTCTGCTTGGGCAGGTAGGCGGCGGCCACGAAGTAGCCGCGACTGCGATAGAAATTGCGGATCTTGCCGGCCGCTTCTTCCAGGCCGGCGAAGCTGACCCGGGTGCCGAGGTAGGCGGCCAACTGGCTCGCCAACTCCTGCTGCGAAAAGCGCTGGTTGCCGGTGAAGCGAAAGCCGCGCACTTCGACGCTGGACCCGGTGTCGGCTTTGCCGGCCGCGGGCAGCGGGGTTTCGCTTGGCTGTACCTGCACCCTGTCGCTGCGCGGCGGCGCGACCGGTATTTCGGGAAGCGATTTCAGGAGGGTGCCGCTGTCGACCCTCTGGGCAAAGGCCAAAAGGGGCAGCAGGGTGACAAGGGCGCCAGCCGTGGCGAACACCAGCGGCGCCCGGCGGTTCGGTCCGTGAGACATGCGCATCACTCCCTTTGATTTTTGTCGGTTTGGGCGACCGATTATCAGAGTGATGGGCGAAAAACCTGCGGTTCCGGGTTGATTATTAGCTAATTATTAGTGAATGTGCGAGGTCTGCGAAATCGGTTCCGGTACTGCGCTTCCGCTTCGCAAGCAAGGCCGCTGCGGCGACCCTGCACGGGCTTCAGGCATGAAAAAAGGCGTGGTTCGCACCAGGCCTTTTTTGTTTTCGCCTGCAGGAAAATTACTCTTCCTGGAAGGCTTCCTCGCGCTTGTTCTTGATCGCCGGCAGGGCCACGATCACCACCAGCAGCGCGGCTGCGATCAACAGGCCGAGCGACAGCGGACGGGTGAAGAACACCGTGAAGTCACCGCGCGACAGCAGCAACGAGCGACGGAAGTTCTCTTCCATCATCGGTCCCAGCACAAAGCCCAGCAGCAGCGGCGCGCCTTCGCAACCGAGCTTGGCAAAGATGTAGCCAAGGAAGCCGAAGCCGACCGTCATGTAGACGTCGAAGGTGCTGTTGTTCACCGTGTAGACGCCGATGCAGCAGAAGGTCAGGATGGCCGGATACAGGAAGCGGTAGGGCACGGTCAGCAGCTTGACCCACATGCCGATCAGCGGCAGGTTCAGGATCACCAGCATCAGGTTACCCAGCCACATGGAGACAATCAGGCCCCAGAACAGCGTCGGGTTGGACGACATCACCTGCGGACCCGGCTGGATGTTGTGGATGGTCAT
>JAEVZY010000066.1 GCA_023392035.1 Pseudomonadota bacterium | reverse complement strand
GGCTTGCGGCGCTTGCGCCACGGGTGGCAAAGCCTGGGGCAAAGACGGCGGCAAGGCCTGCGGCAGCGATTGCGGGCGCGGCAGCGGGGCCGGATCGGCCATCCTTGGCGGGACGCTGTTGGCCTGGCCCAGGTTTTTCACCAGGGTCAGGCTGGTGCGGGCATTGGCGCTGCCGGAGTCCATCTGCAGGGCACGGTCATACGCCATGGCCGCCAGCTTGGCGTGAATGTCGCCGAGGTTGTCGTAAGCGGTGGCGTAGGAAGGATTGGTGCGCAGCGCCTTTTCCAGCGCCGCGCGCGCTTTGTCGGTCTGGCCCTGGGCGGCATACAGCACCGCCAGGTTGTTGTAGGGCTCGGGCAGTTGCGGGTATTCCTCGGTCAGGCGGGTGAAGATGGCAATCGCCTCGGCCGGCTTGTTCATCTCGGACAGGATGACGCCCTTCAGGAAACGCAGTTGCGCATCGCGCGGCTTGCCGGCGAGGGCCACGTCCACCCGGCCCAGGGCTTCGGCCGTGCGCGCTGCCTTCAACAGCTTCTGCACATCGGCAGCATCGTCGGCCAGCGCCGGCGCGCCCAGGGTGAAGGCCAACAGCAGCAGGGCCAACTTCGCCGGCACGCCCCGGGCAGCATGAGGCCGCACGCGGCCAGGGACGAGACGATGAAGGTAAGACATGGAGACTTGTTGCGCGGAAAAGCCGTATGGTACACGAGGCAAATTGCCCGCGAGACAGTCAAGCAGCGCACATCGTCGCAATTGCGCAGCGAACTTGTCTGAATGCCAGCAAATTCAGCTCAGATAAAGCCGCGTATCAGTTGCGAGATTCTTTCCGGTTGCTCATGCACCACCCAATGCGTGCCTTCCGGGATGCGCACAATTTCCAGATCGTCCACCACGCTGTGGAGCCCATCGAGCAGCGAAGCCGGCAAGGCGATATCGTTCTCGCCCCAGATCACGCGGGTCGGCACCCGCACTGTGAAGTCGTCCGGCTTCCACTCCAGCGCGGCCGGACCCGGCTCTTGTGCCGTCGGCGGATGCAGGGGTGAAGCGCGATAGTAATTCAGGGGACCGCTCAAGCCGCGCGACCAGGCGGCGCGATAACGCGCCCTTTCCGCGGCTTGGTACCAGGGCGGCGGCGCTGCGCCACTGGAAAGCAACTGGTCCATGCGCTGGTAATCGTCGGCCGCCAGCAGCGCTTCGCTTTGCGGTGCACGCAGCCAGTTCATGTAGCTGCTGGCCTTCTGTTGCAGCGGATCGGTCTTGAGCGCGCGCCAGAACAGATAAGGGTGCGGCGCATTGACGATGATCAGGCGCTCCAGCAGCTGCGGGTGGGCCAGCGCCAGATTCCAGGCCAGCGCCCCGCCCCAGTCATGTGCCACCAGCACACAGCGCGCGTGGCCGAGGTGGGCAATCAACAGGCGCAAGTCTTCCACCAGATGCTTGGCGCGATAGGCTGAAACCTCGCTCGGCTTTTCGGACAGGTTGTAGCCGCGCAGGTCCGGCGCCACCGCAAAATATTCGCCGCCGAAGTCGGCCAGTTGCCTGTGCCAGGCCCACCAGAATTCAGGGAAGCCATGCAGGTACAAGATCAGGGGCCGGCCCGGATCGCCGGCGCTGGCGTAATGCAGGCGCATGCCGTTGGGCAGTGCGGCGAACTGGCCTTCCCGGATAGCGGCGTCAGCGGCCATGATTCGCCTCAGGCGCTCTTCAACTTCTGCTTGAGCGTCTCGCGCACATGCGGCACGGCCTCGTAAGGGTCGCCGGGATTGCGGCCGGCAACGATGTCCTGCATGCGCCGCTCGACATTGCCCAGCGCTTCCGGGTGCGAGTAGATGTAGAAGCGCCGCCCGCGGATCGCATCGAAAGTCATCTGCGCCACCTGCTGCGCGCTGACCTTGCCGGAACCGACTGCCTTGTCGCTCATGGCCTGCGCCGCGCGCTGGCTGGCCGTCAGCTCGCCGGCATTCTGCAACTCCTGCGGACGATTGCGGCGCGATTGGCTGATCCCGGTCGGCACGAAGTAAGGACACAGGACCGAGGCATCGATCGGCGCATCCACCAGCTTCAGATCCTGGAACAGGGTTTCCGACAGCGCCACCACCGCGTGCTTGGAAACGTTGTACACGCCCATGGTGGGCGGCGTCAGCAGGCCGGCCATGGACGCGGTATTGACGATATGCCCTTCATAGCTGGAGTCGCGCGCGGCACAGTCCAACATCAGCGGCGTGAAGATGCGCACGCCATGGATCACGCCCCACAGGTTGACGCCCAGCACCCATTCCCAATCCTGTTGCGTGCTTTCCCAGATCAAGCCGCCGGACCCGACCCCGGCATTGTTGAACAACAGGTGCACGGCATTAAAGCGCTGCATGACGGCGTCGGCCAGCGCCTGCACCTGTTCGGCGTGGCGCACATCGCAGCGCACGGCCAGCACCTCGGCGCCGGCCGCCTGCAGTTCCGCGCGCGCCACTTCCAGGGCATCGGCCTGCACATCGGCCAGCGCCAGCTTCATGCCCAGCGTAGCCCCCATGCGCGCGAACTCCAGCCCGAAACCGCTGCCCGCGCCCGTGATCACCGCTACCCGGCCGGCAAATTTGTCCATGCCTGTCTCCTCAGTCGATCAGCTTGACCAGTTGCTTGCCGAAGTTCTTGCCGCGCAAGAGTCCGATCAGGGCTTCCGGCGCCGAGCGCAGGCCCTGGGAAATCGATTCGCGATATTTGAGTTTGCCTTGCGCCACCAATTCGCCCAGTTCGCCCAGTCCTTGCGCCCAGTACTGCATCTGTTCGGAGATGATGAAGCCCTTCAGGGTCAGGCGCATGGTGAGCAGCATGCGCACATTGCGCAAAGTGGTGGGTTCGCCTTCATAAGCGGCGATCAGTCCGCACAGCGCGATGCGGCCGAAGGGATTCATGCGCGCCAGGCAAGCGTCGAAGCCCTCGCCGCCGACGTTTTCAAACAAGCCGTCGATGCCGTTGGGGGTGGCGGCACGCAAGTCTTCTTCCAGGCGACCGGCCTTGTAGTCGATGCAAGCGTCAAAGCCCAGTTGATTGACCACATAGGCGCATTTCTCGGGACCGCCGGCAATGCCCACCGCGCGGCATCCCATCAACCGCGCCAGTTGTCCGACCACACTGCCCACTGCGCCGCTGGCGGCGGAAACGACGATCGTTTCGCCCGCCTTGGGGGCAATGATCTGCTTCAAGCCATACCATGCAGTCATGCCCGGCATGCCCACCACCGACAGATAGGCCGTGAGCGGAATGCGCGAGGGATCGAGGCGGCGCAAAGCCTTGCCGTCGGAGACGCCCATTTCGCTCCAGCCGAACATGCCGCCCACATAGTCGCCGACGGCGAAATCGGGGTTTTTCGATTCCACCACCTCGCCCACGGTGCCGCCGATCATGACTTCATTCACGCCTTGCGGCGCGGCGTAGCTCTTCACGTCTTCCATGCGCATGCGCATGTAGGGATCGAGCGAAAGATAGTGGTTGCGCACCAGGATCTGGCCGTCTTTCAGTTCGGGCACCGGCACCCGTTCAAGACGAAAATTGCCGGGCGAAACATGGCCCTGGGGGCGCGATGCAAGAACGATCTGCTGATAGGTGGCGGACATCTTGAAAGTCTCCGATAAAGACAAAAATCCCTGTGCTGCCTGCTTGAGCCCAAACTTGAATCCGCCGCCGCGACGTCAGCCGTGTTCCAGCTTCTTCGCCGCATCCAGGCGCCGCACCAGCTTGAAGGTGCCCATCGCCTTGGCCGCCAGCGTGTCGCCGTCCCACACTTCGCCATCGCAGAACAGGAAGCTCTTGGCCCGGTGGCTGACGCGGCCAATGGCCCGGATGCGCTTGCCGACACTGCCCGAAGGCTGCATGAAGCTGGTCTTCATTTCGATGGTCAGGCCGCCATGCGCTTCGGCTTCCAGCGAGCGCGCCGCCATCGACATGGCCACATCCAGCAGGGTCATCACCACGCCGCCGTGCGTCACGCCCCAGCTGTTGCAGTGACGCGCCTTGACCAGCAGGCTCACCTCCGACTCGCCGCCTTCCATCTTCACGAACTCCGCGCCCAGGTCACGCAGGAAGGGAATCTCGCTGGGAAAATCGTATTTCGGCTGGTATTCCGAATCTTGATCTGTCTTCACTTGCATCAATGTATCGCCGAAACGCCTCCGTCCACGGCCAGGATCTGGCCAGTTATGTGTTTGCTGGCGTCGGAGGCAAACAGCACCGCCGCGCCTTTCAGGTCTTCATCATCGCCAATGCGCAGCAGGGGCGCCTTGTTGCGGATGTTCTCCGTGCCAAGTTTATCCAGGATGCCCTTGGTCATCTTGGAGGGAAAAAAGCCGGGCGCAATTGCATTCACCGTCACATTGTGCTTGCCCCATTCGCCGGCCAGGGTGCGGGTGAAGTTCACCACCGCGCCCTTGGAGGTGTTGTAGCCAATGGTCTGCATCGAAAACGGGCCGTTGCCCGACAGCCCGGCAATCGAGGCCACGTTGATGATCTTGCCGTATTTGCGCGGCAGCATGGAGGCCTTGCCTACGGCCTGCGACATCAGGAATACGCTGCGCACATTCAGGTTCATCACCTTGTCCCAGGCTTCCAGCGGCATGTCTTCGGCCGGCGCGCCCCAGCTGGCGCCGGCATTGTTGACCAGGATGTCGATCTTGCCCAGGCGCTTCATGGCTTCATCCACCAGCGGCGCGACGGCGTTCTCGTCCTGCAGGTCGGCGGCAATGGAATCGGCCTTGATGCCCTTGCCGGCCAGATGCGCGACAGCCTCGTCCAGATCGGACTGCTTGCGCGAAACCAGCAGCACTTGCGCGCCCTGCTCGCCCAAGGCTTCGGCGATCTGCAAGCCGAGTCCGCGCGAGCCGCCTGTGACCAGCGCGGTCTTGCCCGACAGGTTGAAAAGCTCATTGACCTTGCGCATTGCGTCTCCTTGTCTCGTTGTTGTCTTGCCGTCAGAACCAGGCGTCCTGCATGTCCAGCGCGGTGGTGTCCAGCGTTTCCAGCAGATCCAGTTGCGAAGCCGCCTTGGGCAACTCCCAGTGGAAGAAATAGGCGGCGGCCTGCAGCTTGCCACGATAAAAATCTTCATCGCGCTTGGGCGATTTGCTGGCCGCAAGCGCCTGTTCCAGCCAGATCCAGGCCAGCACCACATGGCCGAAGGCTTCCAGATAGGCGCTGGCATTGGCCAGGGTTTTGTTGAGGTCGCCGGATGCATGCAGCTTGCGGGTGACGCTTGCCACCCGCGCCAGCATCGTCTCCAGTTGCTTGGCATGCGCCTGCAATGCCGGCGCTGCCGAGGCGCGCGCGATGGTCTCCTGCATGACCTGGCCCAAGGCCTTGAGCGCCGCGCCATCCTGCATCACCACCTTGCGACCGAGCAGGTCCAGACCCTGGATGCCATGCGTGCCTTCGTGAATCGGATTCAGGCGGTTGTCGCGGTAGAACTGCTCGACGTTGAATTCGCGTGTATAGCCGTAGCCGCCGTGGACCTGGATCGCCAGGCTGTTGGCTTCCAGGCACCATTGGCTGGGCCAGGACTTGGCGATCGGCGTCAGGATCTCCAGCAACAGGTGAGCCTGTGCGCGTTGGCCTTCATCGGCCGCGGTGCGCTCTTCATCCACCAGTCGCGCGCAATACAGGCACAGCGCCATGCCGCCTTCCACATAGGCTTTCTGCGCCAACAGCATGCGCTTGACATCGGTGTGCTCGATGATGCGCAGCTGCGGCTGGGCGGCATCCTTGTTCAGCGGATGCCTTCCCTGGTAGCGGTTGCGCGCATAGTCCAGCGCGTGCAGGTAGCCGGTGTAGCCCAGCGCCACCGCACCCAGGCCAACGCCGATGCGGGCCTCGTTCATCATGTGGAACATGTTGGCCAGGCCGCGGTGCACTACACCGACCAGAAAACCCACCGCACCGGCTTGGCCGCCGGGCCGGTACTTGCCTTCGCCGAAATTGAGCAGGCAGTTGGTGGTGCCGCGATAGCCCATCTTGTGGTTCAGCCCGGCCAGCACGACGTCGTTGCGTTCGCCCATGCCGCCACGGCCGTCGGGCAGGATCTTGGGCACGATGAAAAGCGAAATACCCTTCACGCCCGCAATCAGCCGGCCATCCGGCCCCGGCACCTTGGCCAGCACCAGGTGCACGATGTTCTCCGCCAGCTCGTGCTCGCCGCCCGAGATCCACATCTTGTTGCCGGTGATGCGATAGCTGCCGTCGGCCTGCGGTTCGGCGCGGGTGGTGATGTCCGACAGGCTGGACCCGGCCTGCGGCTCGGACAGGCACATGGTGCCGAACCAGCGCCCTTTCAGCATCGGACCCACATAGGTGTCCACCTGCTCGGGCGTGCCGCACTTGAGCAGGGTATTGGCATTGGCAATGGTCTGGAACGGATAGGCCGAGGTGCCCACATTGGCGGCCTTGAACCAGGCAAACGCGGCCTTTTCTACCACGCAGGGCAGCTGCATGCCGCCGCGCTCGAAATCCTGTCCTGCGGCCATCAGGCCGGCGGCGGAAAACGCCTTGAGCGCGGTGGCGACTTCGGGAATGATCTGCACCCGCTGGCCGTCGAAGGTCGGCTCGTGCTGGTCGGCCTTCTTGTTGTGCGGGGCGAACAGATCGGTGGCGATCCGCTCGCAGGTGTCCATGGCAGCGTCAAAGGTTTCGCGGCTGTGCTCGGCGAAACGCGGGCGCTGGGTCAGGCTCTGCGTGTTCAGCCACTCGTACAGCAGGAAGTCCAGGTCCCGCCGCGAGAGGATCTTCGATTGCATGGCGGCAGATCCGTCACGCCACCTCGAACAGGCCGGCGGCGCCCTGGCCACCGCCGATGCACATGGTGACCACCACGTATTTCACGCCGCGCCGCTTGCCTTCGATCAGCGCATGGCCGGTCAGGCGCGCGCCCGACACACCGTAGGGATGGCCCACGGCGATGGCGCCGCCGTTCACGTTCAGGCGATCCATGGGAATGCCCAGCTTGTCGGCGCAATACAGCACCTGCACTGCGAAAGCCTCGTTCAGCTCCCACAAGCCGATGTCATCCATCTTCAGGCCGGTTTTCTGCAGCAGCTTGGGAATGGCAAACACCGGGCCAATGCCCATCTCGTCCGGCTCGCAGCCGGCCACGGCAAAGCCCCGGAAAATGCCCAGCGGCTGCAGTCCCTTCTGCTGGGCCACCCGGTCGCTCATGAGCACCGCCATGCAGGCCCCGTCGGAAAACTGGCTGGCATTGCCAGCGGCGATCACACCGCCCGGAATCGCCGGCTTGATCTTGGATACGCCTTCATAGGT
>JAEVZY010000373.1 GCA_023392035.1 Pseudomonadota bacterium | reverse complement strand
TGGCGATGTATTCCTGGCGGCGCAGGTTTTCACGGATGGCGATGTACTCCATCTCCGGCGTGATGATGCCCTGGCGCGCATAGTGCATCTGCGTGACGTTCTTGCCGGCGATGGCGCGGCGCGGCTTGCGATGCAGGTTGAAGCGCAGCTCGGCCAGCTTGGGATCGTTCAGGCGCTCGATGCCGTACTTGGAGCTCGGGCCGGCCAGTTCTTCGGTATCGTTGCGCTCGGCGATCCAGCCGGCGCGCAAGGCAGCCAGGCCGGAGCGGATATCGATCTTGACGTTCGGATCGGTATAGGGGCCCGAAGTGTCGTAGACGTAGATCGGCGGATTCTTTTCAGCGCCAAAGGAAGCCGGGGTATCGCTTTGCGAAATTTCGCGCATCGGCACGCGCAGGTCGGGGCGCGAACCTTCCACGTAGATCTTGCGCGAATTGGGCAGCGGCTGGATTGCTGCCTCGTCCACCTGCGCCGTGGCGGCGAGGAATTGCGGATTGGCGTTCATGGTCTTCCTTTGTTTGCTTGGTTGGCGGGGAAGCCATGAAAGCCGGTCTTGGTGCCGAAATGCATGCTTCCCTTCGCTGGCATTACCCAGATCAGGTTCAAGGGTGTTTCTCACCCGGAAAGCGAACTACGTCGCTCCAGGACCCCTAGCGTGGGATCGCCCGCAAGCGGACGACACCTTGCGGATTATAGCCAAGCCGGGGCCCATGCAAGCGTGCTGCGGCTGCCCCAGCGGCCGAAATTTTGGAAACTTGACCGGGGTCAAGCGGCTTTGCGACCTCCCTTGTCATTCCGGCACAAGGCTTTGGCCGCGGGCATTGTGCGGCCCGCGTCTTATAATCCATGGTTTTGAAAAAATCGCTTCGGACCATCATGGAATTAGCCAAGGCCTTCGAGCCCGCAGAGATCGAACAACGCTGGCGCACCCAGTGGGAACAGGGCGGCTACTACGCCGCCACGCTGGACGAAGCCAAGCCTTCGTTCTCGATCCAGCTGCCGCCTCCCAATGTGACCGGCACCCTGCACATGGGCCATGCCTTCAACCAGACCATCATGGATGGCCTGACGCGCTATTACCGCATGCGCGGCCACAATACCGCCTGGATCCCGGGCACCGACCACGCCGGCATTGCCACCCAGATCGTGGTGGAGCGCCAGCTGGATGCACAGAAGGTGTCACGCCATGACCTGGGCCGCGAGAAATTCCTGGAAAAAGTCTGGGAGTGGAAGCACAAATCCGGCTCCACCATCACCGGCCAGATGCGGCGCATGGGCGCCTCCACCGACTGGCAGCGCGAATACTTCACGATGGACGAGAAGATGTCGCGCGCCGTCACCGAAGTCTTCGTGCGGCTGTCCGAGCAAGGCCTGATCTATCGCGGCAAGCGCCTGGTGAACTGGGACCCGGTGCTGGGCACCGCGGTGTCCGACCTGGAAGTGGTGTCCGAGGAAGAAGACGGCCACATGTGGCATATCCGCTATCCGCTGGCCGATGGTTCGGGCCACATCACGGTGGCCACCACCCGTCCGGAAACCATGCTGGGCGACGTGGCGGTGGCAGTCGACCCGACCGACGAGCGCTACCAGCAGTTGGTGGGCAAGGAACTGATCCTGCCCCTCACCGGCCGCAAGATTCCGATGATTGCCGACAGCTATGTCGACAAGGCCTTCGGCACCGGCTGCGTCAAGATCACGCCGGCGCATGACTTCAACGACTATGCGGTCGGCCAGCGGCATCAGCTCACGCCGATCAACATCTTCACGCTGGACGCGAAGATCAACGACAACGCGCCCGAAGCCTATCGCGGCCTCGACCGCTTTGCCGCGCGCAAGCAGATCGTGGCTGACCTCGAGGCGCAGGGCTTGATGGAAGCGATCAAGCCGCACAAGCTGATGGTGCCGCGCGGCGACCGGACCGGCGTGGTGATCGAACCCATGCTGACCGACCAGTGGTTTGTCGCCATGAGCAAGCCGGCGCCCGAAGGCACCTTCTTCCCCGGACAATCGATTGCGCAAACCGCGCTGGCCAAGGTCGCCAACGGCGAAATCAAGTTCGTGCCCGAGAACTGGACCACCACCTACAACCAGTGGCTGGACAATATCCAGGACTGGTGCATCTCGCGCCAACTGTGGTGGGGCCATCAGATTCCGGCCTGGTACGACGAAGAGGGCCAGGTGTTCGTGGCGCGCAATGAAGAAGAAGCGCGCGCCAAGGCTGACGCCGCCGGTTCCAGCGGCCCCTTGACGCGCGATGCCGATGTGCTGGACACCTGGTTCTCGTCCGCGCTGGTGCCTTTCTCTTCGCTCGGCTGGCCTGAGCAAACGCGCGAGATGTCGCTGTTCCTGCCCTCTTCGGTGCTGGTAACCGGCTTTGACATCATCTTCTTCTGGGTGGCGCGCATGGTGATGATGACCACCCATTTCACGGGCAAGGTGCCGTTCAAGACCGTGTATGTGCATGGTCTGGTGCGCGACGCCAATGGCCAGAAGATGTCCAAGTCCAAGGGCAACACGCTGGATCCGATCGACCTGATCGACGGCATAGGCGTGGAAGACCTGGTGGCCAAGCGCACCTTCGGCCTGATGAATCCCAAGCAGGCGGAAAGCATCGCCAAGGCCACCCGCAAGGAATTCGCCAAGGGCATTCCCGCCTTCGGCACCGACGCCCTGCGCTTCACCATGGCCAGCTATGCCAGCCTGGGCCGCAACATCAATTTCGATCTCAACCGCTGCGAGGGTTACCGCAACTTCTGCAACAAGCTGTGGAATGCCACCCGCTTCGTGCTGATGAACACGGAAGGCCAGGATTGCGGTCTGGACGAGCACGGCGCCGATGCCTGCGCGCCGGGCGGCTATCTGGATTTCTCGCAGGCCGACCGCTGGATCGTGTCGCTTTTGCAGCGCACCGAAGCCGAAGTGGCCAAGGGCTTTGCCGACTACCGCTTCGACAATATCGCCCAGGCCATCTACAAGTTCATCTGGGACGAGTAATGCGACTGGTACCTGGAAGTGGCCAAGGT
>JAEVZY010000370.1 GCA_023392035.1 Pseudomonadota bacterium | reverse complement strand
GCCCATGGCCGAAGACGAAGCGCTGGAAGCGGCCGCCGTGCAATCGGTGGCGGCCGGGTTTGAGCCCGAACAATGGCGGCGCCGCCCGTATCGCGCGCCGCACCACACGGCTTCGGCAGTGGCCCTGGTGGGCGGCGGCAATCCGCCGCGGCCGGGCGAAATTTCGCTGGCGCATCGCGGCGTGCTGTTCCTGGATGAATTGCCCGAGTTCGACCGGCGCGTGCTGGAGGTCTTGCGCGAACCGCTGGAGTCCGGACAGATCACCATTTCGCGCGCCGCCAGGCAGGCCGATTTTCCGGCCCGCTTTCAACTGGTGGCGGCCATGAATCCCTGCCCCTGCGGTTATCTCGGCCATGCGCAGTTGCGCTGCCGCTGCACGCCGGAGGCGGTGGTGCGTTATCAGTCGCGCTTGTCCGGACCACTGCTTGACCGCATCGACTTGCAGGTGGAAGTGGCGGCACTGCCGCGCGAAGCCTTGCGCGAGCGCGTCGCCAGTGAGGCTTCCAGCGAAGTCGCCGCGCGGGTGGCGGCGGCGCATATGCGGCAGTTGCTGCGACGTGGCAAGGTCAATGCCACGCTCAGCTCCGCCGAGGTGGACTGCGACTGCCTGACCGAGCCGGCGGCCGAAGCGCTGCTGCAAACCGCCATGAACCAGCTGGCCTGGTCGGCGCGCGCCGCGCACCGGGTCTTGAAGCTGGCGCGCACGATAGCCGATCTGGCCGAGGCCGAGACCATCGCCGCGCCGCACATGGCCGAAGCGATTCAATACCGGCGCGCCCTGCGCACGCAAATTTAGAAAAGGTCTTGCACGGCCGCGCACACGGCGAGGGAATGGCATTGCATAATGCCCTTCCCAACAACAACATCCACAGGAGACAAGCATGGATGACAAACGCCGCGGCCTGCTCAAGACCGCTGCCACCGCCGGCCTGGGCGCGATTGCCGGCTGCACCCTGCCCAGCACCGCCAGCAGCGACGCCAAGACTGCGTTCAAGGTCGAGCACTCCACCATTCCCATCGTCGGCAGTTCGGATGTGTTTCCGGTGCGCCGCATCTACTGCATCGGCCGCAACTACGCCGCCCATGCACGCGAAATGGGATCGGACCCGACCCGCGAGCCGCCGTTCTTCTTCCAGAAACCGAGCGACGCCATCCAGTTCATCGCGCCGGGCAAGACCACGGATCATCCCTATCCGCCGCTGACCAAGAACTATCACTACGAGATCGAGCTGGTGGCGGCGCTGTCCAAGGGCGGCCGCAATATCCCGGTCGACAAGGCGCTCGACCTGGTCTACGGCTATGCCGTCGGCCTGGACATGACGCGCCGCGACCTGCAGCGCTTCATGGGCGACCAGAAAAAGCCCTGGGAAATCGGCAAGAGCTTCGACCATTCGGCGCCGATCGGCCCGATCCATCCGGTGGCCAAGGTCGGCCACTTCAAGGAAGGCGCGATCACCCTCAAGGTGAATGGCGCGACCAAGCAAAACGCCAATCTGAAGCAAATGATCTGGTCGGTGGCGGAGCAGATCAGCAAGCTGTCGGAAGCTTTCGAGCTGCAACCGGGCGACATCATTTATTCCGGCACGCCGGAAAACGTGGGACCGGTGGTGCGCGGCGATGTGATGACCGGCCACATCGACGGCCTGCCCGATCTGAGCGTGCGCGTGGTCTGAGTCGGCTTCAGGCAAAACAAAGGGAGCGGGGTTGCCCGCTCCCTTTTTTATTCCCGGACCGATTCCCGGATCGAACCGCCGGGATTGCGCTCAGCCAGACTTAGTTGATGGCGATGGTGCCCTTGATGCCATCACCCACGATCGGGGCCTGGTTGGAGCCGGTCACGGTGACCGTGGTGCTCGGCAGTGCCGCGCCGGCCTGGTTCTTGATGGTGACGTTGGAGATCACTGCCGCCATGTCGAAGGTGCCCGAAATGTTCTTCACCGGAGCGAAGGAAGCGCCGGCCTTGGCGATGGCCGCATCCAGGTCCAGGCTCAGGAAGGACGAAGTGGTATCGCCCGTCACAGCCACCGTCTTGATCAGGTCGGCGGCGGAAACCGCCACGTTCATCGCGGCGCCGGCCTTCGGCTTGAAGTAGATGAAGGCCTGGCCGTTGGCGGTCGGCGCCACGGTGGCATTGCCGGTGGCGGTGGTGGTGAAGGTCAGCGGCACCACCACTTGCAGGGCTTCAGGCGCATCGCCGGTGGCCGCGGCGCTGGCGGCTTGCTCGACAAAGCTCACAGCAAAGCGCGCGTTCTGGGTCACGCCGGCGGCGGTGCCATTGGGCAGCTCAGGCGTGCTCAGGCGGAAACCAGTCTGCGCCACGGGCGAATTGACGCCATTGGCAAAGGGGCCGATGGTGGTGTTCAGGTTGGCCAGGGTCACGGCCTGATCCGGCGAGGGGGCAAACAGGATCTGATCGCCAGCCAGGGTATAGACACCGGCAAAGGTGCCGGTGGTCGCGCCGTCGCCGCCGCCCGAGCCGGTACCGGTGCCGCCGGTGCCGGCTGTGACCGCAGGCGAGTCGCTACCGCCGCCGCAGGCGGCCAGGAGCACCGACACAGCAGCTGCGACCAACACATTCTTGCGTTTGAACATTTGGGGTTTCCTCTCTGAGATATGGACAGGTTGATACAACCAAAAGGAACCGAATGTTGAACCCCGCATCTGCGAAAATGCGTGCTCCTCAACGGCCCTCACTGAAGGGCGCAATCACACCGGTTACTCCAATCAATCGAGCTCTGCCCGTTGATGTGAGGCCACTCTAAGGTCGGTCCGCGCGGCAAATGTTGTGACGGGTCAATCGGGAAAAAAAACTTCAGCCGCAATTCCCGAATCCGAAAGAAATTTTGCGCGAGGACAAACGCGCGCAAGCGCCCGATCGCGATTCGCAACAGCGCGGCGCTCGTGCGCGCGCCTCATGCATTGCAAAGCGCGCCGTGCGTAACGCGCGGCAAAAATTTCGCATGCGTAACCACTTCGATTTCGATCCGGATTCCGGATAAGAAAACCAGCCGCGGGTTTTAATTTTCCACAAGCGAGCGCAAGAGAAATTCTCTGAACATGGTCAGCGTAAATGGCAATGACGTTTCCCCTGTTCATGCAGACGTGAGCTCTTTCACGAGGGGGAATCTTTTGTGGAGACTTGATTGAAGATACGAACCCCAATTCAGATGCTCGTGGCCGGTGCCGCGGCGCTTGCCCTGGCTGCCTGCGGTGGAGGCAATGGCGACAGTCCCGGCATTACCAGCTCGGCGCAATCGTCGTCCAACGGCACACTCACTTCCACGGCCGCTGCCAGCAGCACGGTGCAGAACCTCGACTACTACGGCGACTCCACGATCTGGGGCCTGGCCAGCGGCGGCACCACGCAGGTGGCCAACCCGGCGCCAGCGGTGTTCGCGGCGAACCTGCCGCAAGCCGCGCGCTATGCGGTGCGCAATGAAGGCGTGAGCCGCACCACGGCCTGCCAACTGCTGCAGGGGACCGACGGCGTGCATCCGGACTGGACCACGCAGATGAAGAATTCCAATGCCAAGTTCGTGATCATCAACCATGCCATCAATGACCAGCGCAGCGACATCGGCGAAAGCGTGGCGGGCTATCGCACCTGCATGACTTCGCTGGCCACCATCGCCAGGCAGGCCGGCAAGATCGTGATCTTCGAAACGCCGAACCCGACCGACCAGAGCGGCTTTGGCCTGGAAAACTATGTGGCCGGCATGAAGGCGGTGGCCTCGTCGCTGAACATTCCGGTGATTGACCAGTACCAGTATCTGCTGGGCGTGCTGGGAAACAACGACGTGCGCACGCTGATGCCCGATGGCACTCATCCGAGCGACAGCACCTATGCGCTCAAGGGCCGCTTCGCCGCCAGTGAATTCCTGAAGATGGCGTTCTGATCGCGAATGAAGGACAGCATGGATCGCAAGGCTCTTGCATGATCAAGTCGCTTGAAGGGGGGCGCGGCCTGGCCGCGCTGATCGTCGCCCTCTATCACTTGAAGATCGGGGCCCAGCAATGGGCCATGATCCGGCACGGCTATCTGTTTGTGGACTTGTTCTTCGTGCTGTCGGGCTTCGTGATCTGCGCGGCCTATTCCAACCGGCTCGCAAGCGCGCAGGATTTCCGCTCTTTCTTCATCCGCCGCTTCGGCCGGCTGTGGCCGCTCCTGATGTTTTCCACGCTGGTTTTCATCCTGCTGCAAAACGGCATCGTGGCGGCCAAGCAGGTGGCGGTGGCCTCCGGCCATACCGCCCTGCTCGGCTCGCCCGATGCCTTGCGCTTCCTGCCGCCGGACCCATGGCAACTGCTGGCTGTAGCCACCTTCACCCATGCGCTGAACCTGTTCGACGACCTGATCCTCAATACGCCGAGCTGGAGCATCAGCACCGAGTTCGTCACCTACATGCTGTTTGCGCTGGTCTGCCTCTCGCTGCGCGGGCGCGCCCGCTTGCTGACCTACGCCTTGCTGGCGCTGGGGAGCCTGGGCGTTTCGGTCTGGGCTTCGGTCACGCTGCACCAATGCCTGCTGGAAGGCGGCTGCCTGTCGCTGACCTGGGACTATGGCGTGCCGCGCTCGGCCTTTTCCTTCTTCATGGGCGCGCTGTGCTGGCACTGGTCGCGCGGGCGGGTCATCGACAGCAACACCTGGAGTCTGGTCGGGATGCTGCTGCTGGCCATCCTGTTGGCCTTGCTGGATGCGCATCCGGCGCTGGCCTTCGGCTTCCCCTTCGTGTTTGCCATCCTGATCCTGTCCTGTTGCCAGGACCAGGGCTGGCTGGCGGCGCTGCTCAAGGCCCGTCCGCTGCAAGTGCTGGGCGAGCGTTCCTATTCGATCTACCTGATGCACATGCCGCTGCTGCTGTTCTTTGAAAACCTGGTGCGGCGCACCGATTCATCGATCGCGCGGCTGGCGATCCTGGCAGCTTTTGTGGCAGTGCTGGTGCTGGTCTCGGGCTGGACTTACCGCTTTGTCGAACATCCCTTCCGCGAGCGCTTCAATCGGCTGGCCAAAAAAGGCCCCACCGTGGTGCGCGAACCGAAATTGGCAAACGATCAACTGGGTTGAGATAAATGGCAAGTTTTCTTGCGTTTGCGCAATATCTGCCAGTGCCCACCCTCTACGATGGCCTTGGTTCTTCACCGAAGCACCACTCCCTGGAAGTTTTGGCCCGCGGCCGCAAGGCCAGCGGGTCTTTTTTTAGCCGTGCGATTTCCTCACGGCGCCTTGCACTGCAGCAGTGCGCTTCGGTTACCATTCCGGGATGTTCACATTTCCAGGCGTCCGGATCGCCTCGCCGCTCATCCTCCTCGGTCTGCTGGCGGCCTGCTCACCCGATCTCAATTGGCGCGAAGTCCACGCCGGCGACGGCGCCTATACCGTACTGATGCCGGCCAAGCCCGCGGCCCACAGCCGGCGGCTGGAGCTGGGCGCGATCCAGACCGAAATGACCCTGCGCGGGGCGGAAGTCGATGGCGTCAGCTACGTCGTGGGCGCCGCCAGGCTGGCCACCGCAACCGAGGCGCAACAGGCGCTGCAGGCCATGCAGGCCGGCATGCTGCGCAATATCGGCGCCGCCGAGCAGCAGACGCAAACGGTTGTGGTCGACAAACTGCCCATGATCGAAGTGCGGGCCGCCGGCAAGACCCCAGCCGGCCAGCCGATCAGCCTGGTGGCCCGCTTTGCCACCCGCGGAGAGCATGCCTACCAGGCAGTGGTGCTGGGCCCCAGCGCCAAGGTCAAGGCGGAAGCGGCGCAGACCTTTCTCGAATCCTTCCATCCCGATCCCGCATGAACGAGCGCAAGCAATTTCTTGGGGGCGGCCTGGCGCTGCGCGTGTTTGCCTGCTTCGCGGCGGCCTACCTGCTGTCCTACTGCTTTCGTTCCATCAATGCCGTCATCGCACCGGCGCTGTTGAATGACCTGGCCTTGTCCAATGCCGACCTGGGGCTCTTGTCTTCCGCCTATTTCGTCACCTTCGCCTGCCTGCAACTGCCGCTGGGCATCTGGCTGGACAAATACGGATCGCGCCGCACGGAAGCGGTGCTGCTGCTGTTCGCCGCCGTCGGCGCCGCCATCTTTGCCTCCAGCACCAGCCTGACCGGCCTGTGGATCGGCCGCTCCTTGATAGGCGTCGGGGTCTCGGCCTGCCTGATGGCGCCGCTGACTGCGTTTCGCCGCTGGTATGCGCCGGCGCGCCAGTCGCAACTGGCGAGCTGGATGCTGTTCGCCGGCACCGCCGGGGCGCTCTCGTCCACGGTGCCGGTGACGCTGGCCATGCCGCATATCGGCTGGCGCGGGGTGTTCTGGGTCATGTCGGCCTTGATCCTGCTGGTGGCGGCCTGCATTTTCTTCATGATGAAGCCGGCCGACCGCCAGATTCCGCCAGTCCATGCCGCCGCCCGCCAGGCCGGCGCTCCGGGTTACCGCGAGATTTTCAAGGACGGCTATTTCCAGCGCCTGGCTTTGCTGGGATCGGTTTGCAACGGCAACTTCGTCGCCATGCAGACGCTGTGGATCGGCCCCTGGCTGGTCAACGTGCAAGGTTTTACGCCGGCGCGCTCGTCGCAGGTGCTGTTCCTGTTCAACCTGGCCCTGATGACGGGCTACCTGGGCATGGCCTGGTGGGCGCCGCGCATGGTGGCGCGCGCGCCTGGCCAGCGCGGCTTTCCGGTGACGCGGGTGTTGACGGTCGGCATGTGCGCGTCACTGGCGACCCAGGCCGGCATTCTGCTGGTGAGCGGCGATTCGGCCTGGCTGCTGTGGATCCTGCTGGCCCTGTGCGCGCCCACCGTGACCCTGGCCCAGACCCAGGTCAGCATTACTTTCCCGACCGTGCTGGCAGGGCGTGCCAACAGCGCCTACAACATGACCATTTTCGTATTCGCCTTCGTGGTCCAATGGGGCGTGGGCATGGCGATCGACCTGTTTCGCGCCCATGGCTGGAGCCAGTCGGAGGCGATGCACGCGGCGCTCGGCATGTGTCTTGCCATACAGGCCATCGCCGTGCTGAGCTTTGCGATGCATCGTAGTCGCAGCCACAGCGTTGCTGTATCGTCAGAAGCCACTCCTCAGCAAAAATGAGGTCTCGAACATGCTTGTGAAATTCAAATCGAAAGCCGCCGCCGACGTGCTGATGTACGGCGAACATGCCCGCCGCATCCTCGACCTGCTGGGCAAGAGTGCCGAGCGCGGCGTCATCACCACCGAAGAAACCGCCTCCGCCGTTTCCCGCCTGGAAAACGAAATTGCGCAGGCGCGCGCGCATGCGGCGACGGAAGAAATTCTGCACGACATTGAAGTGCACCAGAGCGGCGGACATGAGGACCACGAACATGAGCCGACCGAGATGGTGAGCTTTGCGACCCGGGCCTATCCCCTGCTGGAAATGTTGCGCGCCGCGCAGCGGGAGGGGCATAACGTTGCCTGGGGCATCTGAAAACGCAGCGCGTGCGCGCGACGGCGGTGCGCGCCCTGCCGGCGCCAGCCTGCCCGAGGGTTCGCTGGCGGCCGCCATGCTGGTGGCAGCGCAGGCGGTAGCGGCGGTGGCCCAGGGC
>JAEVZY010000355.1 GCA_023392035.1 Pseudomonadota bacterium | reverse complement strand
GTGAAGGCGATCAGGTTGGCGCCGCCGGCAATCTGGCCGGTGGCCGAGACCGGATCGAAGCCGGGCGTATCCATGAACACGAAGCCCTTGGTATTGACCGGCTCGGCATAGCGATACACGTTCATCAGCGGCGTGGTGCCGCCTTTCATGGAAGAGCCGAGCGACTTTTCCAGGATGTTGGCCAGGCCGCCGGCCTGGTTGCCGGGGCTGACCTTGCCGTTGATCTGGACGTCGCGGCCCGGCGAATATTCTTCCTTCCACCAGCGGATGCGCTCGATCAGTTTCTCGCCAACTTCACGCGACACCGCGCGCCGGGTCAGGGTGTGTTCCACGCCATAGATTTCCGGCGTTTCGGACAGGATGGCGGTGCCGCCATGGCGCACCAGGATATCCATCGCCGCGCCCAGCGCCGGGTTGGCGGTGATCGACGAAAAACCGTCCGAGCCGCCGCATTGCAGGCCCACCTTGAGATGGCTGGCCGATACCGTCTCGCGCTTGACGTCATTGGCGGCGGGCAGCAATTCCTTGATCGCGGCGACGCCGGCTTCGATGGTCTTGCGGGTGCCGCCGCTCTCTTGCAGGATGAAGGTGCGCAGCAGCGGACCGGCTTGCAAATCCTCATCCGTCATCAGGCCGGCCAACTGGTTGCGCTCGCAGCCCAGGCCGACGATCAGCACCGCCGCCAGGTTGGGGTGGCGGGCATAGCCGGCAATGGTGCGGCGCAGCAGCGCCATCGGCTCGCCGGTCATTTCCATGCCGCAGCCGATGCCATGGGAGAAGGCCACCACGCCATCCACGTTCGGATATTCGGCCATGCGCTCTTCGGTAAACCATTCGGCGATTTTCTTTACCGCCGTGGCCGAGCAGTTCACGGTGGAGAGGATGCCGATGAAGTTGCGGGTGGCGACCCGGCCGTCCTTGCGCACGATGCCCTGGAAGGTGGCGCGCTGGTCTTCCGGCAGCAATTGCACCGGCTCGTATTCCGAGGCGTAGGCGTAGTCGCGATCGAATTCGCGGAAGTCGGTGTTGTGGCTGTGCACCAGGCTGCCGGGCGCGATATCGGTGGAAGCAAAGCCGATCACCACGTTGTACTTGCGGATCGGCTCATCCTTCTTGATGGCGCAAGTGGCGATCTTGTAGCCGGCCGGCACCTGGGCGCGGGTGACGATATTTTCCGACGGCACTTCGGTACCGATGCCGACGTCGACCCGGGCCACGACAACGTTGTCGGCCGGGTGCAGGCGAATCACCGAACCGATAAAGCGCTTCTGCGAAGTTTCAATCATGGGAAGGGAGCAGGACAGTATGGACAAGTTGGCGGATTATGCGCCCCCGTCTCCCCGAAGAAAAATTTATAATCCGTATGGATTCATGCAAATGATCTATCAATTGAGACAGTAATGAATATTTCCACCCGCCACCTGAAAGCCTTCCTGGCGCTGGCCCGGGAAAAGAACTTCACCCGTGCCGCGGCGGCTTCGCATTTGTCGCAGCCGGCCTTCTCGGTCTTGATCCAGGGTCTGGAAGACAGCCTGGGCGTGCGCCTGTTCGATCGCGCCACGCGGCGGGTGGAATTGACGGTGGAAGGGCAGGTGTTCGAGCAATCCGCCGCGCGCCTCTTGGCCGAATTCGACACCACCATCAGCGAATTGAGCGAGCTGGCTTCGCTGCGCCGTGGCCGGGTGACGATTGCGGCCTTGCCTTCGCTGTGCGCGCAAAAGCTGCCGGCGGTGATCGCCGCCTTTCGCGCCCAACATCCCGGCATCGAGCTGACCCTGCACGATGTCACCTCCGGCAACTGCCTCGATCTGCTGCGGCGCGGCGCCTGTGACTTTGCGCTGACCGCCATCGTCTCGGCCACGGAATTCGATATCGAGCCGGTCTTGAGTGAAGGCTTTTACCTGGTCTGTCCGGTCGGGCATCCGCTGTGCAAGCCGCGCTCGCGCAAATTGACGGTGGCCGATCTGCTGCCCTATGACTTCGTGCAACAGGACCGCTACAGCAGCGTGCGCCAGCAACTGGACGCGGTGATCTATCCGCAGCAATTGAAGACCGTCATGGAAGTCACCAACATGGCCACCGCCGCCGGTCTGGTGGAAGCCGGCGTGGGCCTGGCCATCATTCCGGATGTGGCGCGTTTCAATTTTGAGCGGCCGGGCTTGGTGTGCCTGCCTTTGCCCAAGGCGCTGCCGGCCAGGCAGATATCGTTGGTGCGGCAGAAGGGGCGGGGAGATTCGGCTGCTGCTGCGGCGTTTGCGGAGTTGTTGAAGACAATGTGGAAGGCATGACGCGCTGCGGCGCTTCATGCCTTGAGTGCGACTACAAAACCTGGCACCAGTAGTGGGACGAATCCGTGTTGCTGGTTTCTCGGGGTTCGAAATAGAACTGCAATGTCTCCAGCGCTTCTTGGGGCAGGGCAGTATGGTATTCAGGAGAGAAATCTGAGTTTCTCAATCTGAACGAAAGATCTTTTCCCGATGCTTTAGGTTTCGATTTCCAGAGCAGTTCAACCAAGGCTTTGCTGTTGAAACCTATGTTGGCGCTCGAGAGGCTTGGGTGATCAAGGACGGCGCACAAGAAGCGCACGTAGAGCATGTCATCCTGTGCGTCGCCTACACAAAAGTCCACCCGTAAGGTCTCGACACTCTGGTTGCGCTTCAAGCCATCCAGCAGGCTCTTTGCACCGGCGAGAGTAAGATCCCCGCCAAGATTCAAAACCTTCAGCTTCGTCGTATTGGCCAGGTCATCGGCGATGCCCTTCAGATCCAGCTGTTGGAAATACAGATGCAGATGCGGCAGGGAGGTGAAACTGAAAGGGAAGCTGGAAAATTGGAATGGCCGCCGTTTGCCCTTGATAGTCAATTTCTCCAAGCCTTGGTGGAAGAGATCTTGTCTGGACCGTCCTTGCTGCAATTCCTTTGAATTCGACAGTTCTTCCCACTTCAGTACTTCAAGGCTTCCGATGGTGCGCGCCTGCGCAAGACACGGCCCGGCTGCCGGCAAATCAACTGCATCAAGTGTGAGATTCTCAATGCGTGCGGAGTTGTCCGGCAAACGCCGGAAATGAACGCAATAGGGCGTTCTGTCCCATTTGTGAGCCTTATCCCCTGCTGTCATCTCGCGCAAGTTTTTCGAGTGCATGACGGCTTCCAGCAATGCGGTGGGAAACGTCTCGAAAGGAAAGGCCAGCTCAAGTTGTTGGAGCGAGGTATTGCACATCAGTCCCTGTGCCAAGCCGGCTTGCAGATGTTGAAAGTTGTAGCCGGAAAGTTGAAGCGTTTTCAGCGACGTCGTCGCGGAGAGGGCTTGCTGAAGTTGTATGCCATCGGCTTGTTTGGCCACTGCCCACAGCGAGAGCTTTTCCAATCCATTTGGAATCCAACTTTGGAACTGAAACCCGACGGGAGTGTCGGCCAATTTGGCCCATTCGCTCTCAAGATAAAATTGCTGCGTGATCGAAACCGTGCATTTCCCGGCCAGCGCTTTGCCAATTGCGTGCAACCCTTCGTATGGCTTGCTTGTCCTCAGGGTCAGGTGAGACAACTTCACTTTTGAAGCTTTCAAGGTGTTTTCCAAGAGGCCAATGTCGTAGGCGCTTCGAAGCCAGATATTCAGGTGGTTCAGAGTCTCGAGCTGCGCGATGAATTCAAAATCAACCGGGTCGGATTCGCTCGTGTAGGCACACGCTTGCAGGACTTTGCTGGGCGCTACTTTTGACAGCAATGTGGCCACCGCATTGCCGTGCGCATGGAAGTGGTTGAGACTTGAATTGATGTCGATGAATTTGTTTCCCTTCGATGTGTTTCCCTTCGATGTGTTTCCCTTTGAAGCGGCTTCCAATTCGTCGATGAGCAGTGCAATCATGGACAGGATCCGCTCGTTGGACGCACCCAGGCAACCCAAGTAAAGGTTCAAAGTGTGCCAAGTGTCGGAGTTGGCCAAGGCTTTGGCGACGACGCTTATGTTCTCATCGCTGAGTCTTCCCTCCAGAAAGTCCAGGTCCAGGCACCCATAAAGATTTCCAAGTTTGGTGATGACTTCTTCTACCGGCAATTGCTTGCCGAGACGATGAATCCACTTAATCGTTTGATCGTGGAAAGGTGTGAGACATGCGGAAAGCTTCAAGTTCATGACTTTCGAGAGCGCACCAAGCGCTATCCACTCCGGGAGCTTCAAGGAAGTGCCGATGACATATAGCAGTTCATCCGGCAGCAGTTCCAATCGGCTGACTGTTCGTTCCGTCACGATTGGGAACTGATTTCCACTAGGCACATCGCCTTGGCCTTCGGCTTGCAGATTCCGGTTGCTGCCTACTACTTTTTCCGCGCGCATTTCACTTCTTTCTCAAAAAATGGATGGGTGGCCTTCCAAGGTGCATGGTTCCGGCTGGAACTGTGCGCCGGTTGACGCGCAGGCAAGAAGGCGGTGGCGATCAGATTCGTCGGTGTTTTGGTTTGTGGCAAGCGAAGCCGTGGGCTTGAAATCGAACTCAAGTGATATACAATGTATCTCAACTTGGGGGACCAATCATGGCCACGACTATGGTGCATATACGCTTGGATGAAGAGGTCAAGGAGAAAGCCACACTTGCCCTTGCTCAAATGGGACTTTCTGTTTCGGATGCGATCCGGGTCTTTCTGACCCGAGTGGCCGCTGAGCAGCGCCTCCCCTTCGAAATTCGCGTTCCAAATTCGGTGACACGCGAAGCCATGGCCGAAGCGGAGGAGATTGCGCAAGGCCGCAGCGCCCGTTTCGGCAGCGTTGAAGAAGTCATCAATGAACTGGAAAAAAAGCGGCGCAAGTAAGCGCGCCACTTTGCCGCGTGCCTGCGACTTCACGCGACAATTCCTGAAAGACTGGGAGCGCTTGAGCAATTCAGGTCGCTATGACATGACTCTCCTCAAAGAGCTCATGTCTTTGCTGGTTGCCAATGACGGCCCGCTAGCTGCGCAATGGCGTGATCATGCACTCGTTGGCGAATGGGGCAAGCACCGCGAATGCCATGTCGGCGGTGATTTTCTTCTCGTCTATCGGCTGGAAACGGAAGGCAAATTCGAGTCCGTCATCTTCGTTCGTGCTGGTACGCATTCCGAACTTTTCAGGTGAATGAACTCGCTCCGAATCGCACTCCCGCTGAGTTCCGCTTCGCGATCAGGCTGACGGAACAATAGGGGCCTCGCTTTCACCCATCGCTTTTTTGGAAAAGCCATGGCTGAGCGTACCGACCGAAGCAACAGTTCCAACCGTTCCGACAACAGTGGCGTTCGACGCAATGAAGCGAATCGACGTGGGCGAGGAGCTCGCGCCGGGGGCGCCGGTCGCGGCGGCCACCAGCCCGCACTTGCCGCGCGTGCGCGCAGAGAGACACCGCAAGTCATCGGCACGCCGGTTCCGCAGGAACTGGTCGACGTATTCAACAACCTGAAGTATCTGGCCGATACCATCACCATCAGCGCCGCAACGCTCACGCAGTTCAAGGAATTCATGCAACAGCTGCATGGCGCGCAGAGCCAGATCGAGATGGCCTTGCGTCTGCATGCCGGACAAGAGCCTTTGCCTGCGCTATGCCGGGCCATGCTGCGCCTGGTTGAAAATCTGGACGCGGCCTTGCAGGGCGAAGTCCGGCGCGAAGACTATGAGCCGGCATCCGAGCCGGCACGCGACCGCCTGCCCCTGAATTCACTGGAAATCGAGGACGTTGAAAAGCTGTGCCTTGGCCTGTCCGCCCTGGCTTACAGCCACCATCGCCAGCCGTTTCCAGCAGAGGAGTTCGGCGCCGCCTGCAAAGCGCTGGCGAGCCTGACCAAGAAGTTGATCGGGCAGGCGAATGCCCTTGGCGGCGAAAAAAGCCTGGCCGACGGCCAACTGCTCAACATCGGCAATATGCCAAGGCGCTTCCTCGCCGGCCGGCTGATCGACGTCTGGCACAAAGACCAGCAAGCCACGCTCATTTACATGAAGGAGGAATTCAAGACCTTCTGCGCCTGGGCAAAGGAGAAGCACGCCCTGGACGGCGCCCATAACCTGGGCAAGACCGCGTCCCAGGTCCTGAGCATGGTGGATGTTGGACTTGCCACCGATGTGAAGGGTCTGGCCATGGTGCTGGCCTGGTTATTGCGCAAGGAGTCGCTCGCAACGATGCGCGAGGAGGGCAATACGGTGGCCTTGTCCAGTGTGGTCAGCCTGGTGACGCGCCTGCTGCAGAAGAAGAAATTCAAGCCCGGCAATCGCGATCTGGACAAGATGTGGTTTCGACTGGCTGCCAGCATCGCTGCCCTGGATGCGAAGGCGCTGGTGGGTGGCGATGGCCGTACCCTGGCCAGCTATGCCAACCTGCTGGCGGAGATGCTCGGAAAAGATTTGCCCACGGCATGGCAAACGGCCTACGACCAGCTCGCCAAGAAAGACGATGCACGCGCCAAAAAATTGCTCGACTTGATCAGGCAATTCGATGACGCCATTTCCAATGTCCTGGGGGCGATTTGCGACCCGGCTTTCAAGCGTTTGGCCGACCTGCAAAGCCTGTCCGTTTTGTTGAAGTTCATGGTCAGCCTGAGCAGGCAGGGTTCGCACGCGTGCCAGGCAAGTTTTCAAGCTGCCGCTGCCGCACTGCTGGGCACCGCTCAGATCGCACAGTACGCGCAAGCCGTGGAGCATTTCCTGCGCGCCATCCAGGAACTCAGGAAGCTGGATGAACAAGAGTGTCAACGGACGCTGGCGGCCATCCGTCACCCGGTTCGCGCCCGTCACGCCAAAGAGACAGACGAAGAGATCTCCCTGCAATTGGAAGATGAAGACGACGCCAGTCTTCACGCCCGCTGCACGCGACCGCCCGAGCTGGTAGGGGGAAGCCTGGCGCGGACTCAGCAGAGTGCGCCCAAGCCCGAGCCAGCCGCGCAAGCTCCCTTGTTGCCGCACGCGCTCACCGTCGCTGGCGCTGAACAATTTCGCGAGGCCAGGCGCGTGGCGCGCGAACGCGCGGAGGACGCTTTGCCTTCCTGGATTCCGATCCCGGTGCCGGCAGAAGAGAGCGAGCAGGAAGGCGTGCCAATCACGACCACCACAAACACAACAACGACGACCACCACCACCACGACTACCCGTATCACCACGACCACGGCAATCGGCTCCGAGGTGGCTACCATCAATCTGACCGGCAAGACGGGCAAGCGGGTTGCAGCGCCAGCAGGAAAAGGAAAGCAAACCAGGACCTTCACAAAGCAGCAACGGGACCAGTTGATTGCTGCCATTTCGAACGGGAACACGCATGCGGTTCGATCCATGCTGGCATCGGGCATCGCGGCCGCCCTTTCCATGGATCAGCGACGCCAATGCCTGCGGCAGACAGTTGAAAACGCCAGGCCGGAAATGCTGGTCCTGCTGCTTGAGGAAGAATCGTTTCTTCCGGCATTGGATGCAACGACCGTAACCGGCGGAAACCTGCTGAAGTGGGCTTTGGCAGGGGCGGCCACCGAAGAATTTTCCGACCAGCAGCGCGGCAATTTCAAAAGCATCGCCTCGCATTTGATCCTGCATGGCGAAATGCGCGCACAGGCCTGGGTCTGCGACATACACGGGCGCGACGTGTTGATGGGAGCCGTCGCCATGAATCGGATAGAGGATGCGGAGCTGTTGCTTCGCTACCCGGAGTTCCGCAATCTGATCGGCAATGAAGATAAATATGGCTCCACGCCGCTGATGATGGCGGTTCTCAACGCCAGCCTGCCCATGGTCCAAGCCTTGCTCAAATGCGAGGAAGCCAAAGCCACCCTCGGAAGGGAATGGAAAGGCATGTTGCCACTGGAAAGCGCCGCGATGACCGGCAAGCTTGAAATATTCAAATTGCTGTGGTCCCACTACAAGGAGACGGACAAGAATATTGCACGTTTCAAGCGACCGCCGATGGCGCCCATGGCGGCAATCTCCGGCGAGCCCGAGATGGTTCGCCACGTGCTTGGCATGGAAGAATTCCAGGCTACCGCGGGTGACGCCGACAAGATCGGCACCAGCGCGCTGCTGTATGCCCTGATGCAGGACAGCCCCGGCATGGTGTCTGAATTGCTGAAATCCCCTGCCGTATGCGCCAGCCTGTTCAAGACTTTCAAGGCGCCGCCGCCCGGGGGCGACATATACAAGCAACCGCCGTTCGAAAACACTGACGCAGTCACGCTGGCGATCAGCAAAGGCGGCGGGTTGGCCGACCTCATGCTGGGCCTGCCGCAGGTGCAGATGAAGCTGTATCTGGACCAGGCGTTCAGCAAAAATTTGATTGCCGTCGCCGAGGACGCGGAACACTTCGAATTGCGCAACAAGCTGCTGCATTACGTGAGGGGGTGATACAGCCGCGCTGCCGGCAGCGGTGCTTGAAGGGCGCCGCTGCGCGGATCGACTACCATTGCGGCCATGAAAAAAAACAAGATCACATCATGGGCCGTCAGCCTGCTCGCCGTTTCGCCGGCCGCGCTGGCGCAACAGGCGCAATTGGGGGAGATCGTGGTCAGCGCCAGCCGCGGCGAGCAAAGCCGCTTCGATGCGCCGGCGGCGATCGATTCGGTGACGGTCGACCCGGCCACGCTGGCGCGGCCGCTGGTGAATCTGTCGGAGCTGGTGTCCACGGTGCCGGGCTTGCTGGCGCGCGATCGCCAGAACTATGCCCAGGACTTGCAATTGTCGGTGCGCGGATTCGGTACCCGTGCCACCTTCGGCGTGCGCGGCGTGCGCATCCTGGTGGACGGCATTCCGGCCACCATGCCGGACGGCCAGGGGCAGGCCGCCACCGCCAGCCTGAGCTCAGCCAGCCGGATTGAAGTCTTGCGCGGACCACTGGCGCAGTTGTATGGCAATGCCGCCGGCGGCGTGGTGCAGGTCTTCAGCCGCGATCCGGTGGGGCCACCGAATGTGCTGGGCAGCGTCGGCCTGGGCAGCTACGACCAGCGCCAGACCAGCGTGGTGCTGTCCGGCGGCAGCAAGGAATTGTCGGGTTTGGTCGACCTGTCGCACTTCCAGACCGGTGGCTACCGCGACCATAGCGCCGCCGAGCGCAAGCAAGCCAATGCCAAGCTGGTGGCGCGTCCCAGCGAGGCGACCACCATCACCGGCATCGTCAATGTGTTCAACACGCCGCTGGCGCAAGACCCGCTGGGCCTTTCCCGCAGCGCTTTCCAGGCCAATCCGCGCCAGGCTTTTGCCGGCGCCTTCACTTTCGATACCCGCAAGAGCATCGCCCAGCAGCAGCTCGGCCTGACCGTGGAGCACAAGCTGTCGCCGGCGGACACCTTGCAGGCGCGCGCCTACTATGGCACCCGCCAGGTATTCCAGACCCTGGCCCTGCAAGCCAACGGCGTGGTGGATCTGGACCGCGGCTACGGCGGACTGGGCTTGGCCTGGCAGCGCAAGGCGCGCTTGCTCGGTGAGCCGCTGAACTGGATCGTGGGCGCGGAACTGGACCGCCAGCGCGAACGGCGCAAGGGCTTCGACAACAATTTCGGCACGCCCGGCGCCCTGCGCCGCGATGAAAACGGCCTGGCCGCCAATAGCGACCTGTACGCACAGGCCAGCTGGCTGCTGCATCCACAATGGACGCTCACCGCCGGCGCGCGCGCCAGCCGGGTGCGGCTGGCGGTGGACGATTATTTCCTCTCCAACGGCAATGACAGCGGCAGCGTGCGCTACCACCAGAACAGTCCGGTGCTGGGCGCGACCTGGCATGCCAGCGAATCGCTCAACGTCTACGCCAACATCGGCCAGGGTTTCGAGACGCCGACCTTGGCCGAAGCCGCCTACAGCAGTACCGCACCGGCCAGCGGTCCCAATTTCGGCTTGCGCGCTTCCAGCAGTCGCCAGGCGGAGCTGGGCTTCAAATATCGGCGCGGCGTGCACACGCTGGATGCGGCCGTGTTTGCCGCGCGCAGCAGCAACGAGATCGTGCCGCTGGTCACGGCCAATGGACGCAGCGTGTTCCAGAACGTGGATGACGTGCAAAGGCGCGGGGTGGAAGCGGCTTGGCAGGCGCGCTTCGGCCAGCTGGCCGGCCGCGTGGCTTACACCCTGGTCGATGCCCGTTTCCAGCAGGCTTTCAACAGCGCCAATGGCGCGGTGGCCAGCGGCAATCGTCTGCCCGGCGTGCCCTTGCATGCCCTGGCGGGCGAACTGAGTCTGCGCCATCACCAGCGCATGGAGAGCGCATTGGAAATGCGCATCGAGAGCAAGACTTGGGTCAATGACCTGAACAGTGAGGCCGCCCCCGGCTTTGCGGTGTTCAATCTGCGCAGCAGCGTCGAATGGAAGGCGGGCGCTGCGCGCATGATGCTCTTTGGACGTATCGACAATCTGCTCGATAAAAAATACGCCGGCTCGGTCATCGTCAATGATGGCAATGGCCGTTTCTATGAACCTGCGCCGGGGCGCGCGCTGTTTGTCGGCTTGCGTGCCCAGCTCTGAGACTGCGGGATTGATCGCCTGCGCTGTGCTGTGATCGATGCTGATGATCGATTCAGGCGAAGCGTCTGGCATGCGCCGACCGGGGGCTGAACCCAAACCGGGACAGGCCCACACACAGGCTCCACATCACTGGAGTCGCGCATGCAGACAGCGTCCAACACCAAGGGCAAGGCCGGCGGGGGCGGCAGCACGGTCCCGGCGACCGCTTCCGGCTTGCAGCTGCAGCAGGGAACCCCAGCAGGCGGGCAGGGTCCGCGGCTGAGCCCGCGTTCGCCCACGCGGGCGGATCTTCCCCCCACACCTGCACTGCCTGCCGAACTGGCGGGCACCCTCAACAATCTCAAGCAGCGCATCAACGATTGCAAACCCAGCGAAGCGGGCTTCAATTCGCTGGAGCGTCTGCTGCAGGATCTGCACGGCGCCCAGCACGGTATCGAGACCGCCATGCACGAACATGCCGGCCAGCCCTTGGTGACCGGGCTGTGCGAAGCCTTCCTTCACTTCGTCGACCGTCTCGACCGCGCCCTGCAGGGTAAAGCGAAGAAGGAGCTGGTGTCCGAACGCGAACCGCTGCGCGACAAGCTTCCGCTGTGCTGCCTCAATCCCAAGCGGCTAGAGGTCCTGTGCCTCGGGCTGTCGACGCTGGTCAGCAGCCGCAGCCGCCAGCCTTTTCCGGAAGCGAAGCTGGGCGAAGCGCGGGTGGCCCTGGGCAGTATCAACGCCAAGTTGATGCGGCAGTTGCAGGCCTGGGGCGGTGCGCCGGCGCTGGCCACGGGGTCCATGCTCAACATCCACAATCTGGTGCGGCGCGCAGTGACGGCGGGCATGTTGAACGCCAAAGACGAAGAGCAGGGCGATACGCGCAATTTCTGTGGCCAGGTGTTCGCAGCCATCGTTGCGCTGGCCAGGCAAAAGCACGCTTTCGACGAGGCGCATGACTTGGGCAAATCCGCGTCCCAGATCGAGATGCTGTACGACTACGATCTGCACGGCCTGAATAAAAGTGGTTTGGCCGAGGCGCTGGAAAAAGTACTGGCCTGGCTGGCCAGCAAGGAATCCGTGGCGCGGACTTTGGGCGACACCAGTTCGGTCGCATTCTGTAGCGTGCTCAATCTGGTCAAGCGCTTTCTGGAACAGGGATTGCTGGACGCCGACGACAGACGGCACGACCAGATGTGGGAACGCCTGGTGATCGGCATCGCCGGTCTGGACGCGGCGGATCTGGCGAAGAAGGACATTCGCTCGCTTACCGCCTGCGCCAACCTCTTGCGCACGGCCTTGAAAGCCGGCTTGCCGCAAGCCTGGCGCCAGGCGCAATTGAAAGACCAGGTAAACGACAAAATGAAAGACCAGGCGGACCTGGCGGGCCAGTTCGCCAAGGCGCTGGCCGTGGTCCTGTCCGCCATTGCCGCGCTGGCTGGCGGCAGCATGCGCGACTTGCAGAATGCGGGCAATCTGCTCAGCCTGATCGAGGCCGCCGAGCGCCAGCTGCGCGAGGACGATGCGGTATTGGGTTCGACGGTCTCCCGCAGCAGCCTGCAGCAGGCGGCGCAGGCGCTGGTGCAGGTCTTGCCGCAGGAGCGTCTGGCCCGCCTGCGCAACATGCAGACGCTGACCAATCTTTTCAATGCGCTGGGCACGCTGTGGCATGACGGATTGCTGACGGACCCGGACCGGGCCGCGCAATGCCTGTTGAACATGCTCGATGCGCTGGCCGCCACCCATGGCTGGGACGCCGACCACGCCGACAGCTGCATGCAGAGTCTGGTCTGGCTGTGCAAGGCAAATCTGGTGAGCATGGATGATCTGCAAGCCGTGCTCAATCGCCTGTGCGGGAAGAAGAGTGGCGGCTGGAGCGAGGAAGACCTGCTCAAGCGCCTGCATCAACCGCGCGGCCACAAGCCGGGCCCGGCCCTGCAACTGCAGCCGGCGCCGCCCAGCGGAGAGGGCCAGCCACGGCCGCAATCGCCGCGGCTGGTAGGGGAAACGGCATTGAAACCGGAATCCCCACGCGCGCCGAGCGCTGGCGAAACCTGGAGGGCCTCCGATCAGTTGCTGCATGCGAGCTTGCCGGAAGAATTCCAGGTGGCGACCCGGACCGCGCGCGTGCGCCCGGCTGAAGCGGATTCGCTCTTCCCGATCATGGTGAAGGGTGAGGACGACGAAGTCACGACCACCACGACGACCAAGGTCAATATCAACGTCACCAGCACAGCGGTCACCACGACCAGCGTCACCACGACCACCACCACCACCGCCACGACCACCACCACCGCCGTCAAGCCGGCGCCGGCCCCAAGCGCGACGCCTGCGAAGCCGATGGATGAATGGTGGAGGCTGTTGCGCGAGCATGGCGACCCGCACAAAAAACTTCCGAAGCTGGCGTTCGACCATCCGGAATTTCTGGAGTTGGTCGACGAGCAGGGCCATGGCCTGCTGTGGCATCTGATCGCGGGCGGAAAGCCGCTCGCGCTATCTGCCCTGATGGAAAAGTTGAACTGGAAACCAGGTTTGCCGGCTGAGCTGGAACAGCAATTGCGGGATGGCTTTACGAACATGGATTACGTGCCCGACGCCATGAAAGCGCTCGAAGTCCTGTTGCCGACGCTGGAGGAGGGGCAGCAACAACGCATGCGCATCGAATTGGCGGCGATACTGCCTGCCGATGCTTTCGACTTGCAAGTCGCGCTGGCCCGTGCGATCGCGGACGGCAAGCCCGAGATGGTGGCTGCCGTGCTGAAAAAGGATGTCGACGTCGGGGTGCCGGGGCTGGTGATTGAACATCTGCTTGCGTCCTGCGTGACACAAGGTTCCGCGCAGGTGCTGAAACTGCTGCTGGCGCGGCCAAGCTTTCTGGCCCGGCTGGGCGCTCTCAACCAGCAAAGGGAAAGCATCTTGCATATCGCCCTGCGCGCTTTGTTCAGGCGCATGCAAGAGGGGGTGCCGCAATCGGAGCTGGCGCCAAGGCATGAAATCGCTGCACTGCTGATTGAACATGCGTCGGTACGCAAAGCCGCTTGCGAGAAGGATGTGAACGGCAATGACGCGCTACGGCTGGCGGTGTACCACGGCTTTGTCGACGAGCTGAAACTCTTGTTGAAGCACCCCGAGTGCTGTGCGGTGCTGGCGCAATGCACGATCAGCAAATTAAAATACCCGCTCCTGCATTGGCTTGCGATCAGCGCCGAGAAGGAGGGAACGCCCGTGCTGGATGTGTTGGTTGAGCACAAGGCCGAGGTGCGGCATATGCACCGCCTTGAGTACGACGGCAAGCTTGCGCTGGAATGGGCCCTGGACCGGGGCAAGCTTGGCATTGCGCGCTCCTTGCTCAAGGACCCGCGCGCCTATCGCGATATCGACTGGAGCAAACGCGAACCCGTGGTCGAACGGGCCGCCCGCGCCAAGCTCTGGGCCATCATCCCGGATCTGCTGGCTGTACCGACCATCGCCAGGGAAGCCGGCAAACTCGGACCGATGACGCTGAATCCCCCCGCACATATGCATGCCCTGTATCGCGCCGTGGCGGCGCGCGAAGCCGATGCGGTTCGGGTATTGCTTGAGGTTCCAAGCGTGCGCGAGGTGATTTTTTTCGGTTGCATCGATTCGGTACAGACGCAAAAGTTTGTCGGCGCGCTCGGAATGAGTGCGCTCGGCAAGGCGGTGGAAGTTGGAGACGTCGACATTCTCGATATGTTCCTGGCCCTGGACCTTGTCGTGGCGCGTTTGAGGCAGGACCGCAAGCAGCTCGAAACGCTGTTGGAGTTGGCGCGCTCCGAAGGCCACCCTGCCATCGAAGAGCGCTTGCGCGGGATCTGAAGGCCCTTGTTCCTGCATTTGCGTCGGCCATGCGCTTTGGGTACCATCCGCTCCTGATCTGTTGCCAAACGGCAATTGGTCCTTCCAATAAAAACAGGAGACCGTATGCACCGTCCATCCGCCTTCGCCGTCAAGGGCTCTTCGATTCTCACTCTCGCCGTTTTGGCCCTTCTTGCTGGCTGCGCCCAGACCAAGGGCGAGGCTCCGGTTGCCAAGCCTTCTGCGGCCACGCCGCCGGCGGCAGCCGCCGCAGCGGGCGCACCGGCCGCACCAGCCGGCGCACCGATCTGGGCCCAGGGC
>JAEVZY010000329.1 GCA_023392035.1 Pseudomonadota bacterium | reverse complement strand
GCCGGCCGCCGCCGCGCTGCGCAGGATGGAGCCGACATTGCCCGGGTCCTGCACATTGTCGAGCAGGACGGCGGAGTCGGTGAGCGCGCCGATGGCGGCATTGTTTGGGGTATCGATCACGAACAGGATTTCCACGCCCTGTTCCAGCTGCGACAAGCCGGAAAACAGATTCCCGCCCAGCACCAGGCAGCTGATGGCGCCCTGCTCGCAGCGCGCCAGCAGCGCGGCCGCTTCCGGATGGGCTTGGGCCGCTTCACTCACCACGCATTGCGCCGGCAGGCCCATCTGCTCAAGATATGCCTGGCACAGGTGCACGCCTTCCAGCACGCACTGGCCGGCGCGGCGCCTGGCCTGGGTGCTGCTGGTCAAGGCCTTGAGCGCCTTGTACTGCGGGTTCTCGCGCGAGCTGATCAGCTTGCTCATTCTTCCAGGTCCGCAATCACATCTGCGATCAGGCTGGCGTCGATGCGGGTGGCGCCTTCCAGCACCGCGCGCACCGGCGCATAGGACTTGCGGTGCACGGGCGACACGCCATGCTGCAGCAGGCGTTCCAGGTGCATGGCGGTCGGATAGCCCTTGTGCTGGTCGAACCCATAAGCTGGGTATTTGCGGTGCAGCTTCACTAGCGCCGCATCGCGTGCGGTCTTGGCCAGGATCGAGGCCGCCGAAATCGCCGGGATCAGATCGTCGCCGCCGACGATGGCTTCGCTTGGAACGCGCATTACCGGACAGCGATTGCCGTCGATCAGGGCCAGGCTCGGCTTCACGCTCAGTCCATGGATGGCGCGCTTCATGGCCAGCATGCTGGCCTGCAGGATGTTGAGGCGGTCGATCTCGGCTTCGCTGCACTTGGCCACGCACCAGGCCACGGCCCGCTCCTGGATCAGCAGCGCCAGTTCTTCGCGCCGTTCGGCCGTCAGCTTCTTGGAATCGCGCAAGCCTTCCACCGGGCGTGCCGGATCGAGGATCACCGCGGCCGCATAGACCGGGCCGGCCAAGGGCCCGCGCCCGGCTTCATCGACACCGCATACCAACGGGTCGTCATGGTTGAACAGCGGCAGCGCCAGGCTGGGATCGCGCCGAGCTTTCATTGCGGGTTCCCCTTGGCCGTATTGCCCTTTGCATGGGCGGCCATGACATTCAACACCGCCTCCGCCGACAGGGCCGCAGTATTGCGCAGCAGATCGTGATGCATGAGCGTGAAGCGATCGGCCAGGCGGCGGCGCAGGTTGTCGTCTTCCAGTTGCCGCCACAGGGCGTCGGCGATGGCTTGCGGATGGGCCGCGCGCTGCAGCAGTTCCGGCACCACGAATTCGCGCGCCAGGATATTGGGCAGGCCGACCCAGGGCTGGTAACCCATGTGCCGCAGAACTTGCCAGGACGCTTCCATCATCTTGTAGGCAATCACCATCGGCTTCTTGAACAGGGCCACTTCCAGGGTGGCGGTGCCGGAAGCCACCAGCACCGCGTCGGCGGCGGCCATGGCGGCATGCGATTGGCCGATGTGGATGTGCACCGGGACATCGGCCAGGCCGGCCTTGTGCAACAGATCGGTGAAATATTTCGCCTGCGCCTCGCCGGCCATCGGCGCCACCAGTTTCAATCCCGGGTCGCGCTGCACCAGCAAGGCGGCCGCTTGCACGAAGCTTACCGCGTTGTAGCGCAGCTCGGACATGCGGCTGCCGGGCATGATGGCCAGCACACGGTCGCTGGCATCAAGCCCGAGCTGCACGCGTGCCGCGGCCACATCCGGCTCCAGCGGTATCACTTCGGCCAGCGGATGGCCGACATAGGTGGCGGGAATGCCGGCCTTGGCGTAGATCTCTTCCTCGAAGGGAAAGATCACCAGCATGTGCGAGACGGCGCGGGCAATCTTCTTGATGCGGGCGCCGCGCCAGGCCCAGATCGAAGGGCTGATGAAATGCACGGTGGGAATGCCGGCCGCGCGCAATTCGGTTTCCAGCCCGAGATTGAAATCGGGGGCGTCGATGCCGACGAACACTTGCGGCCTGTCCTGCAGCAATTGATCGCGCAGACGGTCGCGTATGCCCTTGATTTCGCGGTAATGCGCCAGCACTTCGAACAGGCCGCGCACCGCCAGTTTTTCCAGCGGCACCTGGCTCTGGAATCCCCACTGCTCCATGTGCGCGCCGCCGATGCCATACATGCGGGCATTGGGCAGCAAGGGTCGCAGGCCCGACAACAGGCGTGAAGCCAGCAAATCGCCCGAGGCTTCGCCGGCCACCATGGCCAGCGACAGCGCTTGGTCCGGGCGGGTTCTCCAGGCGTAAGACGGTGTGGCCGGGACCGGCTGCTCAGCGGACGATGCCACGGCTTGCGGTATCCAGGAATTGGCGCAGGGTACGGATCGAGTCGGCCGCTTCCGCATTGTTGGCGGCTTCCTGGTCCAGTGCGGTCTTGGCTTCTTCCAGCGTCAGGCCGGACTTGTAGAGCAGGCGGAAGGCGCTGCGCAAGCCCTGGATCTGCTGCGGGCTGAATCCGCGCCGCTTCAGACCTTCGATATTGATGCCGCGCGCCGCAACCGGGCTGCCGCCGACCAGCACAAAGGGCGGCACGTCTTGCGACAGGCTGGAATTCATGCCGACGAAAGCATGGGCGCCGATCTTGCAGAACTGATGCACGGCGGCAAAGCCGGAAATGATGGCGTAGTCGCCCACGTGCACGTGGCCGGCCAGGGTGGCGTTGTTGGAAAAGATCGTGTGGCTGCCGACCTGGCAATCGTGGGCCAGGTGCACATAGGCCAGGATCCAGTTGTCATTGCCCAGGCGCGTGACGCCGGCATCCTGCACCGTGCCGGTATTGAAGGAGCAGAACTCGCGAATGGTGTTGCCGTCGCCGATTTCCAGGCGCGTGTCTTCCCCGCCGTATTTCTTGTCTTGCGGCGCGGCGCCCAGCGAGCAGAACTGGTAGATACGATTGTTGCGGCCCAGGCGCGTGTGTCCTTCGATCACCACATGCGGGCCGATGACGCTGCCGGCGCCGATTTCGACGTGGGGGCCGATGATGCTGTAGGGGCCGATCTCGACGCTGTCGTCCAGTTGCGCGCGCGGATCGACGATGGCGCTTGCGTGTATCCGTGCCATGTTTATGCTGCCGGCCGGCTGGCGTCCTGGGCGCTGCGCATGGTGCACATCAGTTCCGCTTCCACCGCGGTCTGACCCTCGACCGTGGCGCGCGCCGAATACTTGTAGATGCCGCGCGCGGCGCGCAGCAGGCTGACTTCCATGCGCAGCTGGTCGCCCGGCTGCACCGGCCGCTTGAAGCGGGCATTGTCGATACCGGCGAAATACACCACCGAGTTCTCGTCCGGCTTGTGTCCCATCGACAGGAAAGACAGCAGCGCGGCGGTCTGCGCCAGCGCTTCGATCATCATGACGCCGGGCATCACCGGCTTGTGCGGGAAATGGCCGTTGAAGAACTCTTCATTGATCGTGACGTTCTTGATAGCCACGATGTTCTTGCCGGATTCCCATTCCAGCACCCGGTCCACCAGCAGCAGCGGGTAACGGTGCGGCAGGTATTCCTTGATCTGGTTGATGTCCAGGCTGGTATTGGCTTGCTCTTGCATTGGGTCGCTCTTGTTTTGTCGCGCGCGACCGTGGCCGCGGGCAAGGATTTATTCCGGGTTCCGGCCCGGTTCGTTTTGGTTTTCGGCTTGCGCCTCATCCTGCAGGGCGCGCATGGCCTTTTCCAGTTCGCGCAGCTTGGCGCGCATGCCTTCCAGGTTGCGCACAATGACCGCGCTCTTTTCCCATTCGGCGTTCTTCGCCAGAGGGTAAAAGCCGGTGTATTGCCCCGCTTCGTGGATGGAACGCGAAACCAGGCTGCCCGAGGATATATGCACGTTGTCGGCGATACTCAAGTGGCCCAGGATCATGGCGGCCCCGCCGAAGGTGCAATGCTTGCCTATCCTGGCGCTTCCTGCAACGCCCACGCAGCCAGCCATGGCGCTATGCGCGCCGATCCGGCAGTTGTGGCCGATCTGTATCTGGTTGTCCAGCTTGACGCCGTCTTCCAGCACGGTGTCGTCCATGGCGCCGCGGTCGATGCTGGTGTTGGCGCCGATTTCCACATCATTGCCGATGATGACGCGCCCGGTTTGCGGAATCTTGATCCAGGCGCCCTTTTCATTGGCAAAACCGAAGCCCTCGGCACCGATCACCGCGCCCGGCTTGATGACGCCGCGCTCGCCCATTTGCGATCCGGCCATGAAGCTCACGCGCGGATAAAAATGGCTGTCACGCCCGACCCGGGCGCCGCGCCCGATGAAGCATCCGGCTTCAATGATGCAATGCTCGCCGATTTCGACATCGGCTTCGATGGTCACGTGCGGCCCGATGCTGGCCGTGGCTGCAATGTTTGCGCTGGCATCCACCACCGCGCTGGGATGGATGCCCGGCAGCACCGGCTGCGCCTTTTGCGCGGCAAACAGCTGTGCCGCGCGCGCAAACCAGGCGTAGGGATTGGCCACCACGATACGCGCACCGCGAAAGCTTTCGCCCAGGGCAAGGTTTTCCTCGCCCGTGATGGCGATGGCACACGCCCGGCTGCTTTTGGCCTGCTCGCGCAGCTTGCGGTTGGACAGGAAGGTGACTTCGTTTTCGCTGGCGCGCTCCAGCGGGGCGATGCCTTCTACTTGCAGCGCCGGGTCGCCCAGCAGTTCGCCTCCCAGGCTTTGCACCAGTTGTCCAAGAAGCATGCTCATTTCAAAACGGCCAGCCGGTCTTACTTGGCGTTGTTGAGCGCCTTCAAGACCTTCTCGGTAATGTCGATGCGCGGGCTGACATACACCGCTTCCTGCAGCACCACGTCGAGCTTCTCGGCTTCGGCGATCTGCTTGATGGCGCGGTTGGCGCGCTCCAGGATGGCCGACAGTTCTTCATTGCGGCGCTGGTTCAGGTCTTCCTGGAATTCGCGGCGCTTGCGCTGGAATTCCTTGTCCAGGTCGGACAGTTCGCGCTGGCGACGGTTGCGGTCGCTGTCGGCCAGCACCGGGCCGTGTTTTTGCAGCTTGTAGGGCAGGGG
>JAEVZY010000271.1 GCA_023392035.1 Pseudomonadota bacterium | reverse complement strand
TCTACAACCTGGCCTGCCCGGCTTCGCCCGTGCATTACCAGCATGATCCGGTGCAGACCACCAAGACCAGCGTGCATGGCGCAATCAACATGCTGGGCCTGGCCAAGCGCCTGCATGCGCGCATCCTGCAGGCTTCCACCAGCGAAGTGTATGGCGACCCGCAGATCCATCCGCAGACGGAAGACTACTGGGGCCATGTGAATCCGATCGGCCTGCGTTCCTGCTATGACGAAGGCAAGCGCTGCGCCGAGACCCTGTTCTTCGATTACCGCCGCCAGCACCGCATGCAGGTGAAGATCGCGCGCATCTTCAACACCTATGGTCCGCGCATGCATCCCAATGACGGCCGGGTGGTATCCAACTTCATCATGCAAGCCTTGCAGGGGGAGCCGATCACGATCTATGGCGACGGCCGCCAGACGCGCTCCTTCTGCTTCGTGGATGACCTGATCGACGGCCTGATGCGGCTGATGGACAGTCCCGATGAAGTGACCGGCCCGATCAATCTGGGCAATCCGGTGGAATGCACCATGCTGGAATTGGCCGAGACCATCGTCGCGCTGTGCAATTCCAACTCGACCATTGGCTTTTGCGCGCGCCCCAGCGACGATCCGGAAAAGCGCAAGCCCGACATCGCCATGGCGACCTCGATGCTGGGATGGGAGCCGCGCGTCACCCTGGTGGACGGCCTGCAGGAGACCATCCGCTACTTCCGCGAAGCCCGGGCCCCGACCGCTTTTGCATCCGATGGCGCGGTTCCGGGCGCGCTGCTGCGCCCGGCCCTGGAGCAAGTGGACGGGCGGCTGGGAAGGCATTGAACTTCAGGAGGCTGCGATGAAAGCGTCAAGCCTTGCGATATCAGGATTACTGGTCACAGTGATGCTTCTTGCCGGCTGCGATCGCGACAAGCCCGGCAACCCCCTGCCGCCGCGCAAACCGCCCATGCCCAAGACCCTGGACGAGGGACCGAGCGTGAAGCCGATCCCGGATGCGCCGGTTTTGCCCGCGCGCGGTTACCGGGCTTGAATGAAGTCCGGCGAGTTGCGGCGGAGTCCAGTCCTGATTTGATTCGGTCTCTCAAGCCGCCAGTACGGCCGACAGGGTATCAACCAGCTTCTGTCTGGTCCTGGCCTCGGTTATCACATCGCGCCTGACTTCCAGCTCTATGCCGGCATAGAGCGGATCGGGATAGCGCCCGCGCAAGGCGGTGACCAAACCGTCGTCCACGCCGAGATAGGGATAGTTGAAGCGCGCTTCCTGTTCCGGCAAGGCTTCCCGCAGCGCTTCAAACCAGCGCTGGGCGATGCCGTCTTCCGTCACCCGTACCGGGTCGTACAAAATCCCGACTGCGGCCTCGCGCCGCTTGCCGTTCAATTCTTCCGCAAAGCTGTGGCAGGACAGATGCAGCACGCGTTCGCCGCGCTCGATGGCATCGGCAATCGAGCGTTCCACCGCATGCCGGTAAGGGTGATAGCAGGTGTCCAGTATCTCTTGCTGGAGCTCGGGCACGAGGGCGGCTGTGATGCTGGAGAAGTTGTCCGTCGCCCCCAGCGAGCGGTTCAAATCCACCAGCAGCCGGCTGACCACGGAAAAATGATGGTCGCCGCCCAGCGCCGCCGCCATCTCGCGCGCCATGCGCAAGGCGCCGCGATCCCAGCCTTCATGACTGCGCAGGAGTTGCCAACGCCCGGCGAACAGTGGCCGAAAGCGATCCGGCACGCGGTTGCCGCCATGTTCGCAAGTCACCACGCAAAAGCGCTTCACGCCGCACCCGGCAGGAAGAGCTGGCCTTGGTCCAGGCAGTTGCACAGTTGGCGATAGACCTGGCGGATACGCTCGGTGCCGAAATCGCCATCCAGCGCCCGCAGGATGCGCCGCGCCAGCGGCCCGTGCTCAAGTATCGTTTGAAGGATAGCGACGCTTTCTTCCGGCATATGCCCTCCCTCGATCGCCTGTTGCGCCAGGATGTGCAAGGCAACACCCGCAGTGCATGAAGTTTCGGTGATGCCCAGGCAAGCCAGGTATTCCTCGTTCTCCACCAGTGCCTGATCGGCCAGCTCCACGCAGGAATGGAAGATGGTCGCCAGGGAATGGGTTGGCATGTCTTCCTGCATGGCCAGGGGCGGGCCGGCTTGCATCAGGTAGCGCGTCATGCCGATCACGGCGGCGGCAATCGCGGCATCGGCCCGGGGATTTTCCTGGGTGTCGAGCACGCGGATTTCAATCGCATTGCGGTCGAAGCGGGGAATCGCCGCGCGCGAATTCAGCCATTCATGGCGCAACACGCCTTGCGGATCGTGCGGCGCCATCGCCTGGTACATGGGCTCCAGGATTTGCTGCCGGTATTGCGCGCGGCTGGCCACGCTGTCCGGAATCAGCTCGCCGGCAATCTGTGGAACCAGGTCGGCGTTGTGCGCATACACCTGCATGCGGGTATCCAGCGCGCCGCTGGCACGGCCTTCCAGCAGCGGCGAGCTGGCGGCCAGGGCCGGCAACAGCGGCAGCAGGAGGCGGATCGCCGCATGCAGGCGCGCGAATTGTTCGTCGCCGGCAAAGGGCAGGTTCAGATGCATGGATTGCAGGTTGACCCAGCCATGGGTCTTGCAATCGAAGATGCGGGCGTAAGCGGCATACAGGCCGTGCGGGTCCTGCGGCCACAGTTGCGCCGTGGCCGGGTCCATCAAAGGGTGCATGGCGGTGGGCATCAGGCGCGCATGAAAGTGGTCCAGCATCCGGTTCAGGTAGCGCACCTCGCGCTGCAGCGCCGGCCCCAGGGTTTGCAGGGGCAGGGTCGGATCGGGATTCTTGATCTCGATGACATGCAGCACGAATTCATTGGACCAGCCCAGCTGGCCGCGCAGCAGTTCGCCGGTTTCATGTCCGGCTTCGGTGGCCAGCACCCGGTCGGCGATCGGCAGCGGCATCAGGCTGTCGCGCTCGACGATCATGTATTCCAGTTCGATGCCCTGGCCTTCGAAGGCGGCCAGCGTGGAGGGGGGAGGCTTCATCGCGCCGCGTCCCGCCGCAGGGCGATGCGCCGGCGGATCACGCCCATGACTTCGCGGTACAAGTCCTGCTGCAGCACGCCGTCTTCATTGCCGGCATCGACGTTCGGATTGTCGTTGATCTCGATCAGGTAGCAGCGGCCATCGCGTTCCTTCAAGTCGACGCCGTAGAAGCCGTCGCCGATCAGGGCCACCGCCGAAAGCGCCGTCTCCAGCACTTGCGCCGGCACTTCGGCCAGGGGCACGGCCTCGGCCAGGCCTTCGCTGTAACGGCTGTCGCCCTCGTGCTTGATCACCTGCCAGTGGCCGCTGGCCATGTGGTAGCGGCAGGCAAACAGCGCCTTGTTGGCCAGCACGCCGATGCGCCAGTCAAAGGCGGTGGGCAGATATTCCTGGGCCAACAGCAATTCGGAATGGGCGAACATGGCTTGCGCGGTTTCACGCAACTGCCGGGCATCGTGGACCTTGGTCACGCCCATGGAAAACGCGCTGTCGGGCAACTTGAGAATCACCGGCACGCCCAGCTCCGGCAGCACCTGGTCCAGATTGCCGCGGTGGACCAGGAGCGTGCGCGGCGTTGGAATGTCGTGCCGGCTCAGCAGTTCGTGCAGGAACACCTTGTTGCTGCAGCGGACGATGGAATCCGGATCGTCCATCACCACCAGTCCGCAGATGCTGGCCTGGCGCGAGATCTGGTAGGTGTAGTCGTTGACGTTGGTGGTGTCGCGGATGAAGAGGGCGTCGAACTCGGCGATGCGCGCAGCATCGTCGCGGGTGATGACTTCGGCATCCATGCCGAGTTCGCGCGCGGCCTGGCAGAAGCGGGAGATGGCGCCCTGGTTGGAAGGCATGGCGGTCGCGCCCGGGGTGCGCAGGATGGCAAGCGACGGCCGCTGGCTGTCATGGGTTTGACGTCGTCGCCGTCGCGCCAGCCAGGCGCTGGCGGCCTGACCCATTTCCGGACTGTGCCGGTCCTCCAGTTCCTTCACATCCGGCCAGGGACGATGGCCACGCGCTTCGGCCAGCATGGAAACGTAATAGCCGCTGCTCTGGTAATCGTTGGGTTGCGCCAGGTTCAGCACGGTGACATCGCGCATCCGGCTGTATTGCGGCTGGGTCAGGTAGTTGCTGGTGCTGACAACGTGCGCGCCGGGCAGATCGAACGGCCAGTCATCCTCCTGACTGATGACGATCAGAGTCTTCATGCAAGCGCCTGTGGCGGCTGGTGCCGCGGATGGATGATCAACAAGTTGGCATCGTGGGTGACGATGCCGAGCAGGATGGCGCCGATCACGCGGTCCACGCCGATCCAGTATTCATGCGACTGGCCGTAGGGATTTTGCTGGTAGGGATCGAGCACCAGCACCTTGCCGCGGGCGATATCATAACCGGCTATCACCACGAAGTGCCCGGCCGGCTTGCCGCGCACATCGTCGGGCTCGTCGTCCGGTCCGTACTCACGCGGGGTGCGATACAGAAAGGTCGACGACAGGCCGGTCAAGATCGGATGGCGCCGTCGCAACAGGCTGTGCAGCAGGCCGCGCGACAAGTCCAGCTGGCGCAGCCGCCCGCCCAGGTGCAGGAATTCCTGGTAGCCCTGGCTGGCCCATTGCAGGCGCGCGTCGTCTTTCTTGGCCTCGCATTGGCGCGCCAGGCGTTCGGACACGTCCACGCGCGTGCCGCCGAACCAGGACGGATCGAACACGTTCAGGTTGTAGGTGTAGATGGTGGCGCGATAGCCCTTGCGCAGGGCGTCGCAGGCGAGGTAGACGGCAAAGGTGCCGCCCAGCTGCAGGCGTGCGGTGCGGGCAATGATGTCGGCCAGCGGATCGTCGTCATTCCAGTAGCGATAGACCGAATGCAGGCAGGTCGGTCCGCAGGTGGTGCCGTCGGGTTGCGGCTCCATGCTCATCGGCAGCCGCAGCGAGTCGGGTATGTCCGCGAGGGGGCTGGCGCTCGGTCGCGGGGTCGGTCGGTTCATTGTCAGGTTCTGCAAGATTCGCTTGGCGCGGAAACTTCTTCGCATGCCGCGCGGAAAGCCGCTGATATGCGGTCTGACACAAACGCTGCAATAAAAATTCCGCCAGGCCGTGGCGAGCTTGCGCCGGACCCGACGGGTTTGCAATCACAAACGCGGCGCCAGCACCGCGTCTGTTTTCCCTGCCGAAGGGCTTACATTTTCTTCTGCTGCTCCGAGGCTGCGCCTTCCATTTTCTCTCCGCCTTTCTGCACATCCTGTCCCATGCCACGGAAGGTGTTGCAGGCAGTCAGGCTGGCGGTGAAAGCAATCAATCCAAGCACGGTAATCAACTTCTTCATGGTGTATCTCCCAAAAAAGATGAACAAAGAAAGTCCTTCTTTTGAACCACTTCCCCAGGGAACCGCTTCAGCGATCAGGCAATGCCTTGCGATTCCAGTCCCGTTGGCGCCGGGAGTCCAACTTCATCTTTTCCTGGCGCCGGTTCTGCAGCCAGCGCCAGGCATTGTTTGCGGCCTGGACCATCGTGCGCAGGCGCTGCGGATCGCGCAGCGCCATCGCGGCCAAGCCCATCACGCCAGCCATTGCGGCACCGGCGGTGGAAGGTTTTTGTGGTACGACGACTTCGCGCCCCCCCTGGCCATGCCAGGGGACCAGCTGCATGGCTTGCGGCGCTGGCTCCTTGCGCCGTCGCATCTTGCTCATGCCCTGCTTGATGCGGCGCGGTCCGAGCGCGGCCAGCGCCACCAGGCCGGCCGCCGTGCCCGCCACCGCCCACGGATGGGACAGCACCCATTGCAGGCTGCGACTGCGCGGGAACTCCTGCGGCATGCCGCGCACCTGCACCTTGCGCGGAGCCAGGCGATTGTCGTTGCCGTAGGCGGCGCTGCCCGCGCTGTGCTCCGGCTCGTCATACTGGGCCAGCAGGCGGCGGTAGGCGGCCCGGCTGGAATGGATTTGTTCCAGCAGGGCCTCGCGCTCCTGTTCCAGCGAAGTGGTCGGCTTCATAGACTCTCTTTCACCAGGTCGACGTCGCGTTTGAGTTCGGTGCGCAGCGATTGCAGGGCGGAGGCATTGCCCGTGTGCTTGCGCGCCAGCCAGATGCCGACGCCGGCCGCGGCCAGGTACAGCGCCACCACCGCCCAGGCCGCGACCGGCAGATACTCGGTGTCCCAGAAGCTCAGAATGATGGCGATGCCGATGAACAGCAGCGCGAACAGTCCGAACAGGCCGGCCAGCGCATAGCCCAGCACCTGCATGGCCAACTCGCGGCCTTGCAGGCGCAACTCGATGCGCAACAGCTCCATGTAGTCGCCCAGGCGGTCCAGGGCGATCACGGAGATTTGCTTGGATTTCTGCAGGGATTCAAACACCTTGCTGGCTCCCTCGGTTGCGCATCAATCGCGACCGCGCATCAGGGCGCCGATCACCAGGCCGACACCGGCGGCGATCGCCACCGATTGCAGCGGCTTGTCCTTGACGTAATCGCTGGTGACATCCACGCCCTGGTTGAACTGGGTGCGCGCCTGGTCGGCCATGCCGCGTACTGAATAACGCATGGAACTGAAGCGACTCATCAGACGATCGCGGGCGTCGTTGAGCTCGCGATCGGTCAGCGAGGCCGCGCGTGCAACCAGATCGTCGAGGTCGCTCTTGAGGCTCTTGAGTTCATCGCGCAGGGCGCCGGCGCTATCACCTTGCGCCGAATACTGGCTGCTGCCACCAAAGCTGGCGCCGGAGATGTTGCCGCTCTGGGTGCCGCCGGATGGGACATTCGTTTCCATGCACTTCTCCTTGTTTCTCTGGATGCTGTTTTTCCGGGCGCGAAGCCCACTCTTTGCGGCACGAGAACTGCAATTCATATGCCAGCCTGCCCAAGAGAACAGGCTTGGCCGCGCAAGCAGCTTGTGCTTTGCGTGCGCTCAGGCCTGCCCAAAAATGCCGGATAAAAATTGCAGTCATGCGTGCTTCGCCAACTTGGACATCATGACAAGAGCTTGGTGCGATGGCATGCGATACTGCGCCCCTGTTGAAATGTCTTCATTTGCCAAATCTCAACTATGAAACGGTTCATCGGCGGCCGCGCCGGCGTCTCCGGGCTCGCATTCGTGCTGTGGGGAAGCTTGCTGGCAGTTCAGAGCGCCTTTGCGCAAGCGCCGCAAGCGCCGCTGCAAAAGCGGGTGGCGGCCTGCCTTGCCTGTCACAAACTGGAAGACCAGGTCACGCGCGATGGCGTTTTTCCGCGCATTGCCGGCAAGCCTGCCGGTTATCTTTACAACCAGCTGCTGAATTTTCGCGATGGCCGGCGGCACTATCCGCCCATGACCTGGATGGTGTCGCAGCTGTCGGATGATTACCTGCGCGAGATCGCCGACTATTTTTCAAGCATCAAGGCGCCATATCCGGCGCCGCCGGCAAGCAATTTGCCGGCCGCCACACTCGAACGCGGCAGGACGCTGGCGCTGCAAGGCGATGCCGCGCGCAAGCTGCCGGCCTGCGTCGCCTGCCATGGCGAGCGCCTGACCGGCGTGCAGCCCTTCATCCCGGCCCTGGTGGGACTGCCGCGCGACTATTTGAATGCGCAGTTCGGCGCCTGGCGCAACGGCGCGCGCCATGCTGCCGCCCCGGACTGCATGGCCACGCTCAGCACCAGGGTGAGCGATGAAGACCTGCTGGCCGTCACCGCCTGGCTGGCGGCGCAGCCGATGCCGGCCAACTCCGCGCCGCAGGCCGACATCAAGCTGCCTTTGCCGCTGGCTTGCGGCAGTGTGCCGGGGAGTGCGAAATGACGCTGCGCACGCTGCGCCTGGCTTGGCTGGGCATTCTGTTGCTGATCGTATTGGCCTTGGCGGCGGTCTTCGCCTGGCAGTGGTGGGATGAACCGGGACGCGAACTGGTCGGCAGTCCCGTTGCGGACCACTCGGCGCAGCTGCGGCGCGGCGAATACCTGGCGCGTGCCGGCAACTGCCTGACCTGCCACACCGCGCGCGGCGGCAAGCCCCTGGCCGGTGGCCGGGTGATGCCCACGCCGTTCGGCGCGCTGGTCACCCCCAACATCACGCCCGACCGCGAAACCGGTATCGGCCAGTGGAGCGCGAACGAATTCTGGCGCGCCATGCACAACGGCCGCGGCCGCAATGGCGAGTTTCTATATCCGGCTTTTCCTTATCCCAATTACACCCGCGTCACGCGCGCCGACAGCGACGCCATTCACGCCTGGCTGCTGAGCCAGACCCCGGTGCATCAGCCCAACGCGCCGCATCACTTGCGCTTCCCGTATGACCAGCGCTGGCTGCTGGCCTACTGGCGCACGCTGTATTTCCGTCCCGGCGTGTGGCAGGACGATGCGCGGCATGACGCCACCTGGAATCGCGGCGCTTACCTGGTGCAGGGGCTGGGTCATTGCAATGCCTGCCATGCCAGCCGCAATTTCCTGGGCGCGACGCCGCTCACGGGCGAATTGACCGGCGGCCTGATTCCGATGCTGAACTGGTATGCCCCGGCCCTGGGCGGCAATGCCGAAGGGCTGGAGCGCTGGGACGTGGACGGCCTGACGCGCTTCATGCAGACCGGCGCCTCCGAACACGGCGCGGCTTTCGGTCCGATGGCTGACGTGGTGCGCAACAGTCTTCAGTATTTGAGCGAAGCGGATTTGCGGGCCATGGCGACTTACATGAAGTCATTGCCGCCGGCGGCGCCGGCTCCGGTGCTGGCACATCTGCGGCCGGCGGTGGCCGAGGCCTTGGTGAAGCAGGGCGCGCCGCTGTATGAGAAGCATTGTGTCGATTGCCATGGCAAGGATGGTCGCGGGCAGGGGCGCGACATTCCGCCCTTGCAGGGCAATGCGTCGGTGACGACGCCGGTGGCCGCGAACGCCATCCGCATGGTGTTGCATGGCGGGTTTGCGCCTTCCACGCGGGGCAATCCGCGGCCGGTGGGGATGCCGCCTTATGGACCGTTTCTTTCCGATGCGGAGGTGGCGGCGGTGGTTTCCTATGTTCGCGCTGCCTGGGGGAATCAGGGGGCAGCGGTGGGGGCCGATGAAGTGGCACGCTTGAGGAGTGTGCCGATCGAGTAGTCAATTGGCATTTGGCTTGGCTGCGGCTATTGGTTGTTCGTTATTGTTGTTGGCCTGCGGCCGGCTGATTGTCTTCAAGCGGGGTAGGCCCCCGCGGGCCCCTACTTTTTCTCTTGTCTTGCCAAGAGAAAAAGTAGGCAAAAAGAGAAGGCGCTGAACCCCAATGCGGCTGGTGGTGTTTGCTA
>JAEVZY010000265.1 GCA_023392035.1 Pseudomonadota bacterium | reverse complement strand
GTGCAGCACCATCTCATAGCCGCGGCCTTCCAGGCGCTCTTCGGCCGGACGATGGAAGTGGAATTGCAGCAACTGGAAACGTCGCCCCATCAGCGAGGCGAAATTGGGGGAATTGATGTTGGCCTGGATGGTATGGCCATTGTCCAGCACCGAAAAACGCGAAGGCTGGTACTCGAACAAGGGCGCTTCCAGTTCCAGTTTGAATCCGTCGCGAATATCGATGGGCGACTGCCGATTGCCGTTGCCGCAACGCGCCCATTCCGGCGACAGTTGCGCCCAATATTCCGGGCCCTCTTCTCCGCTATAGGACCAATGACCGGAATGCGGCTTGGCCTTGGCTACATGGACCGGCTTTTTGGCCTGGGTCAGATTGAGCACTTTGGGCGCTGCCGGCTCGGCCTTGACGGCAGCGGCGGCCGCCAGCCGGGCGCGGAATTCCTGCTGCGTCATGAACGATGCCGTGGCCGTGCGTTCGGAAGCGCGCGGATGGCGGGGAGGCGGCAGCTGGGTCTGCTCCAGCTTTTCCTTGATCCTGGCCGCAAGTGCCGGGGCGGAAGCAGGTTTGGCCGCTGCAGCGCTTGCCGCCGCCGGCGCCGCGGCCGCCGCTTTGGAGTGAGCGACATTGGCGCCATTGGCAGGCGTGGCACCACCCGCCCCATGGCCAGCCGCTCCCTCCTGGGCCTGGGCCGCAACCGGTTTTGGCACCGCAGCCGGGCTGGAGGCCGCGGCCGGTGCAGCGCCCGCGCTGCCGGCGCTGGGCGCTTCCCCTTTCGGCGGCAGAATGCGCGGCGCCTGCCACTGCATGTCCGGACTTGCGGCAAACGCGGGCAGGCACAGCAACAACAGGAAAGCAAGGCGAACGCGCATGGTGAAGGCCAATGGAGCTGACCTGCCTTTTACGGCAGCTTTCAAAAAAGCTTGAAGCGATCCAGCAACATCGAAAGACGCAGGTAGCCGCGGCGTGGGAGCGCGGCTAGAATGACTTGCCGCATTGTAACCACCCTTGCCAGCCATGCACCAGCACTCACTGATCGAAACCCTGTCCTCCCGCGAACTGCCCGACGTGCCGGTGCTGGGCACCCTGGTCGAGCAGATCGTCTACCTGCTCAATTCGGGCGTGTTCTTTTCCGACATCATCATTCACCAGAACAGCCCGATCATGCTGCGCCAGCCGCATGGCCTGGTGGCGGTGTCCGACACGCCGGTGACGCTGGAAGAGATGGAAGAATTTTTTTCCGTCATCGAGCCCGACTGGGAAGACAAGATCCGCGACCGCGCCTTCGACCGCGCCAAGGATTTGCACAGCGCCCGCATCCGCCTGAACTGCTTCACCTTCCAGGGCAAGAATCGCCTGGGTTGCGTGATCCGCCGCTTCCCGACCGAGCCGCTGCCGCTGGCGCAAACCGGCCTGCGCGAGAACGCGCGCCGCTTCGCCAAGCTGCACAGCGGCCTGGTGCTGATCGTGGGCGATACCTGCCAGGGCAAATCGACCACTGCCGCCTCCTTGCTGGACGAGATCAATCGCAATCGTTCCGGCCACATCATCACCATCGAAGACCCGGTGGAAACCCTGATTCCGCAGCGGCGATGCATCGTCACCCAGCGCGAAGTAGGCGTCGACGGCGACACGCTTTCCTATTACCTGGGCGCGCTGGATGCCTTGCGCGAACGGCCGGACGTGGTCTTGATCGGCGAGATCCGCGACGCCGAAACCGCACGCGAAGCCGTGGCGCTGGCCGAATCCGGTCCGCTGGTGATCGCCTCGCTGCATGCGCGCTCGACCGAAATGGGCCTGCAAAAAATGTTGCGCCTGCTTGGCAATACCGACTCCGAAGCGCAGGCGCTGGCGGCCAATTTGCGCGGCATCCTGTGCCAGGCCCTGCTGCCGGCGGCCGACGGCAAGTCCTATCACCTGGCCACCGAGTGCCTGACCATGAACCCCGACGCCGTGCGCCTGATCGAGGCGCGCAACCTGGGCGGCGTGCGCGAACTGCTCAACAAGCTGGACGCCGATGCCAATTCCGGCTGCCACAGCATGAACAGCGACCTGCAGTCCCTGCTCAAGCAAAAGAAAATCCGGCTGGAGGATGCGCGTCAGGTCAGCACCGACCGCGCCAACCTGATGGCTTGATCCCGCCCGGCGACGTGCGCGCCGCTCATCAACAAGAAGAAGGAGACGAACATCAAAACCCTGACCCACTTCCTGTTCGCATTCAGCCTGCTTGGCCTCTCGCTGACTGCCAACGCGCACGATCACGGCGCCGCCGATGCGCCGCGGCCGAAGATCGTCATGCAGGAATTCATGGTGCCCGCGCTCGATCCCGGCATCGAACTGTACGTGCGCAACAAGCGCCCGCAAGGCGTGGCCAGGTTCGGCCCCGAGCGCATCCTGCTGTATGTGCACGGCTCCACCTACCCGTCCGAAACCGCCTTCGATCTGCCGCTGGCTGGCATGTCCTGGATGGACTACATCGCCGGCCACGGCTATGACGTCTACCTGCTTGACCTGCGCGGCTATGGACGTTCGACGCGACCGCCGGAAATGTCGCAGCCGCCGGAAAACAATCCGCCCATCGTGCGCACCGAGACCGCGGTACGCGATGTCAGCGCCGTGGTCGATTTCATCCTCAAGCGCACCGGTTCGAAAAAACTCAACCTGCTCGGCTGGTCCTGGGGCACCAGCACCATGGGCTGGTACACCGCGCAAAACAATGACAAGGTGAACAAGCTGGTGCTGTACGCGCCGCAATGGCTGCGCCGCGAAGCTTCGCTCACCGACAGCGGCGGCAAGCTCGGCGCTTACCGCCTGGTTTCCATGGCTTCGGCCAAGGACCGCTGGTTGAAAGGCGTGCCGGAGGATAAGAAAGCCAGCCTGATTCCCGCCGGCTGGTTCGAGCAATGGGCGCAAGCCACGCTGGCCACCGATCCCGTCGGCTCTGCCATGGCCAAGCCCATGCTGCGCGCCCCCAATGGCACGGTGCAGGACACGCGCGACTACTGGGCCAACAACAAGCCGCTTTACGATCCGGGCCAGATCAAGGTGCCGGTGTTCCTCGCGCATGCCGAATGGGATGCCGACCTGCCCAGCTACATGCTGCACGCCTATTTCGCCAAGCTGGTGAACGCGCCCTACAAGCGCTATGTGGAAATCGGCGAAGGCACGCACACCATCATCATGGAAAAGAACCGCATGCAATTGTTCCAGGCGGTGCAGCAGTTCCTGGATGAGGATTTCGCTGCCGCGCAGTGAGGTTCTGAGGCCGTGAGACCTTGAGCTGAACTCACACAGCCTTGCCGCCCGCTTTGGCGGCAAGGCCGGACGGCAATTCCGGGCGCTACAATCCTTCTCCTTTACAACCCAAAACAAGAGAAGGAAGACATCCAATGAAGTTCAGCAAGATCGTGATTGCGTCCGCGCTGGTCATGGTCGGCGCGCTTGGCGCCGGCAGCAGCTTCGCCCAGCACTGGCCCGAGAAGCCGGTGCGTTTCATCGTTCCCTATCCGGCGGGCGGCGGCGTCGATCCGGTGGCGCGCCTGCTGGGCCAGAAGCTGGCGGACAAATGGAAAGTGCCGGTGCTGGTGGAAAACAAGCCGGGCGCTTCCGGCTCGATTGGCGCGGCCTATGTGGCGCAAGCGGCGCCGGACGGCAACACCATCCTGATGTCGGCCACGGCAGAAGTCGTGATCAACCAGTTCATCATGCAGAAGATGAGCTACAACCCGGAAACCGATCTGCGGCCGGTGACCCAGGCGGTACGCCTGCCCTTCATGCTGGTGACGCATCCCTCGCGCCCCTATTCGAGCGTGGCCGAGCTGGTGGCCTATGCCAAAAAGAATCCGGACAAGGTCAGCTACGCCTCTTCCGGCAACGGCACGCCGCAACACCTGGCCGGCGCCTTGCTGGAACAGATGGCGGGCGTGCGGATGACCCATGTTTCGTACAAGGGCGTGGCGCCGGCGGTGTCCGACTTGCTGGCCGGCCATGTCGACATCGGCTTCGCCGGCCTGCCCACGGCTCTGCCGCATGTGCAGGCCGGGGCGCTGAAAGCGTTGGCGGTGTCTTCGCGTCATCCCTCTCCGGCCGCTCCCAAGGTGCCGGGCGTGGCCGCCACGCCGGGGCTGGAAAAATTCGACCTGACCCAATGGTTCGGCGTTTTCGTGCCGAAGGGAACTTCTGACGCCATCGTTGCCAAAGTGCAGAAGGACATGGCCGAAGTCCTGAAAATGCCGGAAGTGAAGGAAGCGCTGGAAAAACAGGGCGCGCAACCGAGCGGCATGCCCACCGCCGAATTCGAAACCCTGGTCAAGAGCGAACGGGCCAAGTTCGCCGGCATCGTGAAGGCTGCCAACATCAAGGAATAAGCCTTGCGTGAAATGGGGTCGGCAACGCCGACCCCATTTCGAATCAATGCATTTGCACTTCGCGGCTTGCTTGCTGCGGCGGCAAATAATGCGCTTGCAACATCTCATCGTCGACGATGATTTGCTCGGCCTTGGCCAGGCTGACCAGCGAGTACAGCGCTTCGCGCAGTATTTTTTCCTCGCCGCGGCTCTCCGCCATGGCGTCAACAATTTGCTCGACCAATTCGTGGGATCGCATGAATCTGTCTCCAGAGGGGCATGGAATGGAAACAGTATGATCCCCGCCCCTGAAGCAGGTTGACGCAAGCCGTTGGCCGCTTGGCTGCGATCAAGCCGGCGGATATTCCCCCTGCCGTCCTATTGCGCGCACGCGCTTTTGAGGTTACGTGGCACACTTGATAACGCAGCGGAATACATAACGATACATTTGCCGCTGCCGCCGACAAAACCCGGATACATCGACCCGCCAGCATGGCGACTTTCCGCGAGCGCAAGCGGCCTTGCGCCCTGCGCAGCTCGAACGCATGACAGAAGGACCACTATGGACAGACAGAACCCGACCCCGGACGCAGGCACGACTCAACAACGGCGACGCGGCTTTCCCCTGGGTGCCTTGCTGGCCGTGCTGGGCGTGGCGCTGCTGACGGCGCTGGTCTGGTTCCTGACCAAGAAGCCGCCGGCCACCGGCCCAGGCGGAACGCCGGCCGCCGCCGCCCAGGGC
>JAEVZY010000246.1 GCA_023392035.1 Pseudomonadota bacterium | reverse complement strand
CTTGCACCGTGTACAACATCGGGCCGCCGCTGGCGGCAACCGGTTCATAGTCCTGCCCGAAGGTGCTGGGGGTGGGGGCGGTGGTATCGCTGCTGCTGCCCAGCTCCTGGCCATTGGCGATCAGGCTGCGGGTCACGTGGAAGACGCTGGCGTCCTTGGCGTCGACCTGGGTCTTGCGCAGCACATGGCCCTGGGCGTCATTGACGAAGCTGCGCGTGTCCTGGGCGTTTTGCGCGCTGCCTTGCACCCCGATGAGGAAGCCGTTGGCGTCGTAGCTGTTGTCGGTCTGGCCGACTACGCTGTCCAGGGCGCCGCCGTCGAATTCGCTCCACATCTTGATCTGGGTTATCAGCTTGCCGTCGGCGCGGCCGGCATAGCTGTAGTAACTGCGGCGCGCGAAGCCGGCGTCGTGGTTGCTCATGTCGTAGCTGCTCATGCGCCCCGCGGCATCGTATTCATAGTGGGTGGTGAGCGCGGGACGCTGGCCCGAGCCTTTGACCAGCGCCTGCACCTTGAGCTGGCCGGCGGCGTCATAGGCGCTCAGTTGCAGCATGGCGTTGACGCCTATGGTGTTCAGGGTGCCGCTGGAAAGGCTGGTGAGCTGCTGGCTTTGCAGCAGGTGGCCGGTGGCGTCGTAGCGGCGCTGCTCGATGTCGCCGGCATCCATGCGCCAGGTGTCGGCCAGGCGTCCGGCGGCGTCCCAGCTGTAGCCGGTGGCGACCAGGCCGCGCGTGCCGTTTTGCAGCGTGCCGGCGCCGGTGCTGGTGATCTGGTGGCCGTAACTGTCGTAGTTGACGTGCGTGCCTTGCGTGGCATCGATGGTGATGTTGGCCCCGCCGTTGCTGCTGCGGCCATTGATCACCGTCTGGCGATTCATGGAGTCATAGCTGTTCCACAGGTCTTGCGTGGTGGGACTGTCTTGCCAGTTGGTGATGGCGTCCGGGCCGGCTGCGGTCGGGTCGTTGTCCAGGTCGTAGGTGGTGATCTGGTGGATCATGTTGCCCACGGCGTCATAGCCGTATTGCAGGCGCTGGCGGGCGTCGCTCACTTCCACCAGCCGGCCCAGCGCGTCCCAGGAGAGGTGGTTGTCCTGCGCCACGTCCAGTTCGGCGCCGTCGCTGATGCGCACGATCGAGGTTTTTTCGCGGGTGTGGTTGCCGGCCAGGTCCCAGGCGTACTGGGTCAGTTTCGCCTGGCCGCCGCCCAGGCTGCGATCCTCGATCTTTACCAGCAGGCCCGAGGCGCTGTCATAGGTGTAGCGCAGGTCCTGGCCGAGGTCGGATTGCTGGGTCTTGATCAGTCCCAGGCTGTTGTAGGCGGTGGTGGTGACGTGGCCGCCTACGTCCTGGTAGCGGCTGACGCGGAAGGCGTCCCAGTCCCAGTGCTGCCATAGTCCCAGGGCATCGGCCTGATCGGTCTTGTGGCCGAAGGCGTCGTAGGCGTAGCGGGTGGAACGGCCCAGGGCATCAATGGTCTGCAGGACGTTGCCGTGCAGGTCGTAGAAGGTTTGGCTGAGCTTGCCATTGGCGTCCACGGTCCAGACGCGCCGCCCAAGCTGATCCACTCCATAGGTTTCGGTCAGGACCTTGCCCACCAGTTGGGTGGCCGCATGGGGCGTCCAGGAACCGATGTCGTCCACCGTGGTGGCGTACACCTCCACCAGGGTATTGGGGGCGATGGTTTTGCTGATGATGTGGCCCAGGGCGTCGTAGCCCCAGGCGGTGGTCTGGCCGTCGGCCAGGCGCTGCTGCACCAGGTTGCCGAAGGCGTCATAGCGGTTCTGCACTTCGCCGCCATCGGCGTGCAACTCTTCCACCACATGGCCCTGCAAGTCGTAGACATAGCCGTTGACATAGCCGCGGGCGTCGCGCGTGGCCACCGTGCGGCCCAGTGCGTCGTAGTAATACTGCTGGATGGCGCCGCCGGCGTCGCGCACGCTCTTGAGCTGACCGTTGGCGTTGTAGCTGTACTGCGTCACCCAGGCGGCATTGCGGGCGTCGGTCTGGGTCTTGAGCTTGCCCCAGCGGTCCCAGGTGCGCACGATGGTCGGGCGTGCGCCGATTTGCTGCGCGCCACTGGCAGTGCCGACTATCCAACTGGAGGGGACCAGCACATCCAGCGGACGGGGATTGGCGGCGAGCACGCGCGTGGCGTCGGCGGCGATGGCTTGCGCGCTGTCGGCCAGGGATTGCGCCGTGGCTGCCAGCGACTTCAGGCTGATCGTGACCTTGTTGTTGAAGACGTTCATGGCCTGCAGGTCGTAGACGTCGCTGCCTGAATAGGTGGATATGGCGTTGGCGATATTCACGGCAATCTGGGCGTTGCTGCCGCTGTAATTCAGGTCGCCATTGGAAGCATTGGGCGCGCGTCCAAGGCTGGTCTGGAAAACCGCGATGATGAAGGCGCTGCCGGTCAGACTGCCGTACAGTCCCTGCGCCTCGGGCGAGGCCAGGATTTGCTGGGCGATCTGCAATGTGGTCTGGCCGGAAGCGACCAGGTTGTTCAACGTGATGTAGTCGGGGCCGTGATTGAGCAGCAGCAGGTACAGCTGCACGATCTGTTTGCGGGTCCTGGCTTCGGCGCTGGCGTTGAATGCCGAAAGCGCCGAGGCGTCACCGCCGGCGGCAACGCCATTGGCGTCGGCGACCGCGGAACTGACCCAGTTCTGCAAGGCCGTGTTGGCATTGTTTTTGGCGGCCAGCGCGGCGCTGTTGACGGCAGCCATGCCCGAACTCACGCGATTGAGGAAGTTGGTTTTGTTCTGCAGTTCCGAAGCGTCGCTGCCGCTGTAGTTCACCATCGAGTTGATGATGCCCACCAGCACCTGGCCGCGGGTCTGGGTATTCAACGCATTGGTCCAGAAGGTGGAACCGGATGCGTCCACCGGGCGGCCGAAGGTGTTGCGGTACACGCGGTCGACAAACTGCGCATTGCTCGTGCCGCCATACAAAGTCTGGCCTTCGGCGCTGTCGATCATCTCCTGCGCCAGGATGTTGATGTTCGTGCTCTGCAAGCGGCAGAACCAGTAGTTCTCGTCCTGCAGCGAGGCCGCCCGGTTCAGGCCGCCGAGATAAAGCTGCTGTACCTGCAGGTATTGCGCGCCCTGGCTGGACGGGATGGTGGCCGCATCGGCCTCGCCGGTCGTGCGCGCGACCAGGCTGCCGCGATAGACGTTGTAGTCGGCCGCGGCGCGATTGGCCGCCGTTGTCAGCGCGGACAACTGCGCATAACCCGCTGCTGCCGCGGCAGCCTGGTCGGTGGCCAGCACGCTGGAAATTTTTTGCCCGAAGGTCGAGCGCGCTTGCAAGTCGCTGGTGACGGCGCCGTCGTTGCCCAGGAAGCCGTTGATGATGTTGACCAGCACCTGCCCGCGCGTGAAGCCGCTGCTGAGCTGGTTGCCCCAGAAGCTGAGTCCGCCGGAATCGATGGCGCGCCCCACCACGGCCTGGTACACGCTGTTGAGAAACCGGGTATTGGTCTGCGAGGGCGGGAACCAGCCCTGTCCCTCGGGACTGGCCAGCAGGATATCGGCTTCCTGCCCCATGGTGAAATTGTTGTTCACCATCACGGTGTAGTGGTAGTCGAACTCCAGGTAGGTGCCATCGCGCTGGAAAATGGCGCGATACAACTGCGCAATGCCGGTGAAGCGTTGCGAGCCGGTCGTGGTGGGGATGATCGACTGCGCAACCAGGGTCTGGGCGTAAGTGGTGGCCTGTTTTGCGGCGGTCGCGGCGGTGCCTGCCTTGGTATAGGCGGAACTGACGTAAGTGTAGGCGGTGGCGGCGGCGTTGCTGGCCAGCAGAGTGATCTGGTTCTTGGCCGTTGCAATGGCGGTGGCGGTGTCGGTGGCCGTCACCTGGTCCATCAGCGCCTTGCAGGTGGCCATGTCGCCGCTGCCGTCCATGTCCAGCGCATACATGATGCCCACCGCAGCCTTGTTCTGCAGCAGATTGCGTGCCGATTGCGAGGCGCTGTCGCTGGCATTGACGATGCTGTCCACAATCTGCACGGCGATGGCGCTGCGGTCCTGGGTTTGCAGCGCGGCGGTCCAGGTGGCGAGCTCGGCGGCGCTGGCGGCGCGGCCGAGCGTCTGGCTGAAAATCTGCGACACGAACTGGCTGTTGGAAAGCGCCTGGTAGATTGCACGGCCTTCATCGCTGTTGAGCATGCCCAGCGCCACGTCCCGCGGCTGCGCCGGCGGCGCGCCGATCAACTGCTTGACGTAGTAGTCAAGGCCGCCGGCGTCGGGGGCGCGGTCGAGCACTGCTGCGTAGAGCTGGGCCACCTGACGGCGCGCTTCCTCGATGGGCGTGGCATTGGCGGCAAGTCTGGTGGGCGTGACGCCCGCTTGCGCGCTCGCCGCTTCGGCCTGGATCGCGTTCACCGCCGCCTGGGCCGAGGCGAAGGCGGTCGCCGCGCCGGTTGAGTATTGCGCCAGCTTGTACTCGGCGCCGGCCAGGTTGCCGCCGACGGTGCTGGCATAGGTCAGGCCGACGGCGATCTTGTTGTTGAACACCTGGCGCGCCGCCAGCATGGAAGCGTCGGTGCCGGCGTAGTTGGCAATGCTGTTGACCATTTCCACCAGCACCTGGCCGCGGCTGGTCTGCTGCAGCCGGGCGAGCCACGGAGCGAGGTCGGCGGAGGTGACGGTCTTGTTGCCGGCAAGCTGGTAGACCTGGGTGACGAAGGCGGTATCGCTGATGGCGCTGCCGTCGGCATTCCAGACCAGGCCGCCGGTCTTCGCTTCATTGCTGTTGTAGAAGTTGTTGGCGACGTCGGCCAGCGTTTGGTGATATTGCAGCATGTCGCCCAGGTTTGAGGCCAGACCCGCCGCGTCGGGTACGCGGTTGAACAGGGCCACATAAAACCCGGTCATCATGCGGCGGTAGAGCGCCGGGGCGGCGGCGGCTTGCGCGGCGGCCAGGCTGCCGCCGGCATTGAGGGTTGCCATCACGGCTTGCGCTTCGGTTCCGATGTAGCCGCCGGCGGTGACGCCGTAGTAGAGGCCGGCGCTCACCTTGTTGGCCAGCAGGG
>JAEVZY010000165.1 GCA_023392035.1 Pseudomonadota bacterium | reverse complement strand
GCCTGCAAGCCTGCATGCCGGCGCCCGCTGGCGCAGCGCTTCGCGAACGATAGGGGGCGATATGTTGTCTAGCTTCGGATACACATGTCCGCGAGGGAAATCGAGCAATGCGCGATCGCGCCTCTGTGCAAGTCGCGCTGGAGCCGGACTTTCGTCTGCTGTTCCAGGCGGTGCCCACGCCGTCCCTGATCCTGGAGCCTGACTTCAGGATCGCGGCGGTCAATGACGCCTACCTGCGCGCCACCAAGACCGTGCGCGAAGAAATTCTTGGACGCCCTTTGTTCGAGGTGTTTCCCGACAACCCCGATGAACCGGACGCGAGCGGCGTGCGCAATCTTTCCGCTTCGCTGCATCGCGTGCTGCGCAATCAGGCGCCGGACGCGATGGCGGTCCAGAAATACGACATTCCCCTGCATGGCGAACGCGAAGGCGAATTTGAGCTGCGCTATTGGCAGCCCTTGAACACGCCGGTATTCAATGGCGCCGGACAACTGGTCTACATCATCCACCAGGTGGAAGACGTCACCGCCGCCAGCCTGAAGCAGCAAGCCACCGAGGAAAGCGAAGCGCGCTTCCGCCAAATCGCCAATGCCATGCCGCAGATCGTGTGGTCGTCCTTGCCCAACGGCTGTCACGATTACTTCAACCAGCAGTGGTACGACTACACCGGCGCGCCGCCGGGTTTGAGCGAGGGTGACGAGGGCTGGGCCCCCTTGTTTCATCCGGACGATCGCTCGCGCATCCTGGCGCGCTGGCAGCACAGCCTGGCCAGCGGCGAAGCGTTCGAGGTTGAATACCGTCTGCGCCATCGTTCGGGCGAGTACCGTTGGGCGCTGGGACGGGCGCTGCCGATCCGCGATGCCCACGGCGTGATCGAGCGCTGGCTTGGCACCAGTACCGACATTCACCCGCAAAAGCTGGCGGAAGAAGAGCGGCGCCGGGCCGATGCCAAATTCATGAAGATCGTCGAGGCCGGCATCATCGGCATCTATGAATATCGCCTCGACGGCAGCCTGGTGGCGGTGAATGACAAATTCCTGGAGATGGTGGGCTACAGCCGGGAAGACTTCGAGCGGCATGGACTGTCCTGGCGCGACCTGACCCCGCCGGATTGGGAAGAGGTCGACCGTTGCGCTTCGCAATCGGTTGCCTTGACCGGCAAGACCCGACCCTTCGAGAAGGAGTACTTCCGCAAGGACGGCAGCCGGGTGCCGGTGATGGTGGGCGCCACCTGCCTGGACGATTGCAAGCAGACCGCCATTGCCTATGTGCTGGACATTTCGCAATTGAAGCAGGCCCAGCTGGAAACGCAGCAGAGCGAAATCCGCTTTCGGACGCTGGCGGAAAACATTCCGCAACTGGCCTGGATGGCCGACAGCGACGGCAGCGTCTTCTGGTTCAACAACCGCTGGCTGGAATACACGGGCACCACGCTGGAAGAGATGCAGGGCTGGGGCTGGACCCGGGTCCATCATCCGGATTGGGTGGACGGCGTGCGCCAGCGCTATACCGAGCAGATCGTCCAGCGCCAGCTCACCTGGGAAGACACTTTCCCGCTGCGCAGCCGGCAGGGGGAATACCGCTGGTTCCTGTCGCGCGCGGTGCCGATCCGCGACGAGCATGGAAGGATCGTGCGCTGGCTGGGCACCAGTACCGACATCACCGACCAGCGCCATGCGCGCGAAGCGCTGCAGCAGGAAAACCGCAGCAAGGATGACTTCCTGGCGATGCTGGCGCATGAGTTGCGCAATCCGCTGGCGCCCATCAGCGCGGCGGCGGATTTGCTGAAGCTGGCCAGCGAAGAACAGAAGGTCCATCGCGCCAGCGACATCATCGGCCGCCAGGTGCGCCATCTGACGGAGCTGGTGGACGACTTGATGGATGTTTCGCGCGTCACGCGCGGCCTGGTCTTGCTGGAGAAGGCCCAGGTCAGCTTCAAGAGCGTGATCGACGGCGCGCTCGAGCAAGCCATGCCCTTGATCGAATCGCGCAAGCACGTGCTGGTCAGCCGCCTGGCGGCGGCCGATGCGCTGGTACTGGGCGATGCCACGCGCCTGGTGCAGGTGGTGACCAATCTGCTGAATAATTCCGCCAAGTACACCCCGCGCGGCGGCGAAATCCGGCTCGAGCTGGAAGTGACGCCGGACGAATTGCATTTCAGCGTCGCCGACAACGGCATCGGCATGGATGCCGCCCTGCTGCCGCACGTCTTCGATCTGTTCATCCAGGCCCGCCGCACGCCGGAGCGTTCCGTGGGCGGACTGGGACTCGGCCTGGCGCTGGTGAAAAGCATCATGACCATGCACGGCGGCAGCGTCACCGCCACCAGCGAAGGCCTGGGCAAGGGCAGCACCTTCACCCTGGTGCTGCCGCTGGCCCACGCCAGAGACGCACACGCCGGGCCGCGATTGGCAACGGCGGAATGAGGGTGCGCTGGATCGGCGAAAAAGAAATCGATGGTTATAAGCGCCGGGGACGCGCGTATTCAGCGCCTTCCTGAACTGAACCGCATCAATCCGGCACCACCATCCCCTGTTCATCCACCACGATGCGATTGCCCGGCTTGGCCTTGAGGGGAATGGCCGGGACATTGGCGCTGGAGATCGGATTGGCCAGGAGTCCCGTTCTGCCGCGGGCAAAGGTGTGCAGCACCTGGCTTTCCGGCAGCGGCTGCGCACGACGCAGGTGGGCGTACATCAGGTCCATGGCCTGGTGGAAGTAATAGTTCAGCGGAATGTAGTTTTCGCCGAAGCCGGGCAGCGGCAGGAAGGCATCGAAATGCTGGGCGTTGGTGACCTCGATGTAGCGCAGCTTGCTGTTGACGCCTTCCTGCTGCCGGTTCAGCGCCAGATAGGGGCGCGAACTGAAGCCGACCGGAATCAGGGTATCGGCGCGGCCATGCACGATGAGGGCGGGACGGCCGTGCAGGTTTCCGCCGCGCTGCACTTGCCGCATGCCTTCCTGCACCCGGCGCGCCTGTTCGCTGTTGCCCGTGACCAGCGCGCGCGCGCATTGCGCGCCCGGCAGATCGTAGTCGATGGCAACCAGGGACAGCGCCTGGCCGTCCTCGCCGTTTTTCACCAGTTCCACACCCAGCGTGGGCGGCACCCCGTTGCCGAGCGCAAAGGACAGCGGCAGCAGCGCCGAAGGTCCGGCAAAGCTCCAGCTGCAAAGATTGTCCAGCACCGAAAAACGGCCATAGGCATTGGCGAAAGTGGCCACCAGCGACTGGCTGGCGAAGGAAAACATGGCGGCATGCAGCGGCGCGCTTTCCGCTTCATAGCCAAAATCGAGCAGGACTCTTTGCGCGCTCTGGCCCAGTTCGCTGTAGCTGGCGCCGCTGATCAGGCTGGCCGCGGCCAGCGCATCGCAGCGCGCCTGGGCCGCGGAAAACAGCACGGTGTTGAAGGCATTGCCGGAAGGGTCGGCCAGGGCGGCGCAAGCCTGGTAGAGATTGGCGAAGCTGGTGTAGTCCAGCAGATTGCGTCCGCCCTGCATGCTGCGCTTGCCGCGTGTGACCCGCAGCGCCGCATCCGGCGCCACGGCGAGATTCGGCTCTGCCGCCACCACGCCCTTGATCAGGCCTTGCGTATCCTGTTCCGCCGCCGCCAGCACCGCGCCGCCGCCATTGGAAACCCCGGCCGCGATGGTCAGGGTATTGGCCGCATCCAGGCGCAGCTTGAATTGCTGGTTCAGCACGTAAAAGGCGAACTGCAGTGCCTGCAGCGTGTTCCTGCCCCAATCCTGTTCCGGGTTCTGCTGTGAATGCGCGTGCTTGAAGGCGTGCCGGCCGGGAAAGGCCTGCACATAGGCGCGCCGCTGCGCCTGGCTGATGGGTGCGCTGAAGTTGGCGTTCTTGCCGGCCTCCCTGGCATCCATGCGCAGGCCGTCCTGCAGGCTGACGGTATCGGCCTGCAGATCGTGAATGCCGTTGCCGGTGCCCTTGTCGGCATGGGCCACCGCGCAGCCATGCTTCAAGCCCCATTCGCCAGCATTGCCGATGGCCCCATACACCCCACGCGAGCCGGGCGAAGCGGTGGCGACGATGCAGGGATGGCCGACATCGAACTTCTGCGGCACCTGCACCATCAGCGTGACGTTCTGGCGACCGCTGCCATCGTCGGCATAGGCCAGGTACTCGGTGCCGGCGATCATGCCCTCGTCCGGAATGGCTTCGCCATTGGCATCGATATTCGGGCCGTACAGGCTGCCGTAGCCGCCGCCGATGGTGGTGTCGACCAGGGCGCGGTAGTTGTTGTAGATGGCCAGGCGCCGCATCCATTGCGGCGTGGCGGCGATCATCAAAGGCGCAATCGGCGAACCGAGTCCGCTTGCGCCCAGGCCAGCGGTGAGCAGATCGTCTTCCTCGCCGTCGTAGTCGGTGCTCGTGATCTGGCCCAGCCAGGGAGGACGGGGCGCCAGGTCATCGCGGGCTGTGGCCAGTGTCGGCAACAGGGCAACAAGAACAATGGCAAGCGGCAACAGGCGCGGCATGGAGTCTTCTCCGGGCGGGACGGGCGCAGGAGACTTTGCGGGATTGCGGCGGGCGCGGGCTGATGCGGGACAAGCGTTCCGATGCCATTCGCGATTTGGCGTGTTGAGCGGGCGCTCAGAGGCTATATGTTATGCAGATGGACTGCTGCGGGCTTTTCACCAGACGACGTCAACGACTCCGGCATCGCGCAAGTTGTGGTCGGCAGTCACGAGAGGCGCCCTATAAACCATGCTCGTTGCAACAATGATCCGGTCGGCCGGATCACCATTGACGCGCTGATCCAGCGTGACGGCCAGCTCGGCGATATCGGGAGACAAGGCGACGATCTGGAAGGGGCGGGCATCCAGAAGCAGTCGAAGAAATCTGGCTGGCGTTTCGCTGACCTGCAAGCGTTTGCGCGTGATCAGCATCGCGATCTCCCAAAGCGAAATGTCGCTGATCAAAATGGCCTGCCGCCCGCTTGCATCTTCAATCGCTTTCCTGGCCTTTGAACTGAGTTTGGATGGCTCGAGTGCGTCCCAGATGATGGCGCAGGTGTCGAGCACGATCACTTGTCAACATCCCATGTTTCGCCGATGGGAGCCAGCACATCACCGATCTTGGCGGTCTTGGCCAGGCGGTTCAGTTGCGCGCGTGCGTTCTTGCGCTTGTCCATGGGGGGCAAAATGGTGGCGACCGCCTCTCCGCGTGAGGTGACTACAATCTCATTCCCCTCGCTCGCTTGCTTGAGGTAGTACATCAGATTGGCGCGCAATTCACTGATTTTGACGGCTTGCATGGGTTGGGACCAGTTGTACAGATGGTTTGTACAACTATAGTTTGTGCTGTCCGGCTGCGCAAGCCTCATCTCCATCCTCGACCGGCCGGGGTAACAAATGTAAGAACTTTTCCCGAAACAAGCTTTCCCCGCGGAACTTCAATACTGTTGACCTGTCTCAACCTCGCCTTCCCTTTGCAAAAGGGACACTCGGCCAGCTCAAACCCAGACAGGAGAATCACCCATGCTTCGTTCCGATTCGCTCTTCGGCAAAAAAGACTCCAATACCAACACCAATACCACGACCAGCTCCGCCAATCCGCCGATCTCCACCATGTCCGGCACTGCCAAACCCTTCGGTTCTTCGCCCCTGTCTTCGTCCTCCCTGTCTGCCAACAAAAACCAGGAAGCCGCCATGAACAACGCCAGCACCAATGAAACCGGCAGCAAGCTGATCGTCGGTCCCAACATCAAGTTGAAGGGCGTCGAGATCACCGATTGCGACACGCTGGTGGTGGAAGGCCGCGTTGAAGCAACCATGGATTCGCGCATGATCCAGATCGCCGACAAGGGCGCCTTCAAGGGCTCGGCCGAAGTCGACCTGGCTGAAATCCGCGGCGAATTCGATGGCGACCTGACCGTGCGTGAAAAGCTGGTGATCTTCTCCAGCGGCAAGGTGTCCGGCAAGATCCGCTATGGCAAGCTGGTGATTGAAGAGGGCGGCCAGATCTCGGGCGACATCCAAGTCAACAGCGCTGCCGCGGCCGCCGCCGGCAAGCGCCTGAACGTGGCTTGATGCAGCTCTGGCAGGGCTGAGCAAAACGCTCAGCCCTGCATGCGACAATACCGGCCTCCCGCAACGGAGGCCGCGCGTCATGTCGCAAATCGTTTATCCGGAATACATCCTCACGCTGTCCTGCCGCGACCGGAAGGGCATCGTGCATCGCGTCTCCGGCCTGTTGGCCGAGTGCGCCTGCAATATCCTCGATTCGGCCCAGTTCGGCGACGCCCAGTCCGGACTGTTCTTCATGCGCGTGCACTTCGCCGCCGAAGACGGTGCGCCGCCGGCGCCGCAGTTGCGCGAGCGCTTTTGCGCGCTGGCAGAGGCGCTCGGCATGGAGTGGCAACTGCATGATGCGCGCGTCAAGCCGCGCCTGATGATCCTGGTCTCGAAGATCGGCCATTGCCTCAACGACTTGCTGTTTCGCTACAAGAGCGGCCTGTTGCCGGTGGAAATCAGCGCCATCGTCTCCAATCATTCCGACTTTTATCAGCTGGCGGCCAGCTACAACATTCCCTTTCATCATCTGCCGTTGGCGGCCGGGGCATCGGCCGATGCCAAGCGCTTGCAGGAAGCGCGCGTCCTTGAGCTGGCGCGTGACAACCAGGTCGATCTGGTGGTGCTGGCGCGCTACATGCAGATTCTTTCGCCCGAAATGTGCGCGGCCCTCAGAGGGCGCGCCATCAACATCCATCATTCCTTTCTGCCCAGCTTCAAGGGCGCCAAGCCCTATTGGCAGGCGCATGAACGCGGCGTCAAGCTGATCGGCGCCACGGCCCATTTCGTGACTGGCGAACTGGATGAGGGGCCCATCATCGAGCAGGGCGTGGAGCGGGTGGATCATTCCATGACGCCGGAGCAGTTGACTGCCATCGGGCGCGATGTGGAGTGCGTGGTGCTGGCGCGGGCGGTGAAGTGGTTTGTGGAGCGGCGCATTTTGTTGAATGGTCACCGGACGGTGGTGTTTGCCTAAGACAACCAATAGCCGCAGCCAACCCAATTCCCCACCCCATGCAAATCCCCGGCAGCAAGCTGTGGCATTTGCGATGCACCCATCCCGCCCCCGCACGCAGCGATTGCGTTTCATCAGAGCCGCCAAAAACCGCTTTGACTATATTCATTTTTTGACAACGTGAAACACCCCGCGCCCGCCTCTGCCCGGCGCCGCGGCTCAAAGAACGCAGACCACATTTCTTCCAATGAACAGAGCTTGACGCCTTCCGCAGCCGCCCCGGTAGCGCGATGACCAATCTCAAGATATGCCAGCGGGTCACACGTAGAGTTCCCAACAAGGTGACCGGCGGAATTGCCGCCAGGTCGGACACGGACTGGACCACGAACGAGGATCGGGTGTAGACATGAAGAACAGCAAGCAACTGACCGCCTGGAGCATGGCGCTTTTGTTGCCGATGATGGCGGCATGCTCATCAGCGCCCGGCATGATGCATTTCACGCAGGGCAAACAACAGTCCACGGATATCAACAGCTCGGGCAGCTCCGGCAGCGCAACGGCGGACGCCAGCGTGCCCACCACCATTCGCCAGATCACGCCCAAGCTGGTGACCGAAGAGCGCGCCAAGCGCGACAAGCAGCGCGTGCAGGATCTATCTTCGCTGCTGTCCAAGCCGGGCGCCTATGCGATTGAATCGGGCGATATCCTCTCCATCGTGGTCTGGGATCACCCTGAACTGAATGCCGGCGCGGCGGTGGTGCCGGCCGGCGTCGGCGCCGACAATGCGCCGGGCGCAACGCCGGTGGCCGGCTTCATCGTCGACCACGAGGGCATGATCCAGTTTCCCTATGCCGGCCAGTTGAAGGTGGCGGGGCTGACCCAGGACCAGGCGCGCACTGCGCTGGCCCAGCGCCTGTCCAAGTACATCCGCAATCCGAATGTCACGCTGCGTGTGCAGTCGTATCGCAGCAAGCGCGTGTATGTGGACGGCGAGGTCAAGGCGCCCGGCCTGCAAGCCATCAATGACATTCCCATGACGCTGATGGAAGCCGTCAACCGTTCCGGCGGCTTCCTGCCCAGCGCCGACCAGAGCCAGGTCCTGCTCACGCGCGGCGGCGAAACCTATCGCATCAACGTGCCGCAACTGGTGCAGCGCGGCGTCAATCCCAACAGCATCATGCTGGCCAATGGCGACGTGGTGCGGGTGGTTTCGCGCGACGCCAGCAAGGTGTTCATTTCGGGCGAGGTGATGCAGCCGCGCGCGCTGCCGATGATCAACGGCCGCCTGAGCCTGAATGAAGCCCTGGGCGAATCGGGCGGCATCAATCCCATCTCCGGCGACGCCAAGCAGATCTACGTGGTGCGCAAGTCCGCCACCGATCCGGTGGTGTATCAGCTCGATGCCGAACAGACCGGCGCCCTGGCCCTGGCCGAAGGCTTTGAACTGGAGCCCAAGGATGTGGTGTACGTGGCGGCCACGCCGCTGACCAACTGGCACCGGACCATCAGCCAGATCCTGCCGGGCGCGCTGTCGGCGGCGGTGGGCGCGGCCAAGCCGGTCAACGGCTATTGATCAAGGACGCCAACGTGATTCGCAACGTCCTGTTCGTGTGCATCGGCAATATCTGCCGCAGCCCGATGGCCGAGGCCCTGTTCGCCCAGGCCATGCCGCGCCGCATGGTCTGTTCCGCCGGCTTGTCGGCGGTGGTGGGCGGCGGCGCCGATCCGCTGGCGGTGGAATTGATGCGCGAACGCGGCCTGGACATCAGCGGCCACCGCGCGCAGCAACTGGCGAGCTGGATGCTGCGCGAAGCCGACCTGATCCTGACCATGGACGGCGAACAAAAACGCTACATCGAACAAGCCTGGCCCGGCGCGCGCGGCAAGGTCAGGCGCCTGTTGGAAGCCGGTGGCGGCGACATTCCCGACCCCTATCTCCAGGGACGCCGCGCCTTCGGCCATTCGCTGTCCCTGATCGAGGAGGGCGTGCAAGAAGTGCTGGCCCACCTCTCAGCGCGCCAGACCGAAGATGAAATCGTTCAGGATCGAATCCTGATTCCGCACCGGAGCGCGCGGCAACGCAGTTTGCCTCTGTCTTCTTCCTGAGGCTGGCGCTTGCAGTCGGCCCTGAAGTATCCGGAAAACCTTAGCAAGGCTGAAAAACATGATGAATCCCATTGTCCCGCACACTGCCCCGATCTACCTCCAGCCCCCGGTCCAGCAACCGATCCTGGCCGACGAAGGGGAAGCGGAGCTGTCGAGCTACCTCAATGTGCTGTACGACAACCGCTGGCTGATCGCCACCGTCACGCTGGTGGTGGGCCTGGTGGGTGCGGTGTACGCCTTCACCGCCAAGCCGGTCTATGAAGCCAACATGATGATTCATGTGGAAGAACAGACCCAGCGCGAAGCCAAGAACATCCTGGGCGAAACCGGCGCCCTGTTCGACGTCAAGCAGGCCGCCTCGGGCGAGATGGAGCTGGTGAAGTCGCGCCTGGTGGTGTCGCGCGCGATCGACAATCTGAAGCTCTACATGGATGCCCAGCCCCGGTATTTTCCCGGCATCGGCAAATGGGTCGCCAACCAGAACCGCAACAACCTGACTTCGCCCGGCATTGCCAGCTGGGGCGGCTATTCCTGGGGCGGTGAAAAAATCGACGTCGCCAGTTTCGATGTGCCGGAACGCCTGCTCAACCGCGAGTTCGTGCTGACGCTGGAAGGCGGCGGCCGCTTCCGGGTCAGCGAGAAGGAGAGCGGCGTCGCTTTCGATGGCATGGTCGGCCAGCCGCTGAAGGCGGAAACGCCGATGGGCCCGATCGAGCTGCAGGTCAATTCGGTGCAGGGCAATGCCGGCGCCCAGTTCCTGTTGCATCGCAGCTCGCGCCTGGCGGCGATCGAAGCGGTGCAGAACAATCTCACCGTGGCCGAGCAGGGGAAGCAGTCGGGCGTGATCGACGTCACCCTGAAGGGCAGCGACCCGCACTGGGTGTACAACGTGCTGGCGGCCATCACCAATGAGTACGTGCGCCAGAACCAGTCGCGCAAGACGGAAGAGGCCGAGCGCTCGCTGTCCTACATCAACAAGCAGATGCCGGAGCTCAAGGCCAATCTTGAGCAGTCCGAAGCGCGCTACAACGCCTTCCGCAACCAGCACGGCACGGTCGACCTGGGCGAGGAAGCCAAGCTGCAACTGCTGCAGGCATCCAACGCCAAGACCAAGCGCATCGACCTCGAGCAGAAGCGCACCGAGCTGATGGCCAAGTACACCTCGGCCCATCCGGTGGTGCAGGGCGTGGACGCCCAGATCCGCGAGATCAATGGCGAGATCAAGAACATCAACGACTACATCAAGAAGCTGCCGGCGCTGGAGCAGGAAGCGGTACGCATGCAGCGTGACATCAAGGTCAACACCGAGCTGTATACGGCGCTGTTGAACACGGCCCAGCAGCTGCGCCTGATCACGGTCGGCAAGATGAGCAATGTGCGCCTGGTGGATGCGCCGATGCTGCCGGAAAAACCGGTGTCGCCGAACCGGCCGCGGGTGATTGCGATTGCGCTCTTCCTCGGCCTGTTCCTGGGCATCATCGTCGCCTTCATCAAGAAAGCCCTGCACTCGGGCATCGACGATCCGATCGAGATTGAAAAGATGCTGGGCGTGCCGGTATATGCCTCGATCCCGCACAGCAAGATGCAGAAAGAGCTGTTCGACCAGGTCAGCCGCAAGTCTCCCAAGCTGCCGCTGCTGGCCAAGATCTCGTCGATGGATGTGGCGGTGGAAGCGCTGCGCAATTTCCGCACCGCGCTGCAGTTCTCGATGTCGCACTCCAAGAACAACATCGTGATGATGACCGGGCCGACCGCCGGCATGGGCAAGTCCTTCGTCTCGGCCAACATGGCGGCGGTGATGGCTTCCACCGGCAAGCGCGTGCTCCTGATCGACGCCGACTTCCGCAACGGCCACCTGCACCGCTACTTCGACCTCGGCCGCCAGGACGGCCTGGCCGACGCCATCGCCGGCACCCGGCGCCTGGAGCAGATCATCCATCGCGAAGTGATCGACAACGTCGACTTCATCGCCACCGGCGCGCTGCCGTCCAATCCCTCGGAACTGCTGATGCGTCCGACCCTGGGCACGCTCTTGGAAACCCTGTCGGGCCTGTACGACGTGGTGCTGATCGACTGCACGCCCATCCTGGCCGTGTCCGACACCCTGATCGTGGGCCAGCATGCGGGCGCCATCTACATCCTGACCCGCGCCGGCATCACCACCCCGGGCGAGATCGCCGAATCGCTGAAGCGCCTGTCGCAGGCCGGCTTGTCGGCCAAGGGCGTGGTGTTCAACGACCTCAACATGCGTCCGGGACGCTACGGTTATGGCTACAAGTACGGCAAATATCGCCAGGTGCAGTATTCCTTCGGTTCGCAACAGGCCTTGATCGAGGCGTCCCCGGACGTGCGCTGAGTCGCCCGGTGCCGGCTACTGCGAGGCCTCAATAGTCGGCCTCTCGATGTGGCCAATAATGACGCACTGGTCGACTGTGGTGCCGGGGAGACGATGGAGCGCAGGCAAGTGGCAGCAGATCCGGATTGGCAGCTGATGGAGGCCGAAGCGGCCGGCGAGCGTCGTGCGCCGCAGGGGCCGCAGGAGGTCTTTTGCGCCGCCTGCTACGAAAACCAGGTCCCGCCCTGGATCGAGGACGATCTGGCGCGCTGCTACGGCAGCCTGTATTCCTCGCTGCCGCTGTTGCGCGTGTACGGCTCGCTCGGGCGCGACGTCTCGACCTGGGTCCTGCAGTCCGACGGCCAGGCGCAGGCGATCTTCCTGTTCCGGGTGCGCTCCTCGGTGCTCACCGTGATCAACGAGGGCATGCAGGTCGAAGCCAGCCATGTGAGCGCCTTCAGCCGCTGGGTGTTCTCCCACTATCCGACCGTCAACGTGCTGCAGTTTTCCAGCATCGACTGGAAGGGCGGCGCCAGCCTGCGCAATCCGCATCAGCATTTCCAGCAGCTGGAAAACATTGTCCTCAGTTTGCCCGCCAACGTGGCCCAGTACCACGCCAGCCTTTCCAAGAACGTGCGGCGCAATCTCAAGCGCTACGGCGAGCGCCTGTTGCGCGAGCATCCGGCCTACAGTTGGAGCGTGTCCGAAGGCGGGGCGGTGGCAGAAGCCGATGTGCGCGCCGTCATCAACCTGAACGTGCAGCGCATGGCCAGCAAGAACAAGGTCTCGGCCTATGACGAAAGCGAAACCGCGCGCATGGTGGCGCTGGTGCGCGAATGCGGCCTGGTGGGCGTGGGCCGGGTCGGCGGCAAGGTCTGCGCCGGCGCCATCAGCTTTCGAACCGGCGCCCACTACGCCTTGTCGGTGATTGCGCATGACCCGGCCTTCAACGAATACTCGCTCGGCATGCTGGCCGCCTACCAGATCATCTGCGCCTGCCTCGAGCGCGGCGCGCGCGAATTCCACTTTCTGTGGGGGCGTTATGACTACAAGTTCTTGCTGGGCGCCCGCGAGCGGCCACTGGCCAGGCTGGTGCTGTACCGCTCCTGGATGCAGGTGCTGATGCATCCCGATATCTGGCTCAACAATGGCCGCCTGGCCTTGCGCCGGCGCGGCATGGAAAGGCTGCAGCACATCCTGCATGAACAGGGGCGCGGCGCCCAGGTATTGATGGCGCTCCTGCGCGGGCTGCGACTGCTGCGCGCTGCACTGGGGCGCGGGCTTGCGCTGAGGGCCTTGAAATAGCCTGGGGCGTTGCGCAGGCGCAGTATGCGACCAAAGACCGGAGCCTATAGTGCCTCAACCTATGCATAGCCCCGTGAGGGAGAGAAAAAAAGATGTTCATCGACACTCGTCGCAGTGAACAGGGCGCGCGCGTCAACGCCACCGTCTGCATCATCGGCGCTGGCGTGGCAGGCATCACCCTGGCACGCGAAATGAACAAGGCCGGCATCGATACCGTACTGCTGGAAAGCGGCGGCTTCGAACCGGACGATGAAACCCGCGACCTTTACCGCGGTGAAAGCGCCGGCCTGCCGTATCAATTCGCGGACGGCTGCCGCGGGCGCTTTTTCGGCGGCAGCAGCAATTGCTGGGGCGGCTGGTGCCGGCCGCTGGATCCCTGGGACTTCGACAAGCGCGACTGGATTCCCAACAGCGGCTGGCCGTTCGGCCTGGAGACCCTGCGCCCGTATTACGAGCGCACCCATGCGCTGCTCAAGCTGGGCCCCACCAACTTCGAGCCGGAGTGGTGGGAAAAAGCCATCAACCGCAAGGACGTGCGGCGCCTGCCCCTGACCACCGGCAAGGTGCGCGACACCATCTCGCAGTTCAGTCCGCCGGCGCGCTTTGGCAAGCTGTACCGCGAAGAGCTGCGCGCTTCGCGCCATGTGCGGGTCTTCCTGCATGCCAACGTGGTCAACATCGCCACCGATCCGCTGGCGCGGCAGGTGACGCAGGTTGACGTGAAGACGCTTTCCGGGCGCCAGATCAGCGTCGGCGCGCAGATCTTCGTGCTGGCCACCGGCGGCATCGAGAACGCGCGCCTGCTGCTCTGTTCCAACCAGGTGCAGGCCAATGGCCTGGGCAATGACCACGACCTGGTGGGCCGCTATTTCATGGACCATCCGCGCCTGCAGTCGGGCTTCGTGCATTTCAGCCGCGAGTGGTCGCGCAACAAGCTGTACGACATCAAGTATCACTACATGAACAGCGCCGTGTCGGCCGGCGGCACCCATATCGCATCGCAACTGGCGCTGACCGAAGACATGCTGCGCGAGGAAGGACTGCTCAATGCCAGGCTTTGGTTCGCCTCGGTGTTTCCGGGCGAGGGCAGCGAGGGCGCCCAGGCCCTGTTCCGTTGCAAGCAGGCGCTGTTGGACAAGGAGCAGGACGGCTGGAGCCTGAAGGATGACCTCATCACCATGATGCGGCATCCGGTGGATACCTTCGGCTATGGCTTCACCCGCCTGTTCCAGCCGCGGCCGCTGATTCGTGGCGTGCGCTTCCAGATCATTGTCGAACCGCAGCCCGACCCGGACAGCCGCGTCACGCTTTCGCCCAGCAAGATCGATGCGCTCGGCCTGCGCCGGGTGCGGGTGGATTGGCGCCTGACCGACCAGGTGCGCCATACCTTCGATCGCACCATCGCCATCGTTGCCGGCGAATTGCGCAAGAACGGGGTGGCGGCGGTGGATCTGGACCCGCCCATCCTCGGCGGCGAATGGCCGGCCTCGCTGGAGAAGGAAGGCACCTGGCATCACATGGGCACCACCCGCATGCATGAATCGCCCACCATGGGCGTGGTCGATCCCGATTGCAAGATGCATGGCGTGGACAACCTGTATGTGGCCGGCAGCTCGGTGTTTCCCACCGCCGGCGCCAACTTCCCCACCATTACCATCGCCGCGCTGGCCCTGCGCCTGTCCGAGCATCTGGCCGCACGCCTGCGCCGCACCGGCGACGCCTCCGACCGGGCCGGCAGCCCGGCGGGCGACAGCGACCTGCTGGTGGCGGCGCGCACCGTCTTCAATTCGCCTTCACTGGGACGCGGCGGCATGCAATAAGCGCGCTGCAGTCGATTGGCTTTTTCCACAAGGGGCGCTGCGGCGCCCTTTCTTTTTGCCGTATTGCGCCCGTGCGCCGGCACCTTTCTCCCGCGACATGACATCGCGCCCATGCCCTTCCGGCAATGCTGGAATGGCATCGGTAACTCCCTGTTTCAATTGAATTTTTCCGCCTGGAACTATTTCTGTGGGGCATTGCTCTGAAGCATGCACTTTGCTGGTTTTGCGAGAAATCAACAAAGAAGAACCACAAATATTTCCAGAGAGGATTTGATGTCGAACGCGTTCTTCCAACGCCCTTTGATCGCGGCACTTTCGTGCGCAACCGCCAGTGTCATCCTGCTGGCCGCCTGCGGCGGCGGCAGCTCGAACGGGACCGATTCGGTCATGGCTTCCGCCGGCACGGCCGACAGTGCTGCCAAGGGAGGCAACACCAACGGCAATGGCAACAACCCCGGTAACACCGGCGGCACCACTAACGGCGGCACGGGCGGCACGACCACCGGTGGCACCGGCGGCACCACCACCGGCGGCACCGGCGATACCAGTACTGGCGGAACGACTGGCGGCACCACCGGCGGCACCACCGGCGGCAGCACCACCTCTCCGGCCCCGACCGGCCAGTCGGCATCGGCCTGGACCCTGACCTACGCCGAAGAATTCAATGGCACGTCCCTGGACAGCAGCCGCTGGAATGACCACATCTGGTATGAAAGCTCCAACGCCACCAAGAACTACACGGTGGAAAACGGCGCCCTGAAGATCTGGCCGCAGCGCGACGCCTCCGGCAATTTCTTCAACCGCACCATCGATACCGATGGCAAGTATTACCAGACCTATGGCTTCTTCGAGATCGAAGCCAAGCTCCCGTATGGCAAGGGCACCTGGCCGGCTTTCTGGTTGTTCAACCACATCGGCAACCGCCGTCCTGAAATCGACATCATGGAAGCCTATGCCGGCGGCGGCGTGAACAGCGGCTGGTCCGACGCCAACCTGCACCCGACCGCCTACGGCGCCACCATCTGGATCGATGCCAGCGTCAACGGCGGCTACAAGATGATCCAGACCCCGGACCTGTCGGCCGGCTTCCACAAGTACGCCATCAAGTGGGAACCGAACCGCCAGACCTTCTACTTCGATGGCCAGGAAGTCTATTCGACCGCCGTCAGCATGGGTGATCCGATGTACATCATGCTCGACCTGTGGTTCGGCTCGGCCTCGGGCACGCCGGATTCCACCACCCCGACCGGCAAGACCAACTCGTATGAAGTGAACTACGTTCGCGCCTGGAAGGCCAACTGATCTTGCACGCCTGATCAGGGAGAGGAATGGCGTACGCGCCATTCCGGTGGAGGCAGGGAGCGATCCCTGCCTCTTTTTTTGGCTCACGGAAAAAAAATTCGAAGATTTTTTCGTGGCCCTTCCTGCATGCCGGACTGCTCAGGTCCGCGCCCTGGCGCTTTTGCGCAAGTCCCTGAATCGAAACAAATTCTTTCGAACAGGTAAGCAAATCGTTTAGCCGACCTGGCTAGCCGCCCTGGCAAATCCCATTGCCTGTTTCTCTTCTTCATTGACTCTCTTCATTTTTTCCGACCGGAACCTATTCCGGCCGGAAAGCCTCAGAGCAGGACATTTTGCGTGATTGATTGAGCGCAAGCCCTGACAAGCCTGAGAAACAAAGAGAGACCTTGATGACCAACGCATCCCTGACCTTCCTCAAGACTGCCACCGCCGCCGCTTTGGCCGCTGCCATGTTGACCGCCTGTGGCGGCGGTAGCGGTGACGACGCGCTCGCCCCCAAAGAAAGCGTGCTGGCCGCGTCCTCGACCCTGGTCACCAACAGCAGCGCCATTTCCGGCCCCGCTGGCCAGGACGCCAACAACTACACGCTGACCTTCACCGACGAATTCGATTCCTTCAACGCCAGCACCTGGAACGACAAGATCTGGTACGAGACCGCGCCCGATACCAAGAACTACAGCGTGGAAGACGGCAAGCTGAAGATCTGGCCGCAGAAGAACAGCGCTGGCCAATTCTTCAACCGCACCATCGACACCGATGGCAAGTTTTATCAGACCTACGGCTACTTCGAGATCGAAGCCAAGCTGCCGGTTGGCAAAGGCACCTGGCCGGCGTTCTGGTTGTTCAACCATATCGACAACCGCCGCCCTGAGATCGACATCATGGAAGCCTATGCCGGCGGCGACCAGGCCAGCGGCTGGGGTGATGGCAACAACCATCCCATGGCCTATGGCACCACGATCTGGAAAGACCAGAGCGTGAACGGCGGCTTCAAGCAGAACGCCACGCCTGACCTGTCGGCCGACTTCCACAAATACGGTTTGAAGTGGGAAGCCAACAAGCAGACCTTCTACTTCGACGGCAAGGAAGTCTATTCGCAGGAAGTGAGCATGGGCGACCCGATGTACCTGATGCTGGACTTGTGGTTCGGCTCGGCCAGCGGCCAGGCCGATGACAGCACGCCGCAGGGCAAGGACAATTCGTATCAAGTGAATTACGTGCGCGCCTGGCAGTTCAAGTAAGACGCCAGCGGGGAGCGAAGCTCCCGCACAAGGGTAGGGAAGTGAAGGGCCGGTCCACAGTGTGGGACCGGCCTTTCTTTTTTCCTCATCGGACCGGTCAGGCTTGCGCGAAGGTTTGCGTGGTCAGTTGGCCACCAGCTTGACGCCGCCGGCCAGCTGCGAACCGCTGACCGTGGCCAGGCCGGCGCCGGCGTCGCCAAAGGCGATGCTGGCCGAAGGCAGCGGTACGAAGGCATCGGTTTCCATGCTGGTGTTGCCGATCACGATCGAGGTATCGTAAGTGCCATGCATGGCGGCCACGCCATTCCATACCGCTTGCGCCGCCGGCGAGGCATTGCCGACGATGTCGCGCATCAGCGGATCGATGGAAAGACTCAGCAAGTCGCTGGTGGTGTCATCGGCGATCGGCTGCAGGCTGATCAAGGCGTCGCTCAGCGCAGCCGATGAGCCCGACACCGTCGCGCCGGCGGCATTGCCATAGAAGGCCCAGGCCTTGGCCCCGGCCGGGAAGTTGACATGCACCACATCGTGGTCGGCGCTCACCACCATGTCCACCGAGGGAAATTCGAACTGGAAGACTTGCGGCACCTGGCCCGCCTGCACATCCGCGCTGCGCTGCTTCATGGTCAGCAGCAAGGGCGTGTGGACCACATCGCCGGTGGCGGTGGGACGGTTATTGGCTTGCGGACGAAAGCCGAATGCGGTGACAGGCGAGACGCTGGTGCGCGCGGTCGGTCCCACGCCATCGGCGGACTGGTATTGGTCCATGCTGAATGCCGTGCCGGAGAACAGCACCTGGCCCGCCACCAGCTTCAGCAGGGTGGGCGTGCCTGAAGTGGTATTGCCGCTGCCATTGTTTGCGCCAGTGCTGGCGCCCTGGTTGTTGACGCCGGCCGTGGTGCCGGACAGGTTCGGCGCATCACTCCCGCCGCCACAGGCTGTCAATCCCAGCACAGCCAGCATGACGCATGCATGTCGAATTGCGATCACTTTTCGCCTCACTGAAGTTTTGGACAAGGGCGCATTCTGCGACGCCGGACCTGACCTGAACTGAGCCGGCGCAAGGATGGCGGGCGCGGCATTCAAATGCAGCGGGTCATGCCCTGGCAGCAAAGCGCAGCGGTGGGCGCAGCCATTGCGCCGACTGGCGGTGCGCATGGGCATTAGGGCCGCCCACCGCCGCACAGCCGGTT
>JAEVZY010000069.1 GCA_023392035.1 Pseudomonadota bacterium | reverse complement strand
GAGATGGGCTTGGCCGCGGCTGGCGTGCCGCATCGCAAGGGCGGCCTGCAGGCGGCCATGGACTACCTGACTGAAACCTCGGCCGCGCCGCTGGCGCAAGCCGCATAGGGCCGGCGATGAGCGAAGGGCAGGTAAGCCTGACGCTGGCCGATGGCGTGGCCAGCATCCTGATCGATCGGCCGGCAGCGCGCAACGCCATGACCTGGGCCATGTATGACGAACTGACGCGCATCTGCCGCCAGTTGGCCCAGGACCCGGCGGTGCGCGTGGTGTGCATGCGCGGCGCCGGCGGCGAAGCTTTCGTGGCCGGCACCGACATCGAGCAATTCCGCGACTTCAAGGATGGCGAAGACGGGATCGCCTATGAAAAGGCAATCGACGAACGCATCGGCCTGATCGAAGCCTTGCCGATGCCTACCATTGCCGTGGTCGATGGCTGGGCCATCGGCGGCGGCATTGCGATGGCGGCTGCCTGCGACTTTCGCATCGCCACCCCCAAGTCCGCCTTCGGCGTGCCGATTGCGCGCACGCTGGGCAACTGCCTGTCGCCCGCCAATGTGGCGCGACTGGTGGCCGGCTTCGGCGTGGCGCGTGCCAAGCGCATGCTGCTGCTGGCCGAAACCATTGCCGCCGACGAGGCGCTGGCTTGCGGCTTTGTCACCCAGGTGGTGGAAGCGCCGCAACTGGATGAGGCGCTGGCGGCCATGTGCAAGCGCCTCTCTCAGCATGCGCCGGTCACCATGCGCGTCTCCAAGCAAGCGATCCATCGCGTGGTGGCGCAAACCGTGCCCGAGGGCGCGGACCTGATTCGCGCCGCCTACGGCAGCCGCGATTTCCGCATCGGCGTGGAAGCCTTTCTCGCCAAGTCCAAGCCGCAGTGGAGCGGCTCCTGAATCCATCCTCAAGCTTCAAGCGGGACGACAATGCAAAGCTCTACAAAGAAGACCGGCCCCCTGGCCGGCATGCGCGTGCTGGAACTGGCGCAGATCATGGCCGGCCCCACTTGCGGCATGATGCTGGCCGACATGGGCGCCGATGTCATCAAGGTGGAGAAGCTGCCCGGCGGCGATGACTCGCGCGGCTATCGCGAGCCGCGCGTGAACGGCGTGTCGGCGCCCTTCATGATCCTGAACCGCAACAAGCGCGGCATCGCGCTCAACCTCAAGCAGCCGGAAGGACGCGAAGTGCTGCTGCGCATGGTGAAGGATGCCGATGTCCTGATCGAGAACTACCGCCTGGGCACCATGGAAAAGCTGGGCCTGGGTTACGACACGCTGCGCCAGATCAATCCCGGCCTGATCTATTGCGCCGTCTCCGGCTATGGCCGCAGCGGCCCGTGGGCGGAGAAGGGCGGTTTCGACCTGATCGCGCAAGGCATGAGCGGCCTGATGTCTTTCACCGGCGAGCCGGGACGTCCGCCCGTCAAGACCGGCAATTCGATTGCCGACATCAACGCCGGCATCCTGGCGGTGGTCGGCATCACCGCCGCCTACAGTCACAAGCAGCGCACCGGCCAGGGACAGATGGTGGATACCTCCTTGCTGGAAGCGGGCCTGCAGCAAACCTATTGGCAATCGGCGGTCTACTTCGCCAATGGCAGTTCGGTCGGGCCGACCGGCTCCGCGCATTTGCTGACCGCGCCCTATCAAGCCTTCAAGGCCAGCGACGGCTGGCTCAATATCGGCGGCGCCAACCAGGCCAACTGGGAGCGCATCGCCGAAGTGCTGGGCCATCCGGAATGGAAGAGCGATGCGCGCTTTGCCACCAATACCGCGCGCATGGAAAACCTGGATGCGCTGGTCGAATTGATGAACGCTGAACTCTCCAAGCAAAGCAAGGCGCAATGGATTGCGCAATTCGATGCCGCCGGTGTGCCGGTGGGACCGGTGCTGTCCATGGCCGAAGCGCTGGAGCATCCGCAGGCGCAGGCGCGCGGCATGGTGGTCGAGCTTGAGCATCCGCAAGCCGGACCCACGCGCGCGCTGGGTTGTCCGGTGCATTTCTCGGAAACACCGACGCAGATCACCCGCCATGCGCCGATGCTGGGCGAACACAGCCGCGAGTTGCTTGCGGAATATGGTTACGGCGAGGAAGAGATCGCGGCACTTCTGGCTAGTGGTGCGGTGGTGCAGGCTTGATCGGACGCAGGCCCGTCGTTCATTCAACGAGCAGCGATTCGATTCACACAGCGTGAAGCGTTTGATCTACAGCAAGGGATACAAGCATTTACAGTTTTGGCGCGCAAAAGGGTCAACGCCCGGCTTTCGCACTACGTTGTGAGCCTATCGATTCGTAGGCTCCTACGGTCGATCCCGGAGCTCTTTCCCCATCTTCAAAAGGTATGGACATGAATAAACTGATACTCGCGCTCGTCTCGACTCTGTTTGCCGCCACCGCATTTGCCCAGGGCACTGCACCGTCCTCGTCTTCGTCCACCGCGCCGGCCGCCAATCCGCCGGCCGCCTCGCAGCCGGAATCCAAGGCGGAGGCCAAGGCTGAGAAGAAATCGGCCAAGGCTGAAGCCAAGGCTGAGAAGAAAAAAGCCAAGGCTGAAAAGAAAAAAGCCAAGGCTGATGCTGAAGCCAAGGCCAAGAAATCCGAAGCTGCAGCCGAAGCCAAGAAAGAGAAGTCCGAAGCCGCAGCCGACACCAAGAAGTAAGCGGTTCATCGCGCCATTGAAACCGCCCGCAAGGGCGGTTTTTCATATGGCTTGTTGGCGGGAACCTGAAGCGCTTATCGCAGTCCCTCCGAACACTCTCTCTTTCGGAGGCACCATGAGCCGCATCACCGAGCAACTGTCTCCGAGCATCACCAACTTGATCCGCATGGATCATGCGCAGGTCGTGGCCGGCTTTCACCAATACAGTCTGGCCGACCCGTCCGGCGGCCGGCGCGCGCTGGCACAGGCGCTTTGCCTGAACCTGGAAATCCACGCCCAATTGATGGAGGAAATTTTCCTTCCCGCCTTGCACGGCGTGGGGCGCGACCGCGATGTGCTGGCGCAAAGCCAGGGCGAGCTGCATGCCATCCGTGCCGGCATCGCCGATCTGCGCACCATGCAGGCGATCGACCCGCTCTTCGAACAGAGTCTGATGCAGACGATGCGCACCGCCCTGCATTACTTTGCCGACCTCGAAACCATACTTTTGCCCGACGCCGAATTCTTGCTCGCCGACCGGCTGGGCGAATTGGGTGCGCAAATGCTCAAGCGCCGTCTTATGCTCACCGCACCAAGGGCCGGCGAGATCGCCTACACCACCTTGCGCAGCCTGCCGACCAGCACCATGATGCTGGCCGCCGGCAGTCTGCTGGCGGGCGGCTATCTGTTCAAGCATCGGCGCGGAACGCAGTGGCATGGTTGAGCCCGGCCGTCCCGAACAGCGCAAAGCCTCCCACCGCGGAGGTTTTTTTTTGGTGCAAGGGATTGGCCAATAGGCGCACGGTGGTGCGAAAAATAGCAAAACCGATAGCCACAATGCATGGTTTTGCGCCACAATCACGTGATGCCCAAAGTCAATGGGTGTGAATTTTTTCATAACATTTGGAGAGACATTCCATGCAACGTCGTTCGTTCCTGAAGCGTGCCGCCGTTGGCGCCACGGTCGGTGCGGTTGCCGCGCCGGCGCTCGCGCAAGCCAACCCCACCGTCAACTGGCGTCTGACCTCCAGCTTCCCGAAATCGCTGGATACCATCTTCGGTACTTCGGAATTCTTCGCCAAGCGCGTTTCCGCGCTGACCGGCGGCAAGTTCAACATCCGCGTGTTCGCCCCGGGCGAAATCGTCCCCGCCCTGCAAGTGGTGGATGCCGTGCAAGCCGGCACCGTGGAAATGGGTCATACCGCGGGCTACTACTACTTCGGCAAGGATCCGGCGTTCTGCTTCGATACCGTGATTCCCTTCGGCCTCACCGCACGCCAGCAAACCACCTGGATGCTGCAAGGCGGCGGCATGCCCCTGATGCGCGAATTCTTCAAGGACTACGGCATCGTCAACTTCCTGGGCGGTAACACCAACACCCAGATGGGCGGCTGGTTCCGCAAAGAGATCAAGAGCGTCAACGACCTCAAGGGCCTGAAGATGCGTATCGCCGGCATGGCCGGTCGCGTGATGGCCAAGATGGGCGTGGTGCCGCAACAAGTGGCCGGCGGCGAAATCTATCAGTCGCTGGAAAAGGGCACGATCGACGCCGCGGAATGGGTCGGTCCTTACGACGACGAAAAGCTCGGCTTCAACAAGGTCGCGCCTTTCTACTATGCACCGGGCTGGTGGGAGCCTTGCGCCCAGCTGTCCTTCTACGTCGGCACCAAGGCCTGGGAATCGCTGCCCAAGGAATACCAGGCTGCCTTCGAATGCGCCACCGTCGAAGCGCACACCCAGATGTCGTCCGAATACGATGCCCGCAACCCGCAGGCGCTGGCCCGTCTGCAGAAGTCCGGCACCAAGCTGCGCTTCTTCAACAAGGCCATCATGGATGCCGCCTACAAGGCCTCGATGGAAGTGTTCGACGAAGAATCGGCCAAGAATCCCAAGTTCAAGAAGATCTATGAACCGTGGAAGCGCTTCCAGGCCGACATCAACACCTGGTACTCGGTCGGCGAAGTGCCGATCCAGAACTACATCCTGAGCCAGAAGAAGAAGTAATTCTTCCTTGCTTCAGAAAAAGCCCGCGCACGTCGCGGGCTTTTTTGTGGGCGCAAGAGCGGCTGCGCGCTGATGCGCAGAACCTAATTGGCCCGATTGGCGTCAACTTCTCATGCATGCTTGAATGAGGATGACATGGCCAATACCTGGATCGTTTCCGCCAATGCCGGTCGCGCGCGCTTCTATTCCCAGACCGCCGACTACGCGCCTCTGGAAGAAGTTGAAGACATGGTGAACGACGCCGTTCGCCAGAGACCCACGGATGCGATCGAATCGGATCGGCTCGGCGCCAAGGCGGCGGCCAAGAGCATCCATGGCACCGGCGGTCATTTGCCCAACAAGACCTACGAGCCGGCGCAGACCATCGAGCAGCATCAGGCAGAAATGTTCGCGCGCGACATCGCTTCCTATCTGCAGCGCGGTCACGACGAAGGGCGCTTCGACAAATTGTGCCTGGTCGCTTCTCCCAAGTTCCTGGGCGCCCTGCGCAAGCTCCTGGGCCCGGAGCTGGCCGCCAAGGTGAAGTTCGAGTTGGACAAGGATTACACCGCCTATGCCGGGCGCGAATTGCTGGACCAGCTCAATGCCCGCCGGCATTGACGGCCGCGCATGTGTTCCGCGTCAAGCCCGGTCCGCGCATGGCATCCGATAATGAAAGACACCACGTTTGTCCACAGGGATAACCATGAATATCGACAACGCTTTGCAATCCGATTTTCGGGGTAAGAGCCTGAGCGAGCTGGCCAACGCTCCGGTCACGGCCCTGCATTGCATCAGCGACAAGACGGCGCACGCGCTCAAGAGTGCATTCGGCGTGAATACCGTGCACGACCTGGCCAATCTGGATTGCGTGAACCTGGCACGTGCCATCGTGGCCCTGGCCGAAACCGAGATCACGCCGGAGAAAGAAGAGGCCGAAGAGCAGTTGATCGATGACGCCGTGGAAATGACTTTTCCGGCCAGCGACCCGGTCTCGGTCGAATCCTCCATCACGCGCATCGAAGTGCCGCCGGACATGCCGCCGGCACGGCTCGATCACCAGAACACGCAAGCCATCAAGACCGTGAAAGGGAAGGGCAGGAACGCCTGAAGATTTTTTTGCTTTCGGCAAGGAAGCGGGGCGGCTGTGACAGCTTCCTGACAGCTTGGGTGCCTATTATCGACGGTGGATGTCTCCGTTGGATTGCCCCACCAGCTGCAAAGCTCGGTGGGGTTTTTTTTCGTCGACCCGACTGCGCGGGCCGGCAGCGAGGAACAGAGCAGCGCGCAATCTGTCCATTGACGCTGCTAGACCATTTCCGCACGAGGAGAGGAGACATGGCCATCATCCGCATTGCCACCACGGAAGTGCAGGTGGACGACATGATCTATTTGTTCAACAGTGCCATGGACGCGGATCGTTTCGAAGCCTGCGCCGCCACCGTGGAGGTCGGACATTGCGAACGCACCTACCCGCCGTTTGCCAAGCGGCTGGCGATGGGCAGTTCGGCCATCCATTTCACCGATGAAGCCACGCCTTCGGAAGAGGGCGGGGTGTACTTCAAGGCCATCGTCGAAGGCCGTCCGGTGCGCTGTCAGGTCAGCCTGGATGCGCTGGAGCGCCACTTCCAATGGAACAAGAACCTGCGCCCGGTGGAAGCCTACCAGCGCGGCCGCGACCAGATCCATGCCGCGGCCGAACGCATGCTGCGCAAGCGGCCGGGAGAAAGTGTCATATTGCAGGCCTCCGATTTCGGTTGAGGCCGGCTTGGGAGGACGCTTGCGCAGCATGCGCCCTCGGGCTGAGTCGCCGTCAGCCCGCCGGATGGCTGGCAACCTTACGCGCCACCACGGCCGGCGCGCTGCCGCCGGCCCGCCGTTGGCCGAGGTCGCCCGGCAGCGGAAAATACACCCAGACCACCGTGCCGCCGCCGCTTTCGCGCTCGCGGATCTCGACCCGGGCGTCGTGGTCGGTGGCGATATCGCGCACAATCGTCAGGCCCAGGCCGCTGCCAGTCACGCTTTCATCCAGGCGGTAGAAACGGTCGAATACTTTTTCGCGCTCATCGGGCGCGATGCCGGGGCCGCTGTCTTCCACCGCCAGAATGCCCCAGCCCTGGTCTTCGAAGGTGCGCACCGTGACGCTGGCGTGCACGGGAGAGTAGCGGATGGCGTTGTCGATCAGGTTGTCGACCAGGTCGCGCAGCAGGAAGCGGTCGCCGGCGATGTGGGTGGGATTGAGCTCGAAGCCGAGGTCGATATGCTTCTTGTCCGCTTCCTGCACGAAATGCTGGACCGATTCGCCGACCAGCTGGTGCAGCTCCACCGTTTCCAGGCGCTTCTTCTCGAACTGGGTCGGCTCGGCGCGCGCCAGCGCCAGCAATTGATTCGACTGGCGGATCATGCGCTCCACCGAAGACATCATCATGCCGGTGGAATGGGCCGCTTCGGCGTCGCCCATGTAGCGCTGCTGCATCCAGGCCAGTTGCGTCTTCAATCCTGAAAGCGGGGTGCGCAACTGGTGGGCGGCATTGGCCAGGAAATCCTGCTGCGCCTGGCGTCCCTGGCGGGTGCGGTCCAGCAGCGCGTTCAAGGCTTGTGCCAGCGGCTGCAATTCGTCCGGCATGTTGTTGGTGTCGACCCCGGACAGATCATCATGCCTGCGGCCATTGAGCTGGTTGCGCATGCGCTGCAGCGGCGCCAGGCCGATGCCCACCCCCAGCCAGGCGATGGTGATGCCCAGGGTCGCCAGCAGGATTTCCTGGACCGCCAACAGCGACAGGATTTCATTGCGGACCTTGTTGCGGGTCTGCAGCGTTTCCGCCACGCCGATCAGGACCGTGCGCTGGTCAATCAGCACTTTCATCACCGCCACCCGCACCGGCACGCCGCGCATCACCGCGTCTTCGGCATGCGGTTCGCGCGCGCGCACCGGCACTTCCGGCAACGGCAGATCCTGGTCGCCGGCCAGCAACTGGCCGTCTTCATCGCGGATGGTGAAGAAGATCATGTCGAACTGGTCCATGCGCAGGAACTGTTCGGTCTGCTTGGAGATGTTGGCCACCACATGGCCGTCGCGTTCGGCCAGGCTGGGCACCAGCGACCAGGCGGCGTCGGACAGGCTTTGGTCGAACGCGGCCTGGGTGGGTTTCCAGGCGGTCAGATAAGCCAGGCCTGCCGCCACCAGGTTGATTGCCAAGAGCGGCAGGATCAGCCATTTCAGCAGTGACAGGCGGATGCTTTTCATGTGCCTTTCTTTTCCAGCATGTAGCCGAAGCCACGTATGGTTCGAATCGAGAGTTCTGCCGTCGCGGTCTTGATGCGGATGCGCGAGACATACACTTCCACCGCATTTTCGCTCAGCTCTTCGCCCCATTGCAGGATGGCGTCCATGATCTGCTGCTTGGACACCACCCGGCCCGCCTGGCGCATCAGGTATTCCAGCACTGCCCATTCGCGCGCCGACAATTCCAGGGCCTCGTCGCCGATGCGGGCGCGCTTGGCGGTCAGGTCCAGCACCAGGCCGCCGGCTTCCAGTTCGCTCGATTTGGAGGTGGTGCGCCTGACCAGCGCCTTCATCCGCGCCAGCAATTCGCTGGTGTCGAAGGGCTTGACCAGGTAGTCGTCGGCACCCTGTTCCAGTCCGTGCACACGGTCCTGCACGGCGTCGCGCGCGGTCAACAGCAGCACCGGCATGGTCGAGCCGCGCGCGCGCAAGCGGCGCAGCAGGGCGAAGCCGTCGATGCCGGGCAAGCCGATATCGAGCACCAGGATGGTGAACTGGGTGCGCTGCAAAATGGCATCGGCTTCGGTGCCGCTGTGGGCCATCTCCACCGCCATGCCGTTGTCCTTGAGAATGCGCGAGATGCCATCGGCCAGCACCAGGTCATCTTCCACCAGCAATACACGCATGTTCATGCTTGACTCCGAATTCAGCTTTGGGAAGCAAGGCCGTCTTCCTCGGAAGGACGGTGATGCCGTTTTTCAACAAACAGGGGATAGGCCAGCGGCAGCAGCATCAGGGTGAAGACGGTGGCCGACACAATGCCGCCCACGATCACCACCGCGAACGGGCGCTGGGTTTCCGAGCCGATGCCATGCGACAGCGCCGCCGGCAGCAGGCCCAGGCCGGCCATCAACGCCGTCATCAGGATCGGCCGCAGGCGCGAGACGGCGCCCGCCACCGAGGCGGCCAGGGCGGATTTTTCATGGCGATGGTTTTCGATGATCTGCTCCAGCATGATCACGCCGTTCTGCACCGAGATGCCGGCCACCGCGATGAAACCGACCGCCGCCGAGACCGAGAAGTGCAGGCCGCCCATGGCCAGGCCCACCACGCCGCCGATCAGCGAGAACGGCACGATCGCCAACACCAGGCTGGCCATGCGGATCGAGCGGAAGGCCCAGAACAGCAGCGAGAAGATCAGCAGCAGGGTGATCGGCACGATCACGTACAGGCGCTTGACCGCGCGCTGCTGGTTTTCGAACTGGCCGCCCCAGGTGATGCGATACCCCGGCGGCAGCTTGACCTGCTGCGCCACTTTCTTCTGCGCCTCGGCCACGAAGCTGCCCTGGTCGCGGCCCAGCAGGTTGGCCTTGACCGAGGCGTTGCGTCCGCCCGCTTCGCGCGAGATGCGGGCCGCACCCTGGCGCACTTCGATGCGGCAGATGTCGCCCAGGCTGATGGTGCCGGCATTGTTGGGCAGATTCACCTGGATGTTGGAGATGTCGTCGATCGAGTCGCGGAAGCGCTCGGCCAGGCGCACCGTGATGTCGTAGCGCTGGTCGCCGTCGTAGAAGGTATTGACCGGCACACCGGCCATGGCGCCCTGCACTGCGGCGTTGACGTCCGCAACATTGATGCCCAGGCGCGCGATCTTTTCACGATCGACCGTGATCGCAAGCTCGGTCTGGCCGCCGATCTTGATCGCCGCCACGTCGGCCGCGCCGCGGATGCCGTTCAGGATGGCGGCGATTTGCTCCGACTTCTGGGTCAGGATTTCCAGGTCCGGGCCAAACACCTTGATCGCGATCTCGCCCTTCACGCCGGACAGCGATTCTTCGACGTTGTCCTGGATCACTTGCGAGAAGTTGGTCGGCACGCCGGGGATGGTGCGGATCTTGGCCGTCATGTCGGCGATCAGCTTTTCCTTGCTGTGGAAGCGCCATTGTTCATGGGGCTTCAATTCGGCCAGGAACTCGATGTTGTTGGAACCCTTGGGGTCGGTGCCGTCGTCCGGCCGGCCGACCTGGGTGATGACGTTGGTCACCTCCGGATAGCCCAGCATGATATTGCGCACCTGGCGCTCCACTTCCTTCGAGGTCTGCAGGCTGGACGATGTGGGCAGCGACAGCGTGAGCCAGATATTGCCTTCGTCCAGCTTGGGCAGGAACTCGCTGCCCAACAGCGGCGCCAATGCCAGCGTCACCACCAGGATCGCGCCCGAGGACACCACCAGCAGGAAGCGGTGGATGCCGGACCAGTGCAGGAAAGCCTTGTAGCGCTCCTGCAGCCATTCCATCCAGCGGATGTGCTTTTCTTCCAGCGTGTGGCGCTCCATGGTCATCGCCAGCAGGGTGGGGATGAGGGTCATGGTGAGCAGCACCGCGCCGGCCATGGCAAAGGAAATGGTGAGCGCCACCGGCGAGAAGATTTTTCCCTCCACCCGCTGGAAGGTGAAGATCGGGATGAAGGCGACGATGATGATGGCCTTGGCGAACAGGATCGGATGGCCCATCTCGACCACGGTTTCCTTCAGGACCTTGACCCGCCAGGCGGCGCCCATTTCGGCATGCGCCGGATCGAACTTGCGCACCGCCAGGCGCACCATCAGGGCTTCCACCAGCACCACCGCGCCGTCGATGATGATGCCGAAGTCCACCGTGCCCAGCGAGATCAGGTTGGCTGGAATATTGCGCGCGTCCAGCATGACGAAGGCGCACAGCAGCGACAGCGGAATCACGGTCGCCACGATCAGCGCCGCGCGCCAGTTGCGCAGGAAGATGATCAGCAGGGCAATCACCAGCAGCGCGCCCACCAGCAGGTTTTCCGCCACCGTGTGCACGGTGTGGTCGATCAGCTGGGTGCGGTCATAGATGGTGCGCAGCTTCACGCCCGGCGGCAGCTTGCCGTTGTTGAGCGCATCGATGCGCTCGCGCAGGTCGGCAATTACCTTGGAGGCATTGCCGCCCTTGGTCATCTGCACGATGCCTTGCACCACGGTGTCCTGGCGGTTGTAGGCCACCATGCCCTGGCGCGGCCGCTCGCCGGTCTTGACCTCGGCGACATCGCCCACCAGCACGGTCTTGCCGCCCTTGGCGGTCACCACCACCCGGCTGATGTCTTCCGGATTGCGGAAGATACCGATGCCGCGTATCACCAGCTGTTCTTCGCCGCGCTTCACCAGGCCGCCGCCGACGTTGGCGCTGTTGTTGGTCAGCGCCTGGCTGACCTGGTCGAGCGTGACGCCGTAGCGGCGCAAGGCATTGGGGTCCACCAGCACCTGGTATTCGCGCACCGCGCCGCCGAAGCTGACCACCTCGGCCACGCCCGGCGTGATTTTCAGGGCCGGACGGATCACCCAGTCCTGCAGCGAGCGCAACTCGCTTTCGGTCATGTTGGCCGGGGCTTCAATCACATAGCGATAGATTTCGCCGACCGCGGTGGACAAGGGCGCCAGGGTCGGCTGGATGCCGGGCGGCAGCGACACGGTTTGCAGTTTTTCCAGCACCTGCTGGCGCGCGAAGTAATCGTCGGTGCCGTCGGCGAAGGTGAGGGTGACGATCGACAGGCCGGTGATGGTCACCGAGCGCAACTGGGTCTGGCGCGGCACGCCGCTCATCTCGCGCTCGATCGGCAGGGTGATGGTGCGTTCCACTTCCTCCGGCGCCTGGCCGAGGAACTGGGTGACGATCTGCACCTGCACGTCCTGCACATCGGGGAAGGCTTCGATCGAGATATTGGTGACGGCGCGGTAACCGAAAATGCACAGCGCGCCGGTCAAAAGCAGCACGAACAGGCGCTGCGTGAGGACGAAATCAATCAGCTTACTGAGCATTGGACGAAGCCTCGGCGTTCAACAACAGGGCGCCATGGGTCACCACCCGTTCGCCATCGCGCAAGCCGGAGTCGACAAAACTGCTGTCCGGTCCGCGCAGCACCACATTCACCTGGCGCCGCTCGAAGCGGCCCGGCTGGGTTTCGATGAAGGCAAAGTTGTACAGGCCTTCCGAAATCAGGGCGCTGTTGGGCACCCGCACCGCGCGTTTGTTGCCATCGGCCAGGAAATACACGCGGGCGAACATTTCCGGACGCAGCTTCTGGTCGGTATTGCGCACCAGGCAGCGCACCTGCACCCGGCGCGTGGTGGGGTCGAGTGCGACGCCGACTTTTTCCACGACTGCCGGGAAGGACATTTGCGGATAGGCGTCGGACAGGATGCTGACTTGCTGGCCCGGCTTCACATCGGCCAGATAGCGTTCCGGCACATCGGCCAGCAGCCACAGGCGGCTGATATCGGACACCACGAACAAGGGGTTTTGCAGGTCCGGCCGCACTTCCATGCCGGGGTTGACCTGCTTGTCGGCGACGATGCCGGCGATCGGCGACTTCAGCGCGAACACGCCGTTTTCCTGGCCGCTGGCGTTGAGCAGGCGCATGCGCTGCACGCTGCGCCGGGTTTCGGCGGCGGCTTGCTCGTAGTCGGCCTGGGCCGCTTCGTAATCCTTGCGGGCGATGACTTCGCGCTCATACAGCTGGCGGGCGCGATCGTAGGCCAGCTTCTTGCGCGCTTCATCCACGCGCGCCTTCTGCTGGTCGGCCTCGGCCGCGGCCAGGTCGGCGGAGTTGATGCTGAGCAGGGCGTCGCCCTGTTTCACCTGGTCGCCCACTTCCTTGTGCAGCTTGGTGACGCGGCCGGTGACGGGCGAGGAAATACGGGCGGTGACGTTTTCGTCATAGGCCAGGCGGCCATTGACCGGATCGGCGATTGGCAGCGCCAGCGAAACCGCCGGCTCTACCTTGAGCGAAGACATCTGCGGCGCGTCCTTGGCGTATTGCACCACACGCGGACCGGCATTCTTGGCGACCGGCGCGTCTTCCGCCGCCGGCGGCTTCTTCAGATGGTTCACGCCCATCACGATGGCAGTGGCGCCGACTACGATGGCGGCGCCGATGGCGAGTTTGGTCCGGGTTTTCATGGCTTGCTCTGATCGAGGGTCGCGGCGCGCCAGGCCGCCAGGGCTTTGGCGTAATCGGCGCGTGCATTGAGTTCATCCAGGCTGATGGCGCGCCAGGTGCGGCGTGCATCCAGCACGTCGGTCACGCTGATGGCGCCATTGCGAAAGGCGTATTCGGCGGCATCCACCGCGCGCCGCGCCGAGACCGTCAGCTCGTCGCGAAAGCGCGCCAGACGGTCTTGCGCCGACTGCATGTCGGACCAGGCGCGCTGCAGTTCGGCGCCGGCTTCCTGCTTGGTCTTGACGAGGCTGGTCTGGGCGCTGTCGACGCCGGCGGCGGCGGTGCGGATATCGCCTTCAAAGTAATTGTTGACGAACAGCGGCACGGTGACCGAGACGCCATAGGTTTCGCTGGCGAAGAAGCTGTTCTGCGGGCTGGCCGGCGAATGCGTGTATTGGGCGCCGACCGAGACGTCGCGCGTGCGCTGCGACTGCGCCAGGCGCAGCTGGGCCTGGGCTGCCTGCACCCGCGCGGCGGCGGCCTGCACGTCGGGGCGGCGCTGAAGCAGGGCATCGATATCGTCCAGGTCGGGCATGGCGGCGGGCTGCGGCCAGTTATCGCTGGCGCTCAGCTGGTCCGGCTTGCTGGTGGACACGCCCATCACCAGCAACAGTGCCAGGCGGGCGCGGCGCAGATCGGCTTCAGCCTGGCGCGTGTCGTTGCGGGCGCGCAGGGCATCGACCCGCAGGCGCTCGACTTCCGCGCCCGCCAGGTCGCCGGCGGCCTTGCGTTTCTCGGCGGCGGCAAGGGTGGCATCGAACAGGCCGGCGGTTTCCTTGGTCAGCACCAGGCGTTCCTGGGCCGCCAGCAGATCGAAATAGGCAGCGGCCACCAGCGAGCGCAACTGGCGCCGCGCCTCGGCCAGGTCGCCGCGCGAAGCGTCCGCCAGGCGATTGGCGTTTTCGGTGCGCAGCTCGCGCTTGCCGCCGCGTTCGATCACCTGGTCGACGCGCAAAGTGGTGTCAACCATCTTTTGGCGCAGCGAGCCGGCGCCGATGCCCTGGTGCGGATTGATGTTCTCGGTCGAAATCGACAATGTTGGATTTGGCGCAACGTTGGCCGAGAGCACGCCGGCCTCGGCGGCACGCAATGCTATTGTCGAAAGATTAATGTCCGAGTTGCGGTCATTGGCCAGTTCCACGGCCTGGGCCAGGCTCAGCTTGCCTTGGAACGGCAGGCTTTCCTGCGCCACCGACCACGGGGCCAGCCCCAGTAAGCCAAGTGCAAGCACGCCTGCGCGGACGCAGCGAATAACGGATCGATGCACTGCAGAGATTCCTGTTCGACTTCCGCCGCGCTCCTGCCCCATTGCCCGGACCCGGAAGAAGTTGGATGCAGGGTAAGTCCGGATGCTGACGAAAAGCTGAATAAAACCTGAAAAACGCCTGAAAAAATGCTGACTACGCATTTTCCCCAGGTTAAGCGGGTCGCCAATCGTTTCTTTCTGTTTCCGTGTGGAACTATCGGCTTGGCGGCCGTTCTCACCGCGACCTCGTCCCCGCATGGGCGAGAGCATCCAGGGAGAAAACAACAATGTTGTCAAGCAAACCGCGCGCAGTGCGCCGCCGGACCGGCGTCGCCATTTCCAGTCTCACCACCGTCCTTCTTCTGGCCGCCTGTGGCGGCGGGTCATCCGCAGATGGCAGCACCCAGGCCAGCACGCTCAACAGCGCGGCCCTCACGCTCGATTCCGCCGATGCCGCGGCCAACAAGGGCAAAGGCAACAATGGAAACGGCGGCGGCACGAACGGGGGCACGACCACCAGCGGCACGACCACGGGTGGCTCGACCGGAGGCACGACCAGCGGCGGCACGACCGGAGGCACCACCGGCGGCACCCAGACCGTGACGATCGACTACTACGGCGACTCCACCATCTGGGGCTACCGCAGCGGAGTGGGCGGCCAGGTGGCCGTGCCGGCGCCGGCCGCTTTCGCCGCCGCCTTGCCGACCACCACCAACTACGTGGTGCGCAACGAAGGCGTCTCCGGCACCACGGCCTGCCAACTGCTCAACGGCACCGATGGCAAGCATCCGGCCTGGGATACCCAATTGGCCAGCACCAGCGCCAATGTGGTGATCGTCAATTTCGCCATCAACGATGAATGGCAGATGGACCTGGCGACCTACAAGGGCTGCCTGAGCTCGCTGGCGCAAAAGGCACGCGCGGCCGGCAAGAAGTTCGTCTTCGAAACCCCGAACCCGACACGCGACAGCTATTCCACCGGCCTGGATACCTGGGCCCAGGCCATGCGCGATGTGGCGCGTTCGCTCAATGCGCCCGTGATTGACCAGTACCAGTATTTGAAGGACTACCTGGCCGGCGCCAGCCCCTACACCATCTGCCCGGATGGCCTGCATCCGACCGATGCCGTGTACATCATGAAGGGCCAATACGCGGCGCGCATGTGGCCGACGCTGGGCTTGTGATGAAGACGCCGTGAACGCATCGAAATAGTGGCGTTCACGGTGATTTCAAGCCCCAAAAAAGTGCTTGAAAAATCATGCATGCACTCCTATTTCCAGTCTCGAAACGGAATTGAAGACGCCCGCAACACCGCGGGCCCATTCCTCGATGAAAGGAGAGTGCCATGCTGTATCAAAGCGTGTTTCCCCGCAGTTTGTTTTCCGAGCTCGACCGCTTGCAGCGCGAGCTTTTCGAAGCCGTTGAAGGCCCCGGCATTCGCGGCGGCCGCGGCGGTTTTCCGGCCCTGAATATCGGCACCACGCCGAGTTCGGTTGAGCTGTTCGCCTTCGTGCCCGGTCTCGATCCGGCCAGCGTCGAAGTGAATCTGGAGAAGGGCGTGCTGACCATCTCCGGCGAGCGCGCCGACGATCTTTCCACCCCCGAACAGAAAGCCACGGTGCACGTGCATGAGCGCTTCGCCGGCCGTTTCCGCCGGGTGGTGAGCCTGCCGGAAGACGTCGATCCCGACAAGGTCAGCGCGCAGTACCGCGATGGCGTACTGCATATCAGCGCCAATCGTCGCGCCGCGGTGGAGCCGCGCCGCATCACGGTCCAGTAAAGAGCTCAAGGAGAATCGCATGAATACCAGCACCCAAGTGCAACGCAAACCCGCAGACGCGACCCAGGTCTCGCGCATGGGGAGCAATGAACGCGAGCCGGCCCTGCTGCCGGCGGTGGACGTGATCGAAGATTCCGCCGGCATCACCCTGCTGGCCGATCTGCCCGGCGTGCCGCGCGACAAGCTCAGCCTGCAGATCGATGACGACCAGTTGGTGATCGAAGGTGAAGTCGAGTTGAGTCTGCCGGAAGGTACCCAATCCACCCACGCCGAATTGCGTGTGCCGCGCTATCGCCGCAGCTTCCAGCTGTCGCGCGAACTGGATGGCGAGAAAGTGGCCGCCGAGCTGAAGAACGGCGTGCTCAAGCTGCGCATTCCGAAGGCGGCGCATGCCCAGCCGCGTCGTATAGAAGTACGCACGGCCTGAGCGATGTTCAGCAGCCCCTCGCATCGAGGGGCTTTTTTTTTGCGCGGCGCAGTGGGCTGTTTCTCCCATCGCTCGCTGCGCGCGCGAGGGTCTGCGGCGGCTGCTATAGTGGCTCGTCTTTGGCCACAGGAAAGCCGCCATGTCCTTGTCCCGTTCGCTGAATCGCATCCCCGTCTTTGCCGCACTGTGCCTGGCCCTGGCCGGCTGTGCCAGCCCAAAGCACAGCGCGCCGGCGCAGCCCTTGAGCGCCCAGCAAATCCAGGCCCTGCTGGCCAGCCCCGACCGCAGCGCCGCGGACCGCGCCACCGACGAACGCCGCAAGCCGGCGCAATTGCTGAGCTTCATTGGCGTAGCACCGGGACAGACGGTGCTGGACTTGAGCGCGGGCGGCGGCTACACCACCGAGCTGATGGCGCGCGCGGTGGGACCGAGCGGCCACGTCTATGGACAGAGCCGGCCGCCGCAAGCCGCTGTCAATCCGCCGGCCGCGCCTGAAGGGGGCGCCGCGGTGGCCGCGGCGCCGCGTCGCGTGCCTTCGCCGGTCGCACTGGCCGCGCGCGCGAAGAAACCCGAAGCGGCCAACATCACGGCCGTGGTGCGGCCCTTGGAAGATCCGGCGCCGCCGGAACTGGCCCGGCGCGGCTTCGATATCGTCACTTTCGTCTACAACTACCATGACACCGGCCACCTGGGGGTGGACCGCGCGCGCATGAACCAGGCAGTATTCAATGCGCTCAAGCGCGGCGGCTATTACGTGATCGTCGATCATGCCGGCCGGCGCGGCACCGGCATCAGCGAATCCGGCACCCTGCACCGGGTCGATCCCGACTTCGTCATTGCGGAAGTGGAAGCGGCGGGCTTTCGTTTGATCGATACGGCTGACTTCCTGCGCAACCGCAACGATCCGCGCGACCGCAACCAGCCCGAGCCGCCCATGCCCAAGGACGGCTTCGTGCTGAAGTTCATCAAGCCGGTGCGCTAGGAGCCAGAAGAAGGCGGGCCTCAGCAGCCCAGTTGCGCCGCCAGGTCGAGGAAGTCGCGTGCGTGGAAATCATTGGCGGGATCGGGCGAGACATCCTTGGGCCGCTGCTCGCCAAACTCGAACGGACGCTCGATATAGGCGGTGCGCAAGCCGCAGGCGCGTGCGCCCGCCAGGTCGTCCTGGTGCGCCGCCACCAGCATCACCTCCTGCGGCGGTAAATCGAAGACCTCCGCCACGCCCAGATAGGCCGCCGGGTCGGGCTTGTAGGCGCGAAAGATTTCGGCCGACAGCACGCAATCCCAGGGCAGGCCGGCATTCTTCGCCATCTCGGTCAGCAAGCCGAGATTGCCGTTGGACAGGGTGCAGATCAGGAAGCGGCTTTTCAGGCGGGTCAGACCCTGCACCACGTCCGGCCAGGGGCTGAGCCGATGCCAGGCCAGGTTGAGATGGCGCCGGCCGGCTTCATCCAGATCGACCCCGAAGCGCGGCAGGATCTGGTCCAGGATCATGCGGTGCAAGGCATCGATCCGGGTCCAGGGCAGCTCGCCCGACATCACCTTCTGCATCGCCGGCCGATAGCCTTCGCGCCAGGCCAGGGCAAAGGCATCGGCGTCTACCGCCAGGCCCAGCGCCTGCACTTCACGCATGATGCTGCCGTGCCAGTCGACCACGGTGCCGAATACATCGAATGCCAATACGCGGGGAAGGGCCATGGAGAATCCTTGCGCTATGAACAGTTCACCCATGGTAACAGGCGCACCAGAGCTTGATCCCGATTGATGTTTGTCGCCTCGCCCATGCTAGCTTGGGTGCATGTCCGCCAATTTGATCGCCGAATGTCCCAACCACCTGCTCGGGCTGCTTCCCGCCGGGGAGAAGGCCAGCCTGTTGGCGCAGATGGAGCGGGTCGAAACCCCTTTCGGCATGCGCATTTGCGATCAGGATCAGCGCCTGGACTGGGCCTGGTTTCCATGCAGCGGCGAGCACTCCATCATCAAGCTGATGGCCGATGGCAGCCAGGTGGAAACCGGCACCGTCGGCCGCGAAGGCATGTCGCCGGTCGAACTGTTGATGGGAGGCGAACTCGCCCTGCAGACCATCGATTGCCAGATTCCCGGCGAGTCGCTGCGCATGAGCGCCCCGGCCTTTCGTGAAGCGCTGCGCACCATGCCGGGTCTGCAGCGCATCTGCCAGCGCTATCAGCAAGCCTATCTGTCCCTGGTTTCGCAGTCGGTGGCCTGCAACCGCCTGCACAATCTGGAGCAGCGTCTGGCGCGCTGGGTATTGATGAGCGCGGACCGGGTCGGCCAGCCGGAATTCCAACTGACCCAGTATTACCTGGCCACCATGCTCGGCGTGCAGCGGCCCAGCGTCAGCCTGGCTGCCCAGGCCCTGCAACAGCGCGGCCTGATCCGCTATTCACGCGGACAGATGCAGGTGCTGGACCGACCCGGCCTGGAACAGGCCAGCTGCGAGTGTTATCACCTGGTGCGGGAACGCTATCGCAGCCTGCTGGGCGTGGATATCGGTTGAGCCGCGCAAGTTCTATGTCAGCTACCTGACCGACATTCAATTGTCTTTTGTCTAGCATTCGCCCCTTCTTTGAAAGGGGAGACATGGCAAGGACTGAAATTCTGGTGGCGGTGCGTCCAAATCTGGTCGATGAGGCCCGCGAAGCGCTCGAAGAGCTGGCTATTCCATTGGTTATTACGCATACGCTGGCCGACGCCTGCAGCAAACTGCAAAGCGATCGCTTCCGGCTGGTGCTGGGCACGCTGCAATTCGACGACAGCCGCTTGTTCGACCTGCTGCCTTCGGCGCGCGCCTCCGGCACGCCGCTGGTGGTGATGCGCCTGACGGCGAGCCAGCTTCCCGACAGCGTGATCGACGCCTTCTTCAGGGCCGCGCAATTGCTCGGCTTCCAGGGCTGGATCGACGTCTATCGCCTCAGCCAGCGCCAGGGCAAGGCGCAGGCGCTGGCCAGTTTGCGCGAGCTGGTCATGGCCACTGCCTTGAAATCCTGAGCTGCTGCGCTGAGAGATAGATTGATCGGGGAGGCCGAATAATCCAGCAATTCTTACTATTTGTTTTCGATAAAAGCCGCTCTTAAGATTGCCCTGGACCCATGTACCAACCATGAAGGACAGACAGGCAATGACCGGAACGATGAGAGTGGTGGCCATCCAGCAGCACGGTGGCGTCGAGCAGATGAAGCTGGATCAATGGCCGGTGCCGACACCGGAGCCGGGCCAGGCGCTGGTGGAAGTCAAGGCTTGCGGCCTGAACTACATGGACGTGTTCGTCCTGCATGGCATGCCGGACCTGCCGACCAAGATGCCGCGCATCCCCGGCGGCGACGTCGCCGGCATCGTGCGCGAAGTGGGCGACGGCGTCTCGAAGGACTGGGTCGGCAAGAAGGTCGCGCTGTTTCCGCGCTTTCCGGGCGGCGGCGTGCTGGGCGAGCATGGCAATGGCGGCTTGTGTGAGTTCATCGCGGTCGACCAGCGCCAACTGATCGAAATGCCCGAAGGCGTGTCCTTCGAAGAAGCGGCGGCGCTGCCGATTGCCTATGGCACCTCGCACCGCATGCTGTTCACCCGCGGCCATATCCAGGCGGGCGAGAAGGTGCTGATCCTGGGCGCTTCCGGCGGCGTCGGCGTCTCCTGCCTGCAATTCGCCAAGATGGCCGGCTGCGAAGTCTATGCCTGCACCAGCAGCGAAGACAAGGCGCGCCGCCTGAAAGAGCTGGGCGCGGACCACGTCATCAACTATTCGGAACACCCAGACTTCTCCAAGGCAGTGTGGGCCGCCACCGGCAAGAAGGGCGTGGACGTGGCGATCAACTTCACCGGCGGCGACACCTGGATTCCGACCCAGCGCAGCATGGCGGTGAATGGCCGCATCCTCACCTGCGGCTCGACCGCCGGCCATGAATGCGAAATCGACGTGCGCTTCCTGTGGTTCCGCGAAATGGAAATCATCGGTTCGCGCGCCTATGTGCCGGACGATATCAAGGCTTGCCTGCA
>JAEVZY010000352.1 GCA_023392035.1 Pseudomonadota bacterium | reverse complement strand
TGATGAAGCAAAGCGAAATCACGGTGCGCGTGGTGTTGGGGCGCGGCCAGGCCAGCGCCACCATCTGGACCTGCGATCTGTCGCATGACTATGTTTCCATCAATGCCGACTACCGTTCCTGATACGGCGGCCTGTCACACATGAGCGAACTCGAAAAATTCCTGGCGCGCGCCGAATCCTTGCTGGCGCGGGTGGAAGCCCTGCTGCCGGCGCACGCCCAGCAGGTGGACTGGGAGGCAGCCAAGGCTTTCCGCTGGCGCCACCAGCGCGGCCGTGAACATGGCTATCTGCAGCCGGTGACGCATCTGTCGGTCATCAGTCTTTCGGACCTGCACAATATCGATCGCCAGAAAGAGCAGATTGAGCAGAACACGCGCCAGTTCGTCAGCGGCAAGCCGGCCAACAATGTGCTGTTGACCGGCGCCCGCGGCACCGGCAAGTCTTCCCTGATCAAGGCTTGCCTGAACAAATTCGCCGACCAGGGCCTGCGCCTGATTGAAGTCGACAAGGAAGACTTGATCGACTTGCCCGACATCGTCGACCTGGTGGCCGGTCGCCCCGAGCGCTTCGTGATCTTTTGCGACGACCTCTCGTTTGAAGAAGGCGAGGGCGGCTACAAGGCTCTGAAGGTGGCGCTCGACGGCAGCGTCTCGGCGCAGTCCGACAATGTGCTGATCTACGCCACCTCCAATCGCCGTCACCTGATGCCCGAGCGCATGTCGGACAACGCCGGCTACACACACAGCGAGGAAGGCGACCTGCACCCGGGCGAGACGGTGGAAGAAAAGATTTCGCTGTCGGAGCGCTTCGGCCTGTGGGTCTCGTTCTATCCCTTCCGCCAGGACGACTATCTCGATATCGTCGCCCACTGGCTGCGCCATTTCGGCTGCGCCGAAGACGAGATCGAAGCGTCGCGCCACGATGCCCTGCAATGGGCGCTGCAGCGCGGCTCGCGTTCCGGCCGCGTGGCCTGGCAATTCGCCAAGGACCACGCCGGCAAGGCCAAAGAAGCCTGAGCCGGTGGCCGCAATCGACGTCGCCGTCGGCGTGATGCGCAAGGCGGGCGGCAGCCTGCTGCTGGCCCAGCGCCCGCCAGGCAAGCCCTATGCGGGCTATTGGGAATTCCCCGGCGGGAAAGTGGAGCCGGGCGAGTCGGTACTGGCGGCCTTGAAGCGCGAGTTTGCCGAAGAGCTGGGGGTGACGGTCCTGCAGGCCGAACCCTGGTGCTGCGTCGAGCATGTCTATCCGCATGCCCATGTGCACCTGCATTTCTACATCATTCGCCGCTGGGCCGGCGAGCCGCAAAGCCTGGAGGGCCAGGCCTTCGCCTGGCAGGGTGAAGTGGCGGTCGAGCCGGTCCTGCCGGCCACCATTCCCTTGCTGGAGTGGTTGTATCGGGTGGAAGACTAGTCTGGCAAGACAAAAGTCTTAGTCTTCGTCCACCGGCCGGCGCGGCGCCGGGCCATCTTCGGGCGTATTGCCGCCTTCGTTCTCGTTGTCTTCTTCACCCGGCTTGGCGCCGGGAATGACGTACTTCTCTTCGGCCCAGGCGCCAAGATCGATCTGCTTGCAGCGCAGGGAGCAAAACGGGCGGTACTGGTTTTCTTCCTTCCATTCCACCTTGGCGGAACAGGTCGGGCAATTGACGAGAGTGACCATGGGAGCAGCGCAATCGGGTGACAGGCAATGGGGGGACAACAAGACAGTTCGGGTCGCGGCGGCGCTTTTTCAAGCGGCCGCGCAGAGACAGCGTCAGATGCCTAGAAGTTGCACAGCGTCAGTTCAAACGGGATATCGGTTTCCAGCGCCCGCGGTTTCATGTCGCCATCCTGGGTGGTGAAGCGCACCCAGAGCATGTACTTGTTGGCGGAAATCTCGGGAATCGCATTTTCCGATTCATCCACTGCCAGCCGCAGCATCTGGTACACCTTGCCCTGCAACATTTGCTGATAGCTGCCGGCGCTGGCGATGATCTTGGCCGGACGGCCGGATTCGCGCAGCAGGCGCAAGACCAGGCAGATGGCATTGAACAGCGGCTCCAGCGGCGCGAACCAGCCGGCGATGTCTTCCATGCGCGCGCCGGCCGGACGCTGCTGCCAGGCGTAATAGGAAGGCAGATCGAATTCGCAGGCGCCGCCGGGAATGATGGTGCGGCCGCGTATGCTCATCAGCCATTCGTTTTCACGGATGTGCTGGCCGGTGCGGCCTTGCGCCGCGATCAGCTCGGCGCTGGACTTGTCGACTTCGGCCAGCACCGCGTCGAGCATGTCGGGACGCACATTGGGATTGCTGCGAAAGGAGAGCAGGGCCTGCTTTTGCCGTTCCAGCTCTTGCAGCAAGTCGGATTTGAGATCGGCGCGGCCGGCCACTTCCAGCATCTCGAAGATGGTCGAGAGCGCAACGTGGTGATGCAGCGGATGTTCTTGCTGCGCGAAAAACAGAAATTTTTCGTAGAGGTCTTCCAACCGCAGCAAAGTCCGGATGCGCTCGTTGAAAGGGTATTCGTAGACGATCAATCTTGCATCCGTTGGGAAAGGGGATCACGGAGCCGACAATTTACGTGATTCTGACCCATCACGTGCGAAATTACAAATCCTGTAACGGATCAGTCATTCGCGGCCTGCGCCGACTGCGCCAATTGGCAGTAAAGCGCGTGCAGGCGATCGATCTCGGGCAGCAGTTGCGCCACCTCGCGGTCATTGACGATCACATCATCGGCCACAGCCAGGCGCTGGCTGCGGGTGGCCTGGTTGGCCATGATCGCCAGCACCTGCTCGCGCGTCAGGCCATTGCGCTGCATGACGCGCTGCACCTGCAATTCTTCCGGACAGTCCACCACCAGCACGCGTGAGACGCGCTCGGCCCATTTGCCGGACTCCACCAGCAAGGGCACCACAAAGACCGGATAGGCGCCGCCAGCCAACTGCGCCGCGCGCTCGGTTTCCAGCCGGATCAGCGGATGCAGGATGGCTTCCAGCTGCTGCTTGGCGGCGGGATCGGAAAACACTTTCTGGCGCATGCGGGCGCGGTCCATGGCGCCGCTGGCGTCCACGAATTGTTCGCCGAAGGTCGTGCGTATGGCCTCCATGGCGGCGCCGCCGGGCGCGGTCAGGGCGTGGGCTATGCGGTCGGTATCGATCAGGCTGGCGCCGCGTTCGGCCAGCAGATCGGCCACCAGGCTCTTGCCGCTGCCGATGCCGCCGGTCAGGCCGACCGAGAAAGCGGCTCCCTTGTCTACCTTGGCTGGCTTCATGTCAGAGCGCGCCCGGCATCCAGGCCTGGACGATGGGTTTGCCGAACATCAGGGCAATCAAGCCCGCGGCTGCCAGATAAGGGCCGAAGGGAATCGGATTTTCACGGCCATGGCTCTTGAAGACGATCAGGCCGATGCCCACCACCGCGCCGACGATGGAAGAAAGCAGGATGATCAGCGGCAGCATGGTCCAGCCCAGCCAGGTGCCCAGCGCCGCCAGCAATTTGAAATCGCCATAGCCCATGCCTTCGCGGCCGGTGGCCAGCTTGAACGCCCAGTACACCAGCCACAGCACCAGATAGCCGGCTGCGGCGCCGATCACCGCGTCATGCAGGGGCACGAAAGTGGCGTTCAGGTTGACCAGGAGGCCGGCCCACAACAGCAGGTAGGTGAGGTCGTCCGGCAGCAGCTGGGTATCAAGATCGATGAAGGTCATGGCGATCAGCAGCCAGCAAAACAGCAGGGCGGCGGCGCCGGCCAGGCCGCTGCCGAAAGTCCAGACCATCCAGGCCGAGAGCAGACCGGTCAGCAGTTCCACCAGCGGGTAGCGGGCAGAAATCGGCGTCTTGCAATTGCTGCATTTGCCGCCCAGGACCAGCCAGCTCAGCACCGGGATGTTTTCCAGGGCCGTGATCTGGTGTCCGCAGGCGGGGCAGGCCGAACCCGGCACCGCCAGGTTGTAGCGGTCGGTATGCGGCAGCGGCTGCCCGCTTTCCTGCGCCACGTAGTTGTCCGACTCGCGCTGCATCATGCGCGGCAGGCGGTAGATGACAACATTCAGGAAACTGCCGACCACCAGTCCAAGGACCAGGGCAATGACAGTGGTGATGAAAAGATGAGGCGGCGCGGCAAGCAGGTCGGCAGGGGCCATGGGGGGAGGTTGGCAATTTCGAATCGCGCTAGTGTAGCCCAGCTGGGCTTGTCTGAATTCGCGGCTGACGTCGCTGTTGCTTCTGTGTAGAATGTGCCGGTCATTGGGGAGTAGCCGCCCTGCGCAATTGCGAAGGGGCTCGCGTCAACAGACTTGAATGCGCATGCATTCATGGCACGGGCAGTCCACCGACCTGGCAAGACCTTTGACCATGCAGGCTCCTTTGGACCGGGGCGGCCGCATGGTCAATTGTTCAAGCCCCGGCGATGGAATTGATTTGGAAGCCTTCCTGCTCTCTACCGGCATCGTCGCCCTGGCTGAAATCGGCGACAAGACCCAACTCCTGGCCTTCATTCTGGCCGCCAAATTCCGCAAACCCTGGCCGATTGTCGCCGGCATTCTGGTCGCCACCATTTTCAATCACGCCATGGCCGGCGCGGTCGGACATTTTGTGAGCGCGCTCATCGATCCGCACTGGTTGCGCTGGGGCCTGGGCGTTTCCTTCATCCTGATGGCCGTGTGGACCCTGATCCCCGACAAGCTCGATGAAGGCGACACCAAGCTGGCCCACGCCGGCGTGTTCATGACGACCCTGATCGCCTTCTTCCTGGCCGAGATGGGCGACAAGACCCAGGTCGCCACCGTCGCCCTGGCCGCGCGTTACGCATCGCTGGCGCCAGTGGTGCTGGGAACGACCCTGGGCATGATGATCGCCAATGTGCCGGCCGTGCTGTTGGCCAATCGGATTGCCAACCGGATTCCGGTGCGCGTGGTGCATGGCGTGGCGGCGGCGATTTTTGCGGTGCTGGGCGTGGCGACCTTGCTCGGCGCTGGACAGGGGTTGGGCATCTGAGCATGCATTGCCGCAAGTTTTTTCGGCTACGCACTTGCTTGAACTGCGCAAATCCTGAAGAATAAGCGCCTCGGGCCGATAGCTCAGCTGGGAGAGCGCCGCGTTCGCAATGCGGAGGTCGGGAGTTCGATCCTCCTTCGGTCCACCAACAAGCCCCTTTGCCGAAAGCCTTGGAAGCAGATTCTGCTCCGAGGCTTTTTCGTTTTAGGGCACCGCCAATGCAGCCTACGTTTCCCTGAGTTGCCTTGCGATGCGGCGATTGGTGGGCTCATTCTCCGCGTTTGGTGCGGAGAATGGCTTGCCCATGCGGCACAGATAGTGTGACGAAAGCCAAGTCGCAGGCCCGGAAACGCCCGGCACAGCCTTAAGCTGAAGAGGCCGTCAGGATCTTGCGGACATTGGCATGGGACATCGTCAGGGTCGGGTGTTCCTGCAGGTATCCAATGTAACGACGATAGAAATCGGACGCCTGGCCTTCCTGCGGCATGAAAAGGGAGCGTGCCTGCATCAGGATGCCCTGCTTTTCTTGCGCAGAGATTTCCCCAGCATCGATGAACTCATCGATCGTTACCATGAACTCGCTCAGCTCGTGAAGCCAGTCGAAGTGCGGGTCCCTGGTCAGCAACTGCAGCAACTGGGCTGCATCGACAAGGTGGAGAGAGCTGTTCTCATATTCCGCCTTCGCGACCTGCACCAGGTTCTTGTGCAGGTCACGCAGCGCATGGGTGAGCGCCTTGAGATCGAATCCCGGGGATTGGATTGGAGTTTGCATAGTAGGTCTTCAGCTTGCCACGCCCTTGGGCCTCACTTGTCGAAGCTCAAGCGCAGTGAATTAGACGCCATCGATTGAAGTCAGTTGATCAGGAAGGATAATCGCCCGCGCGGAGCTTGCCATGGAGAAAAACCGGCTGGAAGCGTTTAGCGACGGCATGTTTTCAATCTTCATTACCATCATGGTCCTGGAGATCAAGGTGCCCCATGGAGACACCGTTGCCGTGCTGTTGCCTCTGATTCCGGAGTTTCTCAGTTACGTGCTGAGCTTCCTTTACCTGGGAATATATTGGAATAATCATCACCACATGCTTCATACCGCGCACAAGGTGTCGGGGGCGGTATTGTGGGCCAATCTGCATCTGCTTTTCTGGTTGTCCTTGCTGCCTTTTGCCACCGGATGGATGGGTGAAAATCACTTTTCCAGCGTGCCGACCGCGGCATATGGAATAGTGCTCCTGATGGCATCGTCAGCCTACCGAATCCTGCAATCTTTGATCATTCAAATCCAGGGCCGCAATTCGATACTTCAGCGGGCAATCGGGAGCGACTGGAAGGGGAAGGTTTCCATCGTTTTGTATGCCGCCGGCGTTGTCACGTCCTATTGGCTTCACTGGGTCGCGCTTGGAATGTATGTGAGCGTGGCGCTGCTTTGGCTGGTTCCGGATCGACGAATTGAACGCGTGTATGGGGGGGCCGAAAGCTGAAGCGATCGGGCGCGTCAGCGCGGTCTCTCAATGTCCCCATTCCAGAAGCGGCCGCCGCTCATCCCCCGGAGCATAGCTTTTCAAGCTCAGCCCAGCTTCCACACGAGCCAGCAGATCCGGATTGGCCAACAGCGGCCTGGCCAGCGAAATTGCCTGCACCTCCAGCCGGTTCAAGGCATCCTCGGCCTGACGCAAGTCTGCGATCCCTCCATTCGCGATCAGGCTGACAGAAGGCAGGGCTTGCCTGACCGTGGCGGCGAAGGAAAGGCCCCACATCTCATCGCGCAGGATCTTGCGGGTGGTGAGGTGCAGGATGTCCGCTCCGCCAGTCACCAGGCATTGCGCAATTTCAGCGACTTCGGCAGCGCCGCCCGGCGGTGAATACCGGCTGTCGTCCATCTTGTACAAGGAAAAATTGAAGCTGATCGGCAGACCCGGCGCCGCCTTGCGCACCGCCTGCAAAATCTCCAGCGCCAGGCGGCAACGCCGCGTGGGCGACCCGCCGTAGTCATCCTCGCGTCGATTGCTGCTGGCGGAGAGAAAGTCGTCCACCAGATAACCGCGCGCGCCATGGATTTCAACGCCGTCAAAGCCGGCCCTCATTGCACGCGCCGCGCAATCGGCAAAGCCGGCGACGATGGCTTCGATTTGCGCCAGCGTCGCCGCTTGCGCCGGCCGGTTGGGAACGCCGGTCTGCCAGGTCAGCCCGGCCGCCACGCCGTCGCTGGCGGACAGGTGCAGGGGATTCAAGTCCGGCTCGCACAGGCGCCCGCCGTGCTGCAATTGCGCGAAGATCTTTCCATCCGCCGCGTGCACCGCCTGCACCACCTTGCGCCAGCCCTCGACATGGCGCTCGTTGATCAAGCCCGGCTGATTGAAATACGCCTTGGCGCTGCTGTCGTCGGTATAAATCGCCTCCGTGATCAAGAGGCCTACCCCTTCGCGGGCATAGCGTGCGTAGTAGGCCGGCATGTCGGCCGAGGGCGTGCCGTCGGCTTGCGCCTGCATGCGCGACATGGCGGCCAGCACCAGGCGGTTGCGCAGTTCAAGGCCGGCCAGTGTGGCGGGCGCCAGCAATTTATCGGTCATGACTAACGCTGGATGTGGCGCGTGATGCGCTGGTTGGCGCCCGCCAATAGCGAGGCATTCATGCGCTCGGCGGCACGCTTCAACAGTGGCAGGGTCTCGCGCACGAAATTCTTTTCCGAGACGTCGGGCCGGTTCGCGCTCATGTTCAACGCGGCCAGCACGCGGCCGTTGGCGTCATACACCGGCACCGACAGACCGCAGACATATTCCTGCATCTGACCGCGTACCCAGCTATACCCCTTGCGCCTGACCTCGCCGATCAGGCCGCGCAATTCCTCGACATCGGTGACGGTATGGTCGGTAAAGGCAGTCAGGCGCGCCCGTTCGAAGTAGGCATCCAGCTGCGCCGGCGTCAGGCCCGACAGCAGGACTCTTCCATATGAGGTGCAATAAGCCGGCATGCGGGAACCGACGGTGACGCCCTGGTTGAGGATGCGATGCAGGGGGATGCGCAATACGTACACCGCCTCGGTATCGTCCAGCATGGCCAGGGTGCAGGTCTCGCGCACTTCCTGCACCAGGCTTTCCAGGATCGGCTCGGCAAAAGCCCACAGCGGCATGGAAGTCAGATAGGCATAGCCCAGCGACAGCACGCGTGGCGTCAAGACGAAGTGACGCTCGTCGTGATGAGCGACGAAGCCCAGCCGCTCCAGCGTGATCAGCACCCGCCGCACCGCGGCGCGCGATAATCCGGTGCGCTCGGCAATGCGCGCCAGGCTCAGCGGCAAGGGGCTGCCATTGAAAGTCTGGATGACAGTCAGGCCCTTGGCCAGGCCTTGAATAAAGCTGCGATCGTCGTCGCCGGCATCGTCCTCTTCGGTCAATTCTTCCCCTTTGCCGCGCGCCAGCGTGGCGACGATCCTGGCCCGCCGCGCGCTGGCCGCATTCAAGCTCTCACGCGCGCTCATCTGCGCTCCCCATTTCCACCAGGGCATCGACCGCCAGCACGCCCTCATCGGTGAGCATCAGCGGATTGATGTCCACCGATGCGATCGTCCCCTGCGCCGCTTGCAGCAGTTGCCCCAGGGCCAGCGCGCAACGGGCGATGGCGGCAACGGGCATCGGCGCTTCGCCGCGCACCCCGGGGAACAGGGCGGCGATGCGCAAAGCCTGCATGCGCTGGACAGCATATTCGACATCGAAAGGCATGACCAGCGTGACCACGTCGGGCATGGCTTCCACGTATTTGCCGCCATCTCCTATCATCACCACGGCGCCGAACTGGGGATCGAGGCGGGCGCCGACGATCAACTCGCGCCGGCTGTGCACCATGCTTGCCACGATCACGGCATCCACTTGCAATTGCGCGCGGTCGGCGCGGCGCATGATTTCGGCGAAGGCTTCGCCCACCTCCCGTTCGCCTTGCCTGCCCAACAGGACCAGCCCGTACTCGCTCTTGTGGGGAATGCTGGCCGAGCAGGCTTTCACCGCCAGCTTGCCGCCCAGCTCGCGCGCCGCGGCCTGCGCCTGTTCACGCGTTGTGCACAGGCGCCAGGGGGCGCAGGGCACATCGAAGCGGGACAGCAAATCGAGACTGTCGGCTTCGGACAGAAAGCGCTCGCCGGACGGCGGCAGGCGCACGGGCGGCAGCGCCAAAGTGTCCGCCGGCAGCGCCCGCGCCGCGCGTCGCATTTCCTGGTGACGGGCAAATTGCGCCAGCGCCGCCATGGCGTCTTCATCATGCTCGAAGCACAGCACGCCTTGTTGCTCGAATTCGGCGCGGGTCGCGGCCAAGGGACTGGCCACCACCACCGGTGCACCCGTGATCTGGGCGAACTGGCGCGCGTCGCGCGCAAAGCGCGGCACGTCATAGCCCTTGCCCGACATCGGCAAGCTGATGAAGAACAGATCGGCCGCACGATGCTTGGCCACGATCGGCAGCACGCGTGAAAACAGGGCGCTGTCGGACAGCAGCGCGGCGGTCAGGTCGATCGGGTTCATGGTGCTGGCAAAAGCCGGCAAAACGCCGCGCAATTCCGCCTGCACCGGCTCCGGCAGGCTTTCCATCTGCAAGCCGTGGCGGGCGGCGGCATCGGCCGCCATCACGCAGCAGGCGCCGGAATTGCTGATGGCCGCCACCCGCGTGCCGGCTGGCGACCAGTCCTGCAGGTAAAGCTGCGCCGCCAGCACCAGGCTGCGCATGTCCGGCACGCGCAGGATGCCGTGCTGGCGGAAAAAGGCGTCGATCACATGGTCAACGCTGGCGATGGCGCCGGTGTGCGAGCTGGCCGCCGCCTGGCCCTGGCTGGAAACACCGGCCTTGAGCGCCACGATCTGCACGCCGCGCTGCAGCGCCTCGCGCGCGGCTTGCGCCAGTGTGGCCGGGTCCTTCACCGTTTCCAGGTACAGCAATACCAGTTTGACTTCCGGATCGCGCACACAGGCCAGGGTGAAATCGGCGACCGACAGATCGGCTTCATTGCCGGTGGCATGCGAATGCTTGACGCCGATGCCGGCCGCGCGCAGGAAAGCCCAGGGCACCACGCTCATGGCGCCGCTCTGGCTGACCACCGCCACCGGTCCGCTGGCCGGCGTCACCTCGCCCAGCAAGGTGGCAAAGCTGGCCACGGTGGCATTGCCGAAATTGACGATGCCTTGCGTATTGGGACCCACCAGGCGCATGCCGGCCGCGCGCGCCGCGCTCAGCATCTGTTCCTGGGCGCGTTTGCCTTCCTCGTCCACTTCGCCGAAACCGGAGGCGATCACCACCGCCAGCTTCACGCCCATGGCGGCGCTTTGCCGGACCGCTTCCACCGCGGCCTGGCCGGGCACGCACACCAGCACCAGATCGGGCACGGCGGGCAGCGCGGCCAGGCTGGCAAAGGCGGGCAAGCCCTGTATGGATTCGCGTCCCGGATTGACCGGAAAGATTTTTCCGCTATAGCCGTCGCGCAGCATGTACTTGATCGGACGGCCGCCGATTTTTTCGGGATTGTCGGATGCACCGACCACGGCGATGCTGGCGGGCGCCAGCGCGGCCTCGATCCAGCCATCCTCCGGTTTAAGGATTTTCATGACCTGCCTCCCTGCGACAATTCCGCCCGTCCGGAAAAATCCACCCATACCGATTTGCTGCGCAGGAAATTCTCGATGCCGGGCTTGCCCGATTCCTTGCCGAAACCGGATTGCCCGTAGCCGCCGAATGGACTGCTCATCATTTCCGGCGTGCGACCCCAGCGATTGACCCAAACCGTGCCAGCCTTCAATTGCCGGCTGGCGCGCAGGGCGCAGTCGATGTCACGCGTGAAAACCGCGGCCGACAAGCCATAGTCCGGATGATTGGCCAGCGCCAAGCCCTGTTCCGCATCCTTGAAGCGCTGCACCGCCAGCACCGGGCCGAAGATTTCCTGCCGGTGTCCCGGCATGCCGGTTTCGATGCGGTCGAGCAGCGTCGGCTCGAAGAAATGCCCGCCGTCGATGATGCGCGAATGCCCGCCGGCAGCCAGGCGCGCGCCGGCCGCCAGCGTTTCATTCACCAGCGCGCCGATGCGTTCGCACTGGCGCTGGCTGATGATGGGCGGCATGCTGGTTGCGCCATGCCAGGTGGGTCCGAAGCGCAGGGCCGCCATGCGACTGGCGATTTTTTCCAGCAGCGCGTCGGCGATGTTTTCCGCCACCACCAGCCGCGAACCGGCGTAACAGAGTTGCCCCGCATTGCGGGTGATGCCCCAGGTGACATGATCGGCCACCGCTTCCAGGTCGCCGCAATCGTCAAACACCAGCGCCGGGCTCTTGCCACCCAGTTCCAGCGACACCGGCTTGATGCCCGACAGCGCGGCGTCCGCCATGATGCGCGCACCCACCGCCGTGGAGCCGGTGAAGCTCACATACGACACATCGCGATGCGTGACCAACGCCTGCCCGGTGATGGGGCCGGTGCCGTGCACGATGTTCAGCAAGCCCGGCGGCAGGCCCGCTTCCACCGCCAGTTCCGCCACCCGCACGATGGAGAAGGGCGTCAATTCCGAAGGCTTGAGCACCACCGCGTTGCCGGCTGCGATGGCCGGCGCCAGTTTCCAGCTCGCCAGGAACAGCGGGAAATTCCAGGGCGTGATGATGCCGACCACGCCATATGGCTCGCGCAGGATCAGCGACAGCTTGTCTTCGCTGGACGCGGTGACCGTGCCTTCCAGCTTGTCGGCGTATTCGCCGTAGAAGCGCAGCCAGTCGGCCGCGCCCGGCACGTCCACCGCCAGCGCTTCATGGAAAGGGCGGGAAGAGACCAGCGATTCCAGTTGCGCGATCTGCACCGCATGCTGCGCCACCAGATCGCCCCAGCGCCGCATCAGCCGGCCGCGTTCACGCGGCGCCAGTTTTCGCCATTGCGCTTGCGCCTTCAAGGCCGAGGCGACCGCCGCCTCCACCACCGCCGCGCCGGCTTCCGGCAGCAGGGCATGTCGGAAGCCGTCGGAAGGGCGCAGCACCGGCAATTCGCCACAGCCTTGCTCATTGCGCTGGCCGCCAATGAAATGCGCATTGCAAACCTGCACGCTGTCGGGCAGGTAGTTCACCGCCATCTGTTCCATTGCCACTCCTGTTCTGGGGCGCTCGCCTGCCTGTTGCGGTCGGCGCGATACGGCGCAATACGACAAGCAAGCTCAACGCCAGACCGGCGTGCGCTTTTCGCGATAGGCCGCCATGGCTTCGGCAAAATCGGCCGAGGCCAGGCCGCGGCGCTGGTAATCCATGTAGGTGGCCTGGGCCTCTTCAAAGCGCATGCCCATCACTTCATTCATGGCGCGGCGGGTGGCGCGCACGCCATCCGAAGCCAGCGTCAGCAGCTTGTCGGTCCATTCCCTGAAGCCTTCCTCGCGGGTCGCTTCCGGCACCAGGGCGCTGATCAGGCCGATGCGCAGCGCTTCTTCCCCTTCCACCGAATGGCCCAGCACCGCAAGCTCACGCGCGCGGCCGGCGCCGATGAATTGCGCCAGACGCCAGATCGACAAACCGGGCAGCAAGCCCTCGCGTCCGGCCGGGATGCCCAACTTGGTGCCGGGCGTGGCAATGCGCAGATCGCAAGCCAGCGCCAGCTGCACGCCCGAGCCGAGCGCATAGCCGTGGATCAGCGCAACCGCCAGCTTGTCCATGGTTTCGATCAGGCGCAGGCAGTCTTCCCACAGGCTGAAGTTGCGCTCGTCGATCTTGCCGCTGGAGAGGTCTTTCAGGTCGATGCCGGCCGAGAAGGCGCGGCCGGCGCCGCGAAATGCCAGCACCCGCACCGCCTCGTCTTCGGCGGCGTGGGTGAGCGCCGCTTTCAGGTCCCACTTGCTGGCGTAGTCGAAAGCGTTCAGGCGTTCCGGCCGGTTGAAGGTGATGGTTGCCAGCCGTCCTTCGCGCTCATAGATCAGGGAAGGGAATTCCAGTCTCATGTTGGCTGGCTCCTTTCAATCGGCGCGGGCGCCGGAGCGGTCGACCACCTGCTTCCACTTGGCCGATTCGCTGGCGATCAGGCGCGCGAAATCCGCGGAGGAGTTGGCCATGATGTGCACGCCCTGGGCATCCATTTTTTCCTTCACCATCGGATCGCGCAGGGCCTTGACCATCTCGGCATTGAGTCTTTCCACGATCGGCCTGGGCGTGGCGGCCGGGGCGACAAAGCCGAACCAGGCGGTGGCTTCAAAGCCGGGCACGCCGGCCTCGGCCAGGGTCGGCACATCCGGCAGCGCGGGATGGCGGGTGCTGCTGGTGACGGCGAAGGCGCGCAGCTTGCCGCTCTTCACGTGCGGCAGGGCGGTGGGCAGGTTGTCGAACATCATCTGCACATGGCCGGCCAGCAGATCGGCCAGCGCCGGGCCGCTGCCCTTGTAAGGTGCATGCACCAGGTCCAGCACGGCCAGCATCTTGAACATTTCACCCGACAGATGGCCGGTGGTGCCGCTGCCCATCGAGGCGAAGTTCAGCTTGCCGGGATTGGCGCGGATATAGCGCAACAGCTCTTCCATGTTGCGGGCCGGGACAGCCGGATTGACCAGCAGCACATTCGGCACGCTGCCGGCCACCGTGATCGGCGTGAAGTCGCGATCCGGATCGAAGCCGGCGTTCTTGTAGATGTACTTGTTGATGGCCAGGATGCCGACCGGCGCCGTCAGCACCGTGTAGCCATCCGGCTGGGCGCGCGCCACGTGGGCGGCGCCGACATTGCCGCCGGCGCCCGGCTTGTTCTCCACGATCACCGGCTGGCTGAGGTTCTCGCTCATCTTCTGCGCCACCACGCGCGCGATGATATCGTTGGTGCCGCCCGGCGCATAGGGCACGACGATCGTGATCTGGCGATTCGGGAAAGACTGGGCCGCACTGAAGCCGGACACCAGGGAAAGCAAAAGCGCAAACAGTGAAGCAAACAGAATGTGGGGCAACTTCATGATGTTCTCCGTTGGGGGATACGGTTGAATCACACACGCTTGTCGCCGCGGGCCGGGTGAATAGCGGCCCGCTAGCTTGTCCTGCCATAGCTGATCTGCGTCAGCACATTGATGACCACCTGCTTCTTTTCCACCTGCACTGCATGCCGGGCACGCTGCAGCGCCTCCGGCAGATCGCGCGCCGACGTCACGCGCAAGCCGAGGCCGCCACTGGCCTCGACAATCTTTTCGTAATCCGGCGCCGGCTCCAGGGTGGCCAGCACCGGTTCGTGATCCGCCGCCGCCTGTCCTGCCGGATACATCGACAAGGTCGCCCTATGCACCGCGGCCCAGCGCCGGTTGTTGTAGATGACGGTGATGAAAGGCAGGCCGCGGGCGCGGCTGACGAAATGGGTGGGCGTGGGTTCGCCGAACATATAGGTGCCGTCGCCGACGGTGGCGATGCACAGCGCATCCGGCCGGTTCAGGCGATAACCCATGGCCGCGCCCATGGCCCAGCCCAGGCCGCCGGCCGGACTGTGGGCGAAATAGCGGCCCGGCTGATCCAGCACCAGGTCTTCCAGCGTGAACGGGTATTCGTTGAAGAGCACGCCGTCGCTGCCCAGCGCGGCATTCACGCAATGGGAGACATAGCGATGGTTCAGGCTTTGCATGTCGGGCAGGCTGGCCTGGCGGCCGCAGCGAGCGAGCCAGGCCGGATCACGCTGCGGCGGCGCCGGCAGCAGGCTGTCCAGCTCGTCGAAGGCGGCGCTGAAATCGCATTGCATGGACAGGTCGCAACGATGGCCGCGCATGGGATAGCGGGCATACAGCGGGTCCTTGCCCAGATGAACCACGCGGGCAGCAGCGGCCGGCTGTACCGCTTCCGGCAGCCAGGGCACATCGGCTTCCAGCACCAGTACCAGGTCCGCCGCCGGCAGCCAGGGATTGGGGTCGTAGCCGGCATGCAGGGGCGAGCTGCAGGGGATGTTCAAGAAGCGCGGCCGGTATTGCACCACCGGAATGCCATGCCGCCGGCTGAAGCGATCCAGCGCGGCGAAGCCGGCTTCATCGCGGCCGCCATCGGCGGTGATGATCAGCGGGCGTTTGGCTTGTGCCAGCCATTGCGCCACTTGCGCCAGCTGGCCCGCCGGCGGACGGCCGCAAGCGATGGGCGCGGTCACCGGCTGCGGCGCCGGCGCCGGGCTGCTCGCGGCCAGCACTTCGCGCGGCAGCACCAGGTAGGCGGGGCCGGGCGGTGAAGACTGGGCGATGGCAAAGGCGCGGTCCACCACCGCTTCCACCTGCTCCGGCAGGCGCAGTTCGTAATCCCATTTCACCAGTTCGCGCAGCATGCCGGCCTGGTCGAACATTTCCTGCGCCCAGTTGATGTAGTTGTTGCGGGCGCCCAGCGCGCCGGCCTCCAGCACCGGCGTGCGGCCGGCCGCCACGATGATGGGCACATGCTGGCGCGCCACATTGAACAGGCCGCACAGCAGGTTGGCGGTGCCCAGCCCCACGTGCGCCATCACCACTTGCGGCTGGCGGCTGGCCAGCCAGGCGCCATAGGCCATGGAGATGGCCACCCCTTCATGCGGGACGGTAATGGGTTCGATACCGCCTTGCCCTTGCGCGCGCGCCTGCGACAGGGCTTCGATCAGCGACGGGAAATCGGTGCCGGCATTGCCAAACAGATGGCGCACGCCATGCGCCTGCAGCGCGTCCAGGTAGCGTTTGGCGACGCTGGTGGTTTCGATGTGACCGGCGGGGAGCGGGGCGTTCATTTGCGCGCTCCCAGCCAGGCCGTGGCCTTGATCTCGATCAGTGCCTGCGGACGCACCAGGGCGCTGACCTTGACCCCGGTGGCGGCCGGGTAGGGACCGTCGCCGAAGACTTCGCGCCGCACCTGCGCGGTGTTCTCATAGCCTTCGAACGTGGTGACGTAATCCACCGTTTCCACCACCGCTTCGAAGCCGACCCCGGCCGCGGCCAGGATGCGTCCCATCTTTTGGTAGATGTAGCGCGCCTGGGCGGCGATATCGTTGCCGCCGACCACCTGGCGGTCCTCGCCCAGCGCGGTCATGCCGGAGATGAACAGGAAGTCGCCGGCCCGTATCGCCGGACTGAACGTGGCTTTGCTGCGCTGCTCGTCGGGGAAGATGGCGGTAATGCCTTCTGGGTTCTGGCTCATGCGTGTGCTTTCATCAGGTATTGCTGGCGCACTTCAGCCAGCAAAGTTTCGGATTGATCGGCGCGCGTGACCTGCACCATCAGCGTCACCACGGCCCGGCCGCGCGATCTGGGCTGCACGTCATGCACCCGCATGCTCAGTTCCACCGTGTCGCCTTCCCACACCGGGCCCTTGAATTCGGCCGAAACCGACAGCATGGCGATCATGGCCTCATGCAGCTGGTCGGAAAAATCGGTCGCGCCCAGGGCCGTGATGGCCGTCACCAGCAAGCCGTGGGCCAGCAGGCCTGGCAGCGCGCGGCTGGCGGTGTAATCGCGGTCGTAATGAATCGGATGGCGATCGCCCGTGAGCGCGGCGAAGGCGGCGAAGGCGGCGCGGTCCAATGTCAGGCGACGCTGCGCCACCAGCTCGCCCGGCACAAGCTGGCCGGCATAACGCTGGGGCCGGGCTTGCACTTCAGGCGTCCGCCAGTCGTGCCGAGCCGACCACCGCCACCTGGCCGCCGGAATTGGCTTCCAGATTGCCGTTCTCTTCCAGCACCGCGGCAAACACATCGCCCGGACAGGACGGGCCGATCCACTTGGTATGCAGGCGGCCCCGATACAGCCAGTCGCTGCCGAATTTCTGCGCCCCCAGTTCGGCGCAGAACGCGGTCATGTGCGGCCCATGCAGCAAGGTGCCGCGAAAGCCGCGCGCCACGGCATAGTCATGGTCGTAATGAATGATGTCGTTGTCGCCGTTGATGCGGCCGTAACGGTCGATCATTTCCTGGGTGATCGTGGTTTCGCTCTTGATGGCTGCCATGGCTTACTCCGGTACGTGGAAGGTGTTGACCAGCGAGGCCAGCGGCGTGCCATCGGCACGATCGAAGCGGCCCTCCCATTTGATGTAGCGGCGGCCGCGCTTTTCGAACTTCTGCAGGATGCGGCCGCTGCACACCACGCTGGTGGTTTCATCGGCCCAGATCGGGTGGTGCCAGGCGAAGTCGACTTCGGCCATCACGATGCCCTGGATCGGCGGATAGCGGTTGTAGACCACGCAGGTCATGTAGGGCAGCAGCACATTGGGCGGCGCGGCTTGCCGGCCGCGGGCGCGATACAACTCCGGATTGGCGTCGACCGCCTTGAAGTATTCGTCGACGATGGCGGGGGTGATGTCGAAACGTACCGGCGCCAGGGCGGCGCCTTCTTCGAATCCGGCATACGGCGTGCCGGGAACACTGCCCTCACGGGGCTTGATCTCGCTCGGTCTGGTCACGATGGCTCCCTTGGTTCGGGCACCCGGACGAAGGTTCCGGGTGGCTGGAAGCGATCATTGCACCCGCATTTTTGAGCGTCAATTTTGCGAACATTTTGTGCGCATTGCGCACGCGGTGGATGGCGAACGAGATAGCGAACGAGATGCGAACGAGATGCGAACGAGATGGCGTAGGCCGATCAGTAATCGTCGTCGCTCACCGGCCGCTTCACTGCCGGGCGTACGCTGCGCGTGCGCAAACTGTAGTTGCCGCCCGTGCGAAGAAAGCCCAGTCGCACCAGGAAGCGGTCGGAACGCTCCAGGTGCACGGCGCTGTTGATGCTGGCGCAGACTTCGAAAGCCGCACTGTTCTCTGCCCATCGACGAAACGCCGCCAGCAGTTTGAAGCCGGCGCCGCTCATGCGGTTATTGGGGAAGACGTAGTAGACCAGCATATTGGCCACCGGCAGATCGGAAAAGATGTGGCGCTCGATGGCGTTGATCAAGACGCCGACGATTTGCGCACGGTGGTCGTCGGCGATGAAGACGGCATGCGTTCCATTCTTTTCCTGCCCGTTGCAGATGATTTCGGTCAGGTTGGCAGTAATGCGCTCGAGGTTGTAATCGTATGCGGAAAACCGGGTTTCGCCGTGTATGCGTTGACCGACCTTCACCAGAGCGGCGATATCGGCCGGCGTGGCGATGCGAACATTCATCAAGATTGCGTCCTCCTGCCAGGCGCCGCACATCGGGGCGGGCGTCCAATGGCTCCGGCTCACGTTTGCCGGCTGTTAGTCAGCCGCAAATTTCGCCCGAGGCAGGGCAGGCTTGAAGATTCGTTTGGAGAAATCTGACAAATAATGGCGCGCGGGACGATTCGCGGCATCGGGCTCCGATTATCGATACGAAGTGGATGAGTACTTCTAGGCTGAGTCAGCCGACAAGCGATCAGATAGAAAATCGAGGAAGGCCCTGACCTTGTTCGGAATGCCCTTGCGACTCAACATCAGTGCGCTGGCTTGTACCGGCGCGCCTTCCCAATTGGGCAGCACCCGCACCAGGCGGCTGGTCTTGACGTCGTTCTTGCACATCACGTTCGGCAGGATGGCCAGGCCCATGCCGGCCACCGCCAGTTCGCGCGCCACGCCCACGTTGTTGACCACGATCTTGCCTTCCACCGTGACGATGCGATGGCGCTCCGTATGGCTGCGACTGATCATGTTCCATACGCCATCGGCACGCTGCTGATCGGTGACGATGCAATCGTGCGCGTGAAAGTCTTCCACGCTTTCCGGCGCCCCGCGTGAGGCCAGGTAGGCCGGGTTGGCATACACGCCGCGCGTGATGGTCGCCAGGCGGCGATAGGTGAGACCGGATTCGCGCAATCGCCCGAGGTGAATGGTGACGTCGTAGGGCTCATCGCGCGGGGTGACGAAGCGGTGATTGACGTCGATTTCCAGGTGGATTTCCGGATAGCGCAGCGAAAAGTCGGCAATTGCGCGCGACAACCAGGAAATGCCGAAGTCGATCGGAATCGACACCCGCAGCAGGCCGCGCAACTCTTCCTGCATTTCGGCGGCGTCGATGCCGGCGCTGTCCACTTCGGTCACCAGGCGCCGGCAATGTTCATACAGGGTCGCGCCCAGTTCGGTGGTGGCCAGGCGGCGATGACCCTTGCGCAGCAGCACGCCGCCCAGGCGTTGTTCCAGCAAGGTCAGCTTGCGGCTGATGGTGGATTTTGGAACGCGCAGTTGTTCCGAAGCGCGGGTGATCGATTTGGCGTTCACCACTTCATAGAAAAGCACAAGACTGTTCAGATCCAGCCGTTCGCCCACCGTCTCCTCCTTCTGTGCCGGCGCGCCTTATTTGAACTTATTGTGCACCGCCGTATGAACGTTCCATCAATGGAACGCAAACTTCCAAAATCAATTCTATCCGAACGATGGGGCTTTCGTTAGGATCGTTCCGTAGTCGCGAAGCACTTAAAAAGTGGTGCTCGGCCCCACGGCCAGATCAGCCCCGATGAATGCCAACGAGGCAGAGGAGACAGCTTATGCACGACGAACAACGCCGTCGCGTCCTGCGCGGCGCCGCCGCCAGCGGACTTGCCCTGGGAGGCGCGGCCCTCGGATTCCCCGGAATCGCCCACGCCCAGACCCTGAAATGGGCCAATCTCACGCCCGGCTTCACCATCCTGGTCACTGAATACATGCTGGCCAAGGGCATCGACAAGAAGTTCGGCCTCAATCTTGGCCAGCCCACCAGTTACACCGCCGTCAGCACCTACTACAACGATTTCATCGCCGGCAATTTCGATGTCTGCCCCGGCAGCTGGGACACCTTCGGCTCGCGCTATCTGAACGGCGTGCCGGTGCAACTGGCCTGCATCATTTCCACCGGCAGCATGATCAACATCGTCACGCCCAAGGATGGTCCGAAAACCCTGGAGGAATTGAAGGGCAAGGTGCTGGCCGCGCCGCAATCCACCGGCACCTATCGCATGACGCGCGCCATCATCAAGGAGCTGCAGGGCATCGATATCGAGACCGAGACCAAGATCCAGAACGTGGACAATCCGGCCGCCTCGGTGACGCTGGTGATGGCCAATCGCGCCGACGCCGGACTGTCCTGGGAGCCGAATGTCAGCTCGGGCCTGAAGCGCGTGCCCGACATGCGCATCCTGTACAACGCCGGCGATGAGTACAAGAAGAAGACCGGCCTTGATCTGCCTTACTTCGGCGTCGCCCTGAAGAAAGACCTGGTGACCAAGGACCCGGGCGTGGCCAAGCGGGTCGACCAGGCTTTCGGCGAATGCATACGCGGCATCATGGAAAACGTGCCGGAAGCGGTGAAACTGGCCGGCGCCAAATCCGGCATTCCCGGCGACGTGCTGATCACTGCCATGCAGGCCGGTCGCCTGCAGCTGAAGCACCTTTCCATGTCCGAAAAAAGCGGTCGCATCAGCGTGCGCGCCTGCTCGGAATTGCTGGCCAAGACCAAGGCTTTCCCGCGTCCGGTGGACGACGGCTTCTTCGCAGTTTGAACCGGCACTCTGATCGTGAAAACTACTGAAGCAGGAATTGCCGGCGGCGCCGCCGCCCGGCCGGGTTCGACCTCAAGCCCGGGGTCGAACCGGATCGCCGCCCCGGCCTCGGCCAAGGTGGAAGGCACGGCCAACAAGAGCCGCGACCTGCAGGCCACGCTGGTGGTGAGCGCCTTGCTGCTGGTGGCGATGGAAGTCGCCAGCCGCTTCGTGCCCGACTACATCATGCCCTCGCCGGTGGTGATCGCCAAGGCGCTCAAGGACTTGCTGCTGACCGACACCATGCACGTCATGGTCACCCTCGGCCGCCTGGTGCTGGCGATCCTGTTTTCGGCGACGGTGGGCGTGGTTATCGGCCTGTTGATGGGCGTGTCGGAACGCATCGGGCCTTATCTGCGCTCGCTGGTGATCATCGACACCGGCATTCCGGCGCTGTCCTGGATGCTGGTGGCGGTGTTCTGGTTCAAGGCGCCGGAAGCGCGCATCTTCTTCATCCTCACCGTGATCCTGCTGCCTTTCTATGCGCTGAATGTGTACGAGGGCATGCGGGCGATTCCGCGCGATTGGGTGGACATGATGGAGAGCTTCCGTCCTTCGCGCTGGCAGATGATGCGCTACCTGGTGGTGCCGCACATCGTGCCCTACATTTTCCTCACCACCAAGTCCGTGATCGGCTATGCGATTCGGATGGTGATCTTTGCCGAACTGGTGGCGTCGGCGGTGGGCATCGGTTCGCGCATGAGCCTGGCGCAATCCACCTTCCGCATCGATCAAGTGCTGGCCTGGACTTTCCTGCTGGTGATTTTGAACCTGGTCATCCAGTGGCTGGCCAATCTCGCCGAGAAGCGCCTGCTGGGCTGGCGGACTGACGTGAAGGTGCGCTGACATGAATCCCACTCTGCTCAAACTGGACAAGGTCACCAAGCGATTCGCCAACCATGTGGCGGTGGACCGGCTGTCGATGGACGTGAAGAAGGGCGAAATCGTCGCGCTGCTGGGCCGCACCGGCGCCGGCAAAAGCACGGTGATGGGCTTGCTGATGGGCTCCATCAGCTGCGAAGAGGGCACGGTGGAAGTGGCCGGCAAGGATCCGGCGCGCGACTTCCAGGCCCTGCGCGGCAAGCTTTCGGTGAGCTTCCAGACCGACCGCATGCTGCCCTGGCGCACGGCGGTGGAAAACGTCGAGCTCGGCATGCAGATCCTCGACTTCCCCAAGGACCAGATCCGGGCCCGCGCCAGGGAATGGTTGAAGCGCGTCAACCTGGAAGGCGCCGAAGACAAGTATGTGCATGAACTGTCCGGCGGCATGCGCCAGCGGGTGTCGCTGGCGCGGGCGCTGGCGGTGGACCCGGAACTGGTCTTGCTGGACGAGTCCTTCAGCCAGCTCGATCACGTCACCTCGCGCGTGCTGCGGCGCGACTTTGCCCGCATCGTGCGCGAGTACGGCAAGACCTGTGTGTTCGTCACCCATCGCATTGAAGACGCGCTGGAAATGGCGGATCGCATCTTCGTGCTGGCGGCGCCGGCGCGGGTGTGCCTGGAGCTTTCCGTGACCGACGCTGAGCGCGCCGACCCGGCCCGCATGACGCTCCTGCACGACGAGATTGCCGCAGCCATCGGCGGCGAAACGGAAGAGCACACATAAACGCATAACAAGGCAGTACCGAAAACGACATGCGGCCAAGGTTGCACGACCCAGGCTGCAGGGGACAACTCACGCCAACAAGCTGGCACTGAAGGAGGAGCACATGGAATACCAGGACATCATTGTCGAGAAGAAGGAAGGCTGGGTGGAAATCACCATCAACCGTCCGGAAAAGCTCAACTCGCTACGCGACACCACGGCCACCGAAATCATGAGCGTGATGACGGAAGTGGAGGGCGACCGCGCGATGCGGGCCGTGATCCTGAAGGGCGGCGAAAAAGCCTTCTGCACCGGTATCGATACCAGCGAATTCACCATCCGCGAAAACGAATACTTCGACTTCTACCGCAAGCGCCGCAGGAACCGTCCGATCAATGTCATGTTCCGTGACGTCGGCAACTTCACCAAGCCGGTGATCTCGGCGGTGGAAGGCTTCTGCCTGGGCGGCGGCCTGGAGCTGGCGATGGTGGGTGACATCATCATCGCCGGCGAAAGCGCCAAGTTCGGCCTGCCGGAAATCAAGCTGGGCATGATGCCCGGCGGCGGCGGCACGCAAACCCTGACCCGCCGCATCGGCGCGGCCATGACCAAGGAGCTGATCTGGACCGGCCGCCGCTTCACGCCGCAAGAGGCCAAGGAAATGCGCCTGGTGAACCATGTGGTGCCGGCCGGCCAGGCGCTGGAAAAGGCGCGTGAAATCGCCGCCACCATTGCCGCCAATGCGCCGCTGCCGGTGATGATGACCAAGGGCGTGATCGACCGCGGTGTCGACATGTCCTTTGCCGATGGCATGCAGGCCGAGGCCGATGTCTCCTTCATGCTGTACTTCAGCGAAGACCGCAACGAAGGCCTGGGCGCGTTCAAGGAAAAGCGCGCGCCGTCCTTCAAGGGCGAGTGAGGAGCGGCCATGAAAAAACGCGACATTGTCATTGCCGGCTATTCGGAAACCCGGGTCCAGTTCAAGAGCGGGCGCAGCGCCTACGACCTGGCGGGCGAAGCGCTCTCGCTGCTGCTGGAACGCACCGGCCTGCGGCCGGACCAGATCGACGGCCTGTCGGTCACCACGGCGCTGTCGGAAGCGTCCAACCCCTTCTTCGCGGTGTACATGACCGATGCCCTGGGTTTGACCCCGAGCTGGCTCAACTACGGCGGCATCGGCGGCTGTTCCGCCACCGGCGGCGTGGCGCGTGCCATGTCGGCCATCCGCGACGGCATGTGCGAAGTGGCGGTGGTGATCTCGGCCGATGCCCCTTCCACCGACTGGCGCGCCAACTACGGCGCCTATCGCAGCGAATTCCAGGACCCGCCCGGCGTGCAGGGACCGCCGGCCACCTTCGGCCTTCTGATGAGCCGCTACATCCATCAGTACGGATTGAAGCCGGAAGCCCTGGGCAAGATCGCCATCACCCAGCGCGAACACGCCCTGCACAACGAGAACGGCCTGGAGAAATTCCGCAAGCCCTTGAGCATGGAAGAGTACCTGGCCTCGCGCGTGGTGGCCGATCCGCTGCGGGTGCTGGATTCGGTCATGTTCTGCGACGGCGCCAATGCCTTCCTGGTGACCACCGAGAAGAAGGCGCAGCAACTGGGCCTGAACAAGGTGGTGTACCCGGTGGCCTATGCCGAAGTGACCAACTTCAACGGCAACCAGTCCTGCCCCGACATCACGGAATCCGGCTTCACAAAAATCGGACCGGCGGTGCTGGAAAAGGCCGGCATGAAACCGTCCGACGTGCGCATGTTCCAGCCCTATGACGATTTCACCATCGCCGTGATGATGAAGTTCGAAGCCTTCGGTTTCTGCAAGCGCGGCGAGGGGGCCGACTTCACCCTGAAGACCGATCTCTCCTTCAAGGGCGAATTGCCGCTCAACACCGGCGGCGGCCAGATTTCGGCCGGCCAGCCGGGCCTGGCCAGCGGCGGCCTGAACCTGGCCGAAGCCGTGCGCCAGATGTTCAAGGAAGGCGGCAGCCGCCAGGTGCAGGACCCGAAGAATGCGGTCGTCACCGGCATCGGCGTGATTCCCTATGCGAGGAACTGGGGCACCAGTTCGGCAATGATCCTGGAGGCCTGAGATGAGCGAGCAAAAAGAAAAGCCCGGACGTCCGGCGCCGCGCGAAAACGTCTATGTCGACACCAAGCCGTTCTGGGACGGCGCGCGCCAGGGCAAGCTGGTGCTGCAGTACTGCACCGAAGCGAAGAAGTTCCAGCACTATCCGCGCCCGGTCAGCATCTACACCGGTCGCCGCACCCTGGAATGGAAAGAGGTGTCCGGCAAGGGCACGATCTACGCCACCACCGTGGTGCGCATTCCCGGCCCCGGCCTGGATGGGCGCCTGCCGCTGTGCGTGGCCACCGTCGAGCTGGATGAAGGCGTGCGCATGATCGCCAACATCCTCGATTGCGCGCCGGAACAGTTGAAGATCGGCGCGCGCGTGGTGCTGGCCTGGGACCAGATCGACGAGTCCCATCCCTATCCCGCATTCAAACTGGCCTGAGGAGAACGCCATGCGACTGGAGCTCCTGGTAGCCGGCCATGCCCGGCGCACGCCGGACAAGACCGCGGTGGTGCTGGGCGAGCGCCGCGTGAGCTATCGCCAATTGCATGAAGGCGCATTGCGGGTGGCGGCCGGCATGCAAAAGCTCGGGGTGCAGGCGGGCGATCGGGTGATCGGCTATCTGCCCAACGGCATCGAGTTCATCCAGCTGATGCTGGGTACCTTCCACCTGGGTGCCATGCTGGTGCCGGTGAATACCCGCCTGACTGCCAAGGAGCTGGCCTACTTCGCCGAAGACAGCCAGGCCAAAGTGGTGTGCGTGGACAGCAGCAGCCTGGCGCTGCTGGATGCCGTGGCCGATTCTTTCAAGGGCATGCACTGGGTGGTGACCGGCCAGCCGCGCGCCGGGCAGATTCCCTTTGCCGAGCTGGCCCGCCACGATGTGGTGAAACTGCCGCCGATTCCGGTCGAGCACTGCGAAGACTGCATGGTGATCTACACCTCGGGCACGACCGGCCGGCCCAAGGGCGCCATCATCACCATGGCCAACTTCATCGTCAACCATGCCTTCGTGAATGCGCAGGACTGGGGCATTGCGCCGCATGACGTGTTCCTTGTTACGACGCCGCTGGCGCATCGTACCGGCATGGCGCGCATGATGAATTCGCTGTGCCTGGGCGCCAGCCTGGTGGTGATGGAACGCTTCGATCCGGCGCAGACCATCGAGGTCATCGAAAAAGAAAAGGTGAGCGCGATCGGCATGGTGCCCACCATCGCCCGCATGCTGTTGCCGACGCTGAAGGAAGCCGGCCAGGCCGCGCGTTGCGCCAGCCTGCGCCACATCATCGTCACCGGCGAAGCCTTCCCGGTGGACGTGAAGAAGTCCGTGATCGGCCTGCTGCCGCAAGTGGAGCTGCATTCCTTCTTTGCCATGACGGAAGTGGGCGCGGTGACCGGCTTGAACCACGCCGAGCAATTCACCCATCCGGCTTCGGTCGGCCGCGTCACGCCGGGCGTGGAAGTGCGCATCGTGGATGACGCCGGGCGCGAAGTGCCGACCGGCGAAGCGGGAGAATTGCTGGTGCGCACCGGCGCGCCGGGCAACTTCCTCACCATGCGCGGCTACTACAAGCGCCCGGAGGAAACCGCCAAGACCATCGTCGATGGCTGGGTGCATACCGGCGACATGGCGCGCTTCGACGAGGAAGGCTATATGTACATCGTCGATCGCAAGAAGGACATGGTGCTGTCCGGCGGCTTCAACATCTACACCAAGGAAGTGGAGCAGGTGCTGCTGGAACATGCGGCGGTGCTGGATGTGGCGGTGGTCGGCGTGCCGGACCCGATCTATGGCGAAGCGGTGACCGCCTTTGTCGAGCTGCGCCAGGGCGAGAAGCTGGACGCGGCCGGTCTGATCGAGCATTGCCGCGAGCGCATCGCCGGCTACAAGAAGCCCAAGTATGTGTTCTTTGTGGATGCCTTGCCGCGCAATGCCCTGGGCAAGGTCCTGAAAGTGCCGCTGCGCGAGCAGGCGGCGCAAAACCTGGCCTCGGCCGCCAATGCTTAGCGCCAATGCTTAGATCGCTCAGCAAGGAAGAGCAAGCCTTCCGGGCCGAAGTGGCGGCCTGGCTGCAGCAGCATGTGCCGCCGCATTTGCGGCACAGCACCTTCCGGCCGGCACCGGCCGAGTGCATGCCTTTCTACCGCCAGCTGGCCGAACGCGGCTGGATCGCGCCGCACTGGCCGCGCGAGTTCGGCGGCATGCAGGCCACGCCGGTGCAGCAGGTGATATTGCTGGAAGAACTGGCGCGCGCCGGGGCTCCGGACCTGCCGGCCCAGGGCTTGAACCACATCGGCCCCATCCTCATGAAACGCGGCAGCCAGGCGCAGCAGGCGCGCCATCTGCCGGCCATCCTTTCGGGCGAAGCGGTCTGGTGCCAGGGCTATTCCGAGCCGGGCGCCGGTTCGGATCTTGCCAGCCTGCGCACGCGCGGCGTGATCGATGGCGATGAAATGGTGATCGACGGCCACAAGATCTGGACCACCTGGGGCCATCATGCCGACTGGATGTTTGCGCTGGTGCGCACTTCCGACGAGGGACCGCGCCAGGCCGGGATCAGCTTCATCCTGATCGACCTGAAAACGCCCGGCATCAGCCGCCGGCCGATTCGCACCATTGCCGGCGATGATGAGTTTTGCGAAGTCTTCCTCGATTCGGTGCGGGTGCCGCTTTCCAATGTGGTGGGCGAGCTCAATCGCGGCTGGGCGGTGGCCACCGCCTTGCTGGCCGAAGAGCGTTTGCGCATCGGCGCGCCGGGCCTGGCCTTCCGTGCCCTGGAGCGCTTGCGCCGGCTGGTGAACAGTCTGCCGCCCGATGCCCGCAATGAAGAGCTGCTGGCCCAGGCCGAGATGGATACCGAAACCCTGGTCGCTTCCTTCCTCGCCCTGGCCGAGGCGGAAGAGGCGGGCAGCGCCGCCGACAGTTCCTATCTCAAGATCCTGGCCACCGAAACCGTGCAGGGCATACTCGATTCCCTGCAGCAGGTGGCGGGCGAGGATGCGCCCCTGCGCGATCCGGTGCTGCTGGCCGATGGCATGCTGGACCACAGCCAGATGTTCCTGCAGTCGCGCCGCCTGTCCATCTATGGCGGCAGCAATGAAATCCAGCGCAACCTGGTGGCGGCCAAGGTGCTTGGCCTGCCCGCAGCCAACCGGAGGCGCGAATGACGCATGCTGCGCTGTCGGACAGCGCGCGCATGATTTACGAAAGCGCGCTTGAGTTTTCCGAAGGTTCGGGCGGCGCCCTGCGCGCGCGCGTGATGCGCGACAAGCCGGGCCAGCTCGATGAACGCAGTTGGCAACAGGTGCTGGCCATGGGCTGGCCGCTGGCGGCGGTGGACGAAGCCCACGGCGGCCTCGGCCTGGGCCTGGACGCGGTGGCGGCGCTGGCCGAAGGCAGCGGCCGCATGCTGTTGCCGGAACCCTTGCTGACCCAGCTGCCGGCAGCGGCCATGCTGTCCGCCTGCGGCGGCGAGGCCAGCCTGGCACTGCTGGCGCAGCTGATGGAGGGCCGTCGCCTGCTGGCGCAAGCTATGTCGCCGTGCGCGGCGCGCTGCCCTTGAAACTGGAGCACGTGGCGGATTGCCTGCCGGGCGCAGTGCTGCTGGTGGCCAAGGACAGCGGCAAGCGCTTTTGCATCCGTGCCGTGGCCAGCGACGGCCCCGGCGTGCGGGTGACGGCCGCGCCTTGCGTGGACGGCAGCACCCTCAGCACGGTGGACATCGACCAGGCCGCCTGGGACGCCGCGCCCACGCTTGCCGATGGCCAGACCGCGCGCAAGGCGTTCGACGCCGCGCGCGACATGCAATTGCTGGCGCTGGCCGCGGCCCTGGTGGGGGTGATGGATGAAGCCCTGCAACAATCGCTGGAATACATGAAGGTGCGGCAACAGTTCGGCAACGCCATCGGCAGTTTCCAGGCCTTGCAGCACCGCGCCGCGACTTGCCATGTGCAGGTGCAGGCGGCGCGTGCCCTGGTGTATGAGGCATGCAAGGCTGACACGCCGGCGGCGCGCGCCCTGGCCTGTGCCGCCGCCAAGGGCCGGGCCTCGGCCTCGGCTCTGGCCGTGACCAAGGAATGCGTGCAATTCCATGGCGCCATCGGCTTTGCCGATGAACACAACATCGGCTTGTATTTCCGCAAAGCCATGGTGTTGGCGGCCCGCATGGGAGGCGAATTGCAGCAGCGCCGGCGCTATGCGGAGCTGAGGCGAACTGCGTAATGGCGTAGGGCGCATTGGCGTCCTGGCCTCGAATATTTGGCCGTTCTTGACTTCGGGCATGGGTTGGTCCTTGACAAGCCTGCGATAATGCGCAGCCTTGTTGTTCACGGGACCCCCTATGCTTCGCATTTTTGCGATCCTGCGCCAGTTTGCCTTTTCGGCAGCGCAGGACATTTCCAACCGGGAGAAAGCGCGCTCCGCGCTCGGCGCCCTGATCGGGATTGCCCTCACCTCGGTCATGACCCGCCTTTTGCTTGGCCCCGATCCCAGCCTGCCTTTCATCGTGGCGCCATTGGGCGCTTCGGCCGTGATCCTGTTCGCCCTGCATGCCAGCCCGCTGGCCCAGCCCTGGCCGGTGTTTGGCGGCAATACGCTTTCGGCCTTTGTCGGCATCGGCTGCGGCATGCTGTTCCACGATCCGCTGGTGGCCGGCACGGTGGCCGTGTGCGGCGCCATCGTGGTGATGTTCCTGGCGCGCTGCCTGCATCCGCCCGGCGGCGCGGCGGCCTTGCTGACCGCCCTGGGCGGCCCGGCCATTGCGCACTACGGCTTTGCCTTCGCCCTGATTCCGGTGGCCTTCAATTCGGCGGTGATCGTCGGCGCGGCGATTGCCTACAACCGCCTGTGCGGCCGTCGTTATCCGCATACCCACAGCGTGGTCGAGGCGGACAAGAAAGTGGCGCAGCATCGCCCGCATCCTGCGGTGGGCGTCACGCCCGAAGACCTGGACGCGGTGCTGCGCCAGCATACCGAGCTGCTCGACATCAGCCGCGACGACCTGGAAGAAATCCTGCAGCGCGCCGAGATGCGCGCCTGGCAACGCAACTTCGGCGAAATCACCTGCGCCGACATCATGTCGCGCGACCTGGTGCAGGTCGAGTTCGGCACCGAGATCCATGAAGCCTGGGCCTTGCTGCGCGATCACGATCTGCAAGCCCTGCCGGTGGTGAACCGCTTCCAGCGCCTGGTCGGCATGGTGAACCAGCACGACATGCTGGTGGCGGCGGATCGCGAATTGCATGACGGCTTCTGGCCGCGCGTCAAACGCCTGCTGCAACGGGCGCCCGGCACGCAATCGGACAAGGCCGAAGTGGTCGGGCAAATCATGGTGGCCGATCCGCCGGTGGCCTGGGTCGACCAGTCCATCGTCGACCTGGTGCCCGTGATGTGCGACCAGGGCGTGCACCAGTTGCCGGTGCTGGATCGCAATCAACGCCTGGTGGGCATCATCGCCCAGGCCGACCTGATCGCGGCGCTGTACCAGTCTTCCTTCGAATCGCACAGCGCGCCGCCGGCGCGGGCGCGCGCCTGAGGCGCGCTCAGGCCTGGATCAACTCCCTGGGCAGCAAGGCACGTCGCAGCAGCATGGCGCCCATTTCCACCGGCGCCACCGCCATCGACACCAGGTAGCCCTGGATCTGGTCGCAGGTCAGCTTTTGCAGCATATTGAGCTGGTGCTGGGTTTCCACGCCCTCGGCCACCACGTGGATGCCCAGCGCGCGCGCCATCGACATGATGGCGCGAAACACCACCTGGCCTTCGGCGTTCTGGCCCAGCGCCCGGGTGAAGGCGCGATCGACTTTCAGCATGTCCACATCGAGGCTGTGCAATTGCGCCAATGAGGAATAGCCGGTGCCGAAGTCGTCGATCATCAGCTTCACCCCGAGCTTGCGCAGCGCCGCCAGTTCTTCCAGCACATGGCGGCTGCTGTCGATCACCGCCGATTCGGTGAGCTCCACTTCCAGCAGCGCGGGACTCAAGTCGTGCGCCGCCAGCTGCTCGGCCAGGTGGCGGCTGACTGAGCTTTGCTTCAATTGGCGCGGCGAGACATTGACCGACACCGGCACCAGTTGCACCCCTTCGCGTCGCCACTGCGCCAATTGGGCGCAGACCTTGGCAATCACCATTTCGCCCAGCGGCAGGATCAGGCCGATTTCCTCCATCACATCGATGAAGTCGGCCGGATAGATCAGGCCGCGTTCCGGATGCTGCCAGCGCACCAGCGCTTCCATGCTGGTCAGCTCGCCGCTGCGGGTATCCACCCGCGGCTGGTAGTGCAGCACGAACTGGTCCTGCTCCACCGCCACGCGCAAGGCCTGTTCGCGGTTCAGGCGCAGCACCAGCGCATCCGACAATTGCGATTGATAGAAATGACGCCGGCTCTTGCCGGCCGCCTTGGCGGCATACATGGCGATGTCGGCATGTTTCAACAGGGTTTCCGGATCGCTGCCGTCTTCCGGGAACAGGCTGATGCCGATCGAGGCGCTGACCTGGTCGGTGCTGCCGGCTTCCAATTCGTAAGGCGCGCCCAGGGCTTGCAGGATGTGGCGCGCAACGCGGTCCACGTCTTCCCGGTTTTCGATCTGTTCCAGCAGCACGGTGAATTCGTCGCCGCCCAGGCGCACCACCGGATCGCTGCCGCGCACCACGCTTTTCAGGCGGCGCGCCGCTTCCACCAGCAATTCGTCGCCGGTGTCGTGCCCCATGGTGTCGTTGATGTTCTTGAAGTTGTCGAGGTCGATGAAGAGCAGGGCCATGCCCTTGCGGCTTTGCTGGCGGCGGGCGATGGCCTGCGGCAGGAATTCGGACAGCCAGCGGCGATTGGGCAGGGCGGTCAGCGCGTCGTGATTGGCCATGTTGGACAAGGCTTCCTCATGCGCCTTCAAGTTGGAAATGTCGCGCAGGGTCAGCGCCAGGCCGGCGCCGCTGCGCACCATGCGCCGGTACAGCCAGGACGCGGTGATGCGGCTGGGGCGGCCCACGCGCAGCTCGTCTTCGTACACGCCATGTTCCAGCGCCTGCAGGCACATGTGGCGCACGTCGCGCTGATAACGTTCGTCCTGGAGCATGGAGACGCGCTCGCCCAGCAGCGCTTCGCGCGTGCTGCCCAACAGGCGTGCGCCCCACTGGTTGCAGTCTTCCAGCTGGAAATCCAGCAACTGTCCGTCCTCGCCATACAAGGGGCGGATCATGTAGAAGCCTTCGTGCGCTTCGTCGGTGGCGACCCGGTAAGTGCGGCGGATTTCATCTTCGCGCCGTTCGCGCCAGATCAGGCGCAAGGCGAGCAGGGCGCCGGCCAGGCCAGCCAGCGCGAACAGGCTGCTGGCCGCGGCCATGATCTGCAGCCGTCCGCGCTGCAGTTCGCGCGCATGGGCCATGGCGGCCGATTCCGACAGGGCGGCGACGGTCACCAGCGGATAGTTTCCCAGCTTGCGCCAGCCGACGATACGCGAGAGGCCATCGCCAAAACTGGTCTTGTCTTCCAGCCGCGTGCCGGAGTCGAGGGCGAACACCGGGGTGGCGCGGTAGAAGGATTTGACGTCGGCCGGATTGGAGTCGGACCGGGCCACCAGCACGTCGCCGCTCAGGGCGCGCACCGAAACGAAATCGTCCGGACTGCTGAAGGCTTCCGGTTGCACGCTCAGCAGATAATCCGGTTCGACCGAGACCACCGCCACGCCCTTGAAGCTGCCATCGGGATTATCCAGGCGGCGGGAAAAGCGGATGATCGGCCGCTGCAGGACGCGCGAGACGACCGGAGGCGAGATCAGCAAGCCTTCGCAACAGCTCTTGCTGTGCGCCTTGAAAAAATCCAGGTGGGAAATATCCACGCCGGTGGTCAGCCGCAGGGATGAATTGCGTATCACGCCTCGATCGTCGGCGACCGACACGAACAGGCCTTCGCGTGCAGGGTAGATACCCTCGTCGCGCTTTCTGCCCAGATCGGCCGGCTGCGCGCTTTCCTGCTCGAATTTCAGTTCCAGGCTGACTTGGTCGATCTGGCGGATCGTGCGCCGCACCTGTTCGGCATAGGCGTTGGCCAGCGCCAGCGCCTGGCGATGCGCGGCTTCGGTGGCATGTTGCCGATCTTCCTGAATGCGATCCCAGGTGGTGGCCCACAACACGGCGATGATGATCAGCGCCAACACGGGCCAAATGACGGCGCGCGTGATTTCAGTGCGGGTGGGCTTGTCGGGAAGCCAGGTTTTGCGCCACCAGCTGTGAGCAGGCCCGGCTTGCATCGCCATATCGTCCGTGGGAAATAGACTTATGAGGAATGCGATGCCCTCCAGGTTCCGCCGGGATGCACCGTGCTTGCCCTGGCGCAGCCTTTGGAAGCTGGAGCGAGACTCGAATTTGCCGGCGCTTCGAGCCTCACTCCAGGCCGGGATTCAGGCGCTGCCCTGTTCCAGCGGCAAATCGGCGCGCGAACCCCATTCGGTCCACGAACCGTCATACACCCGCACCGAGCGGTTGCCGAGCTGGTGCAGGCCGAGCGCCAGCACGCAGGCGGAAACGCCCGAGCCGCAGCTGCACAGTACCGGCGCTTTCCAGTCGATGCCGGCGGCGCTGTAGCGGTCGGCCAGTTGCTGGGTGCTCAGCATGCGGCCATCCTTGCCCGTCAGGCTTTCATAGGGCAGGTTGCGGCTGCCGGGAATATGGCCGCTGCGCAGGCCCGGGCGCGGCTCGGGCGCCGCGCCTTCGAAGCGGCTCTTGCTGCGGGCGTCCAGCACTTGCTGGCGCGCTTGCAGCGCCGCCTGCACGTCAGGAATGCCGGCGCAGCTGGCGTCCGGTCCCTGCGCTTCGAAGCGAGTGGGATCGAACGGCGCGCTGGCCTGCTCAAGCGCGCCGCCGGCATGAACCCAGTCAGGCAAGCCGCCATCGAGCACCGCCACGTTTTCATGGCCGAAGGCGCGCAGCATCCACCAGATGCGCGGCGAGCTGCTCATTCCCTGCTGGTCGACCAGCACCACCAGATCCTGATTGCTCACGCCCAGGCTGCCCATGACCGCGCTGAATTGCGCGGCGTCGGGCATGGTGTTGGGCAGGCTGCTGCCGGTCCGGGAAAGGCTCGCGTAATCGAGAAAACGCGCGCCCGGCACGTGGCCGGCTTCATATTCGGCCCGCGCATTCTTCGGCACATTGGGCAAGTAGTAGCTGGTGTCCAGGACCACCAGGCCAGGCTGTCCCAGCACGCCTTGCAGCCACTGGCTGTCCACCAGGGCCTGGCCGTTCCAGGCCAGGGCAGCGGCAGCCGGCTTATTCAAGCTTGATCCCCGTGCGCTTGACGAAGTCGCCCCATTTCTTCGATTCGGCGGCGACGAACTTGCTGAACTCTTCAGGCGAATTGCCGCCGGGGACGGCGCCGATCTGCTCGAACTTCTTGATCACGTCCGGCCGCTTGAGGACATCGCGCATGGCCTGCTGGATGCGGTTTGCAATCTCGGGCGACAAGCCGGCTGGCGCATGCAGGCCGGTCCAGCCTTCCACCGCATAGCCGGGCAGGCCCGATTCGGCAATGGTCGGTACATCCGGCGTCTGCGGATAGCGTTTGGCGCTGGTGAGCGCGATCGGTTTGATGCGGCCGGTGCCCATCCATTGCAGGGCGTCGGAATAGTTGGCGAAAGTGAGTTGCACTTCGCCTGCCACCACCGCCGTCACCGCCGGGGCGCCACCCTTGTACTGGATGTGCAGCATGTCGATGCCGGCCATCTGCTTGAAGATTTCGCCGCTATACGAAGTGAGGCCGCCGGCGCCGGAGAAATTGAGCTTGCCCGGCTGCGCCTTGGCCAAGGCGATCAACTCCTTGACGTTATTGGCGGGCAGCTTGGGATTGGCAATCAGCATCATCGGATTGCTGTTGATCAGGGTGATATGGGTAAAGTCCTTCACCCCGTCATAGCGGGTCTTGTAGATGTGGTGATTCAGGGTTTGCGGCGCCGCCAATCCGACCAGCAGGGTGTAGCCATCCGGCTGGGCACGGGCGACATATTCGGTGCCCAGGCTGCCGGCGGCGCCGGTCTTGTTGACCACCAGGACCGGCGTCTTGAGCGACTCCTGCAGGCCCGGTTGGACGATGCGGGCGACCATATCGGCGATGCCGCCCGGCGCGTAGGGCACGATCAGTTCAATCGGTCGATTGGGCCAGTTGTTCTGGGCCTGGGCCGGTGCCACACCGGCTGCCAAAAGCAAAGCGGCGGCTCTGAGCACGAGCCGCCTGGAAGGCACAAACATGGTTCTCTCCGGGGGTAGTAATGTAGTTTTATGCCGCGACCGCCATGGTCGCGGCGAAGTCAGCCTCCAATGCTACAGGGGAATCACCAGCAAGGTATCGAGGCTGCGTGGATCAAGCACCACCTGGCGCTTGATGAACACCGGTTCTCCGCTTTCCAGCGAAATCAGGTCGTCATAGCGGCCCACGGTGAACAATTCCATGGAGCCGGTGTACATCGTGCGATGCACCGTGAAGTTGCTGCGCACCGCATAGCGCTTACCCCCTTCATCCGTGATTTCCGGACGGCCGAGGAGGTGGCAATAGGTGTGCTTCTCGAAGATGTTGGCGGTGCGCATGGCCAGGATGCGGTCTTGCAGCATGCCGCGGCCTTCGCAATACATGATGCCGATCGGACGGTTCTTTTCCAGGTTCTCGCGGGTGGTGATTTCATACACCGCGTCCGCGGAGAACAGCTCCGGCCAGGCTTCCAGCTTGTCGTCGTCGATCAGGTGCGCGGTACGCACCAGGAAGTTTTCGATCTGGTCGCGCACTTCCAGCGTCACGGCCGGCTTCTTCAGGGCCGGGTCTTGGCTTGCCATATTCATTTGAACCCCATGATTTCGCGATAGCCGTGCCAGAAGCCGCGTACTGCCGCCTCGGTGGCGCGCGAGCTTTCGTTGGATTCGGCGGTCTTGCCACCCATTTCGATGAAAGCGTTATGGTCGGGGCTGGTGGTGGTGCCGCGCTGCACGAAGGAGTTGATGCAGCCGTCTTCCAGCGCCACCAGGCCGGCGGCGCCGGTCAGGTTGCTTTGCATGACGCGCATCTTGGTCTGCTCGGGCGTATCGGTTTCGTAGCCCAGGAAGACCCAGAACAGCTCGGTCTTGTCGACCCCGCGCGGCACGAAGAAACGCACGGCCAGCGAATTGAGCGTCAGCTGCGACACCAGGGTCGGGAAGATGGTCTGGATGCTGTGCGAGATGTTGTCTTCGAAGCCGTTCCAGGCATCCAGCAATTGCGGGCCGGCCAGCGCCGACTGGTATTGCGCCGAGTGCACCGCGGCCTGCTTGTATTCGGCCGCCTCGTCCAGCGTGGCGCGCTTGGTCCAGCTGATGTGATGCCACTTCTTGTCGGACAGGACGATGCCGCCGTCCATATCGAGGCGATTCACCTTGAAGGTGGTGTAGAAGGTGTGCAGCAGCGTGGCGTGATAGGAATCGCGCACGTTTTCCGCATACAGCTTCCAGTTGTTGTGGATGATCTGGCTGTGCGTGCCCAGGATGCGCAGCGGATGGTCCATGTTGCGCGCCAGGAAGCGGGTGATGCTTTCGCCCAGATACTCCTGCAGCGGCGGCGTGTCGTCGGAGAAGGTGCCGAAGACGATGCCGGCGAAGGTGGCCACGCGAATCTTCTGCAGGCGGTGCTTGCAGACGTCGAAGTCTTCCGGCATGCCGCCCTTGCCCTTGACGCCGTTGCGGAAGGCCACGCCTTGCAGCTGGCCGTCGAGCTTGTAGTTCCAGGCGTGATAGACGCAGGTCAGCGACTTCACATTGTCCTGGTCTTTCAGGCAGACCAGCGCGCCCTTGTGCGCGCAGCGATTGACCATGGCATGCAGCTCGCCGTTCTCGTCACGGGTGACGATCATCGGGGTGTCGCCGATCCAGGTGGTCTTGACGTCGCCCGGCTTGCCGACTTCCACTTCCAGGCACAGGTAATTCCATACCGGGCCACGGAAGATGCGCTCCTGTTCGAGCTTGTAGATCTCCGGGTCGGAGAAGACCTGGAAGGGCACGCGCGCCACGCCTTCTGCGGGCCAGCTGACCAGCGGCTCCTGCGGCGTTGGAATTCTTGCGTTCATGATTTCCTTTTAGGTGGAGGGATGTTCTTTCACTGTGCTTCGAACTATAAGCGTGCAAGCGTAATTACTCAACGCGATGGCGGTTATACTGGTTATCTTATTTTCAGATAAGCTTATGCGCAGCCTGCGCTTCCTGGAGCGGCCATGAATCTCGACCTGCATCTTCTGCAAGTTTTTCTCGCCATCCTCGAGCGGCGCAGCGTGGGCGAAGCCGCCGCCGCCCTGGACATGAGCCAGCCCGGCGTATCCACCGCCCTGATGCGCCTGCGCAAGGTGCTGGGCGATCCGCTGTTCGTGAAGACCGCGCGCGGCATGGAGCCCACCACCCGCGCCCAGGCGCTGGTGGCGCCGATCCGCTCCATCGTGCATTCCATCAATTCCGAACTGCTGGTGGCGCCGGATTTCGTGCCGGCCACCTCAACCCGCGAATTCCGGATTGCCCTGTCCGACATCGGCGAAGGCATCTATCTGCCCTTCGCGGTGAAAAGCCTGCAGCAGAAGGCGCCCTCGGTCTCGCTGCGCTCGGTGTTCATGCCGGCGCGCGAACTGGAAGAAGAGATGGCGGCAGGGCGGGTGGATATGGCGATCGGCTATTTTCCCGACATCCGCGGTGGCCAGTTTTTCCAGCGCCGGGTCGGGCTGCATTCCTTCGCCTGCCTGGTGCGCAAGGACCATCCGGAGGTGGGCAAGAAACTCAGCCTGGAGCAGTTCCAGCAACTGGGCCACGTGATCGTGGAAGCGCCTTACCGCAGCCAGGAAGTATTCGAGATCTTTTTGCGCAAGAACCAGGTGCAGCGCCGCATCGTGCTGCGCACGCCGCACTTCATGAGCGTGCCGGTGATCGTGGCCGGCAGCAGCGCCATCGCGGTGGTGCCGCAGGCGCTGGCCGATTTCACCGCCTACCATCCGGACATCCGCCAGGTCGATCTTCCCTTTGTGCCGCCGACCTTCCAGGTGAACGTGTACTGGCACCGCAGCGTGCAACAAGACCCGGCCAGCCAGTGGCTGCGCGAAACGGTGATGTCCAGCTTCGATGAAATCAGGAAGCGCGGCTATGACCGCAATGGACGGCAGCGCAAGGGCGTCGCCCGGGATGAAAGTCACGCCTGAGCGGGGGAATTATTTTTCGTCCTTGCTCGCCGTTTTCTCTTTGAGGTTGGGCATCAAGGCCTGGCCGGCATTTTTCTTTTGATTGATTTCAGCCACTGCGTTGTCCAGCGCCACCATGCGCTGCGCCGTGGAGGGGTGAGACGCGCTGTGGTTGGACTTGATGTTGGCGGGATTGGCGACCGCCATCCTGCGCCAGAACTTTGGAGCCTCATCGATGCGATATCCGGCACGGGCCATCAAGTACAGTCCCACGTAATCCGCCTCGGATTCAAATTCCTGGGAATAGGCGCCGCCGGCGGCATTGGCGATATGCGTGTTCCGGTACAGTCCCCTGGTTGCCACCATCATCGCCAGGTCGGCCAGAAGGCCGCCCATGGCATTGGTCTTCTTGGCATCCATATGCTTCATCATGTTGTGAGCCAATTCGTGCGATACGACCAGGGCCAGCTCTTCATCCGATTTGACGAACTCAAGCATGCCGCGGGTGATGACCAGTTTCTTGCCGTCGGCATAGGCGTTGACTTCGGTTCCGTTTGAGACCTCCATCCCATAGCCACAGGCCGCGACGGGCAGCACATCAAGGGTCTTTTCCTGCCCGTTGCGGCTCAGTGAGAGCTGGACCGCTTTGCCGGCTTCCAGTTCTTTGGTTGCTTCGGACACCTCCTTCATGCTGGCGACGGCTTGCCCATTGATGGCCCGGATTTCGTCGCCTTGCTCCAGTCCGGCCGCCGCCGCCGGACTTCCGGGAGGCACCAGGTAGGCCGACAGTCCGGCCGGAAGCCGATACAGCTTTTGCACAATCGCGGCGGTGTCGTTTGCCTTGGACTCCAGTGGGTAGAGGCCCAGCACCGCAGTCTTGGTTTCACACAGCTCGGCGGAGCTGATACGGATTCTGGTCCAGACGGTGTCGAGCCGGCGCCGGTTTTCCGTATCGCGCTGGACCACCAACTCTCTTTGATATACGGCTTCCTGATCGACCTGCTCCTTGGTCGCGTTTGCGGTGCGCGTAGTTGGCGCCACACATCCCGCCAGCGCCATGCAAATCAGGAGTGCTGCGATAAGCTTTGACATCTGTGCCTCGTTCGATTCGGTTGAAGTTGCGTCCGGCCTTGGGCGCATGCCGAAAGAATTGTAGCAATGTCAACAGTTCATCCCGGAATTTGTCAGGACCGAGCCTCGGCCTCGCTCAGCGCGCTTGCATGTTGCCGGTCATTGGGAAACACCAGCGCCCCCAGCATGATCAGGAGGTTGAGGCCGGCGAAGGCCTGCAGCATCAGGCCCGAGCCGCCGCGCTCGTGCAGCCAGGCCACCAGCGCCACCGAGGCGCCGGCGGCGGTGAAGCCGATGAAATAGCGCGCCGCATAGGCACGCGAGCGCCATTGCTCGTTGGTGTATTTGGCCACCATCGCGTCATTGATCGTCACCTGGCCGAAGATGCCGATGATGATGCCTATCATCGCCAGCACCAGCGGCAAGTCGATCAGGCGCGCCGAGATCGCCAGCAGCGGCGCCACCACGAATGCCATCGGCAGGAACACCGACTTCAACGAATGGCGGTCGATCAGATGGCCGATCACGTATTGCGCCAGCGCCCCAAACAGGTAGACGCCGGCGGCAATGAAGCCGATCCAGGCCGGGCTTTGCGCCAGCGCCAGCAGCCGCTCCTCGAACAGCTTGGGAATCACCACCGTCACCGCATTGAAGGTGGTGGAGCTGGCAATCACCGTCACCACCATGGCGAGGATGACCCGTTTCATGTCCCGGGCCGAGATGCGCGCCGCGCCCTGCTGCGCCTTGGCCGCCGTGACCCGCTCGTTCTTCACTGCCAGCAGGAAGCCGATGCCGATCGCAATCGACAGCAGCCCGGGCAGGATGAAAGCCCAGCGCCATCCCAGCCACTGGCACAGCGCGCCGGTGGCGAGGGCGGCGAACGCCACCCCCAGGTTGCCCCAGACGCCATTGATGCCCACTTCGCGCCCGCGCCTTTCGGCATAGCTCACCAGCATGGCGGTGCCCACCGGATGGTAGATGGCGGCAAAGGCGCCGATGGCAAACAGCGCCAGCGTGAGTTGCAGGGGCGAGTTCACCAGCCCGGTTGCGATCAGCGCCAGGCCGATGCCGAGGAAGAACAGCACCATCATGTGGCGCCGGCTCCAGCGATCCCCCAGCCAGCCGGTGAGCAGGGAGCCGGCGCCGAAGACGATGAAGCCCGGCGTGGCGCAAGGCAGCATCTGCGCATAGCTCTTGCCGAACACGGGCGCCATGACCACCACCGCGGCGGCGAAGATCAGCATCGCGTAGTGGACGATGAAATGCCCGGCGTTGACGTAGTTGATGACCTGTCGCGCGGAGTTCATGGGAGTGGTCGCCTGGTTGGAATTGGCGCAGTATAGAATGGCTTTTTGCCGATGAGAGGCCAATGAGAATCGACAAGACGCCAAAGCCGATGCCAAACCAGGCACTGACCAGGGCAACGGCCAAGACGCCGATGCCGCGCCAGCGCGGGCCTGCAGCCGGCGTCCTGGGGCGCAGCTATGCGCGCGGCACACGCATCGAACTGCATGCCCATTCCGAGGGCCAGTTGCTGTTCTCGTCCCAGGGCTTGATGCAGGTGGCGACCGAGCGCGGGTGCTGGTTCGTGCCGCCCGAGCGCGCGGTCTGGATCCCGCCGCGGCTGGAGCATTCGGTGGATGTGATGGCCGACATCGACATGCGCTCGCTGCTGATTGCGCAAAGCGAGTTGCAGCGCCATCCGCAGGCGGCGCGTTTTGAGAATGCCTTCGTGGTGGCGGTCGGACCGCTGTTGCGCTCGGCGATCGAGACCTGTCGCCAGCCGCAAGTCGATCCGCGCCTGCACGCGCTGTGCCGGGAAGTGGTGCTGTTCCAGATTGCCTCCGAAGAAGACGGCGGCACCTGGATGCCGCTGCCTGCCGATCCGCGTGCGCGCAAGGTGGCCGAACTGGTGCTGGCCGATCCCGGCAGCGCGCGCGACCTGGACGAATTGTCGCGCCTGGCCGGCAGTTCGGCGCGCACCGTCAGCCGCTTGTTCACGCTGGAAACCGAGCTCAACTTCAAGGCCTGGCGCCAGCGCGCCCGCATCGTGCTGGCGGCCGAGTTGCTGGGCCGGCAGCAGGTTTCAGTCAAGCAGGTGGCGGCGCAGCTGGGCTTTTCCAGCGTGGCGGCATTCAGTCACTCCTTTCGCCAGGTGACGGCGATGCGGCCCAGCGAATTTTCCGGCCGGCGCGCCTGAATCCGCCTTCCATGCTTTGCATGAGGACTTGGCCGCTGCGGCCCGCTGTTTCGATGGAGAGAATTTTTTTCTCCCGGCCCGGGTCCAATCAAGGAAGGCGCGTCAGCCTTGGTTTTCGATGGTGGTCAGCGTGAAGGCTTGTGGTTTGGCAGTGCTGTCTGTGCTGGTGGTGTTGGATATGCCGGTAGTGACGGTGGCGCAGGACGGCCACCAGGCTTCGCAGAGTACGGGACGAGCGGCGATGGCGCAGGGATCGCGGCCGGCGACGCCGCAAATGGCGCGACCGGCGGTACCGCAGGCGGCACACCAGGCGCCGCGAGCAGCGGGACCCCAGGCGGCGCGAGCGGCGGCACCCCAAGC
>JAEVZY010000311.1 GCA_023392035.1 Pseudomonadota bacterium | reverse complement strand
TTTCAGCGACGATCTCTTGGGTAGTGGCTAAAGACATGGGAAGGCTTCCTGGAGAGAGCGCTATTTTAAATGATTTGCCCGCTTGGCCGGGACCGGCCTGCCTTCTTGCCGGCAAAAGTCAGCCGTTGCGTTTGGACTTGCTTTTTTTGTTCGCGCCGTTGTGGGCAATCGCGGCCTGGATCAGCGCCTTGAACGCTGCCGGGTCCACTTCTTCGCCCTCGCGGATATCGATGGCGCGCCGGGTGTTGCCCTCCAGGCTGGCGTTGAAGAGTCCGGCGGGATCCGGCAGCGACGCGCCTTTGGCGAAGGTCAGTTTCACCACCGCCTTGTAGCTTTCGCCCGTACAGAGAATGCCGTCATGCGACCACACTGGGGTGCCCATCCACTTCCACTCCTCCACCACCTGTGGATCGGCTTGCTTGATCAGATCGCGCATGCGGGCCAGCGTGCGCCCGCGCCAGTCGGCGAGTTCGGCAATTTTGTGGTCGATGAGTTCGGAGGCGGGGATGCCTTCAGGCGAAGTGAGATTGCTCATGATTGTTCAAACGTTCCTCATTGGGCTGCGGTCGGACTGGCGTAAAATGTACGCAATTTTGTACAGATTAAGGAGGCTTTCATGGCCTTTTCCGCGCGCGATGTTGTACCTCTCTCTCAGGCTCGAGCGACTCTTTCGGAGCTCGCCGATCAAGTGAAAGCGGGTCGCGAAAAGATCATTACAAAAAACGGCGAAAGCTATGTCGCGCTGGTCGATGCCCAGCGGCTCGACTACTACCATCAATTGGAGCGCGAGCGAATCCATCTGCTCCTGATCGAAGATGCGTCGCAGGGCCTGGACGATGTCATTGCCGGCAAGGTCAGCGACGCAAGAGAGGAACTCACTGCGATCAAGCGCCGTCGACGGTCCACGCCTGCAGGCTAAGCGCGATGTCCGCAAAGCTTTCGGTCAAGCTGACCCCAAGTTTCAAACGCAAGCTGGAAGAACTCGAAGCGTTTTTGCTTGAAACCCATGCGATCAATGCGTTCGACGACCTGATTGCTGACTTGCTGGACACCGTTATTCCAAATCTTGAGCAATTTCCTGAGCTCGAGCGTCCATTTCTGAACCGCCCGGTACGCTCGCTTGAAGCCAACAATGGCGTCAACCGGCTCATCCGCAAGTTCGAGGCGACCGGCAAGGAGGGCGAGCTGCGCGAATACGTCCTTTCGAATTACCTGCTGCTCTATGCCCGCCAGGACCGGGATATCTACCTCTTGTCGATCCGGCACCATCGTCAACTCTCTTTCGACTTCCAATTCCTGTGGCCGGTTGAGCCTTAGTGGCATCAATCCCGATCCGGCGCCCCCAGCGGAAACAAGGGCCGATACGGACGCGCTTCTTCCACTGCGCGCGCAAAAGACGGCCGGGACAGCAGTCTTTCCCGATAAGCGCGCAGCAAGGGATAGGCTTCGGAGATGCGATGGGTCCAGTCGGCGTAGAACAGCGCGGGCGAGGCGGCGCAGTCGGCCAGGCTGTAGTGGTCGCCGGCGGCCCAGGTCCGGTCCGTCAACTGCGTTTCCAGCCAGGCGTAGGCCAGTTCCAGCTTTTCCTGCGCATGGGCCAGGCCATCGGCGCGTTTGATCGGATCGCCGCTCAGCGCGCCGCTCACCGCGTGCTGCACCGGACTCATCACATGCAGATCGAAGAAACGATCGAGAAAGCGCACCTCCAGCGCCGACATCGGTTCTTCCGGCAACAGGCGTACCGGTCCCGGATGATTCAGGTGCAGGTATTCGATGATGATGCTGGCTTCGACGATATTGCGGTCCTCGTCCACCAGCAGCGGAAATTTGCGCAAGGGCCAACGCTGCAGCCATTGCGACACCACCTGCGGCGCATCCGGCGCTATGCAACGAAACTCAAAGGGCAGCGCGTTCTCGTACAGCGCAATCAGGGCCTTTTGGGTGTAGGAAGAAAATGGATGTCCGTAAAGCACGAGCAGCACGGTGTATCCCTTCTGCATGTGATGGAAAACAAGAACGCCTGCGTGCGCCAGCGGGTGTTACGCATCCGCCCCCGGCTGTGAAAGCGACAGCATGCGCTCCACATAGCGCGCGATCAGATCGATTTCGAGGTTGACCCGGGCGCCGGCGCGCAGGTGCTTGAGCGTGGTCGCCTGTACCGTGTGCGGAATCAGGTTGATCGAGAATTCGCAGGCTTGCGGCTGGTCCTGCACCCGGTTCACGGTCAGCGAAACGCCATTGACCACGATCGAACCCTTGTAGGCCAGGTATTTGCCCAGCTCTTTCGGCGCCGCGATCACCAGCTCATGCGACTCGCCCACCGGCTCGAACTTGCGGACCTCGCCCAGCCCATCCACATGGCCGGACACCAGGTGCCCGCCCAGACGCTCGGCCAGGGTCAGCGCTTTTTCCAGGTTGACTTCGCCCACGGCATCCAGTCCGGCGGTGCGGTTCAGGCTTTCACGCGAGACGTCGACGCTGAAACTGTCCCCGGTCTTGGAAATCACCGTCATGCAGGCGCCGTTGATGGCGATGGAGTCGCCCAGGGCCACATCCTGCAGCGGCAGTGCGCCGGCTTGCACCCGCAAGCGCACGCCGGCGTCCTTGCCCGCGCCCAGTGCGGTGATTTGCTCGATTTTGCCGATGGCGGCGACGATGCCCGTAAACATGGTGATGGTCTTCCAGAGTCAGTACTTGAAATAGGCGCGCAGGCGCAGATCGCTGCCGACCTGCACGCATTCATGCCAGGCCAAATGTACCGTCCCTTGCAGGTCGGACAGCGCGGCCAGGTCGAACATGCCCTGGGCATCGCCCAGGATGCTGGGCGCGAGATACAGCAGCAATTCGTCCGCGATCTGCTCGCGCACCAGCGAACCATTGAGCTTGAAGCCAGCTTCGGCATGCACTTCATTGATGCCGCGCCGTCCCAGCTCCTGCATCAGCGCCGCCAGATCGACCTTGCCGCGGGCATTGGGCACGAAAAGAATTTCATGTCCGGCATCGTTGAGCAGCGCTTCCTTGTCGGGATTGCGTTCGGCGCAGGCAATCCAGGTGCCGCCGCCCTGCAAGACTTTGGCATTGAGATCGATTTCCAGGCGGCTGTCGATCACCACCCGGCGTGGCTGGCGCGTGGTGGGCACGGCGCGCACGTTGAGCTGCGGATCGTCGTCGCGCACCGTGCCTATGCCAGTCAGGATGGCGCAGGCGCGCGCGCGCCAGGCATGGCCATCGTCGCGTGCCACTTGCGAAGTGATCCACTGGCTGCGGCCGTTGTGCAAGGCGGTCTTGCCATCCAGGCTGGCGGCCGCTTTCAAGCGCATCCAGGGCCGGCCGCGCTGCATGCGCGAAAAAAATCCGATGTTCAATTCGCGCGCTTCGTCTTCCAGTACGCCGACCTGCACTTCCATGCCGGCCGCGCGCAGCTTGGCGATGCCGGCGCCCGCCACCAGCGGATTGGGGTCGCCCACCGCCACCACCACCCGCGCCAGCTTGGCCGCGATCAGTGCATCCACGCAAGGCGGGGTGCGGCCGAAATGGCTGCAGGGCTCCAGGCTTACGTAGGCGGTCGCGCCCTCCACGGCATGGCCTTGCGCCTTGGCATCGGCCAAGGCCTGCACCTCGGCATGCGCCTGTCCCGGCGGCAAGGTATGGCCGGCGCCAATCAAGTTGCCTTCGCGCGTCAATACGCAACCCACGCGCGGATTGGGCGTGGTGAAGGTCATCGCCTTGCGCGCCCATTCGAGGGCATGGCGCATGGCTTGTTCGTCGCTGGAGAAATGCATGATTGAAATTTGGGAGCGCAGGCGTGCGGCACAGCTTGCTCACGCAGCTTGCCAAATATAAAGCCGCATTTTAGCAAGGAGGGCCAGGCAGCCTTGTGCCGCCCGGGCGCCTGCAGCAATTCAGCAATTGCGCTCGCGGTCAGGATCGCACAGGCGCGCTCGTCCCAGCATGTTGAGGATCAGCTTGCGGCGCACGCCCTGCAGTTCCAGCGTCACATTGCCGGCCTGGGACGGCCGGCCGCTGGCCTGGAACCGCAAGCCCTGCTTGCCGAAGTTGATTTCGGTTTTCATGGCTGCAGGCAGGGGACCGTAGACCTGCAAGCGCTCTTCGCCGGCATCCAGCACGCCGTTGCCATTGGCATCGCGGGTCAGCGCCCACCCTTGCGCAAAGCCGCCGGGTAGCGGCAGCACCGCGACATCGGTGCCTGTCTGCAAGGCTTCGCTGCGCGCGCGCACGAGGCAGGCCATCCATTGCGCGCCGGCCGCTTTGATGGCCTGGCTGCGCAGGAAGCCTTGCCAAGCCGGCCAGGCGATGTTGGACAGGACGGCAACCAGTGCCAGGGTCACCAGGCATTCCACCAGGCTCAGGCCGCGGGCCGGCCAGGAGCCCGCGCGGCAGAAGGCGGCGAAGTTGCAGCCGCCGTCCTTGCTGCGGCGCAGGCTCCTATTGCCAGCACAGGGCCGCATCGCCATCGGCGCCGCGCTCGCTGCGGCTGTTCAGGGTGAACACGCCGCACTGGGGATCGGCGGCAGCGGCATTGATCGCTGGCGTGCCGGGCGTGGCGCTGATCAGCACGCATTCTTCAAGGCTGGCCTGGTCACAGGCCTGGGCCTGCAATTCATGGCTGCTGGCCGCCGGCGTTGCACCCGAATACCAGGTGAAGCCATTGGGCGCGCTGCGCGAAAACTCGGCATAGCGGCCGTTGGCGGTGAAGTAGCGTTCCTGTTGCTGCATGGCTTGCAGCAAGGCGGCGCGCGCTTCGCTGCGCCGGGCCTTCTGCTTGAGCGCCGAATATGTGGGCCAGACGAGGCCAGCCAACAGGCAAAACAGCGCCAGCGCGACCAGCGCTTCGAGCAGGGTGAAGCCGCGCACCTCAGGGTTTGCTCTGCGAGGGTTTGCTTTGTGCTGCATGCAGACGGCTCCAGTTGTGAATCTCACGCCAGGCCAGGCGCCCGAGCGGCAAGGGATCATGCACCGGGATGCCGTCGAGCGCGGCGCCGGGCGCGGGCACTTCCAGGAAGATGCTGGCCGCTCCGGCACGACGCTGGCCGAATGCGTTGGAGCTGGCCGCATCCGGCCCAGGCAATACCAGCGGCGTGAGCAGGCTGCGCCTCGCGCTGCGTCCGGTTGGCAAGGGACTGGTGCCCTGCAGGGCATCCAGATCCCAACTGCGCCAGGCCAGCGCATCGCAAGGAGAGTTGGGTGCGATCAGGCTGGTGAACATTACCCGGCCCTCGCGCAGCAATGCCGCTTGAACGACGCGTTCGCCTTTGAGCGGAAAGTCGATGACCCAGCCCCGGGAGCCTGGCGCCGACTTGGCGCCTTCCACGCGAAATCCGGCTTCGCTGGGCGCGAGCTTGCGCAGATTCAGAGCGGCGCGCGTCGCCATGCCGGCAACGCCGGGGCGATCCAGCAGGCCATAAAAGGATTCCTGGCGCGCCGCGGCGGGCGCGGCATCCTTGGCTTCCAGCCATTGCCCGGTGCCGAACAGGACCAGCCAGCCCTGTTGCGGGCCATAGGCAATGCGCGGGGCGCTGCTGATGATCTGCGACTCGCCTTTGGCACCGGCGGCATTGAACACCAGCGCCACCGAGACAGCAAAGCCGGCCGGCACTGTCGCGTCCTGCGCCAGGCTGAAGCGCCATAGACGACCGTGCTCATCGCCGGCCCAGGCATGGCGCAGATTCTGTTCATCGTCCGACACCGCCGCCGCGCTCGCCAGATGCGCCCCCGGCGCCAGCGTGGCGCTGCCGGCCGGGAAGAAAAAGTAATTGCTGCCCTCGACCCAGGGCGCGCCGGGTGTGCCGTCCAGCGCCAGCAGGAACAAGCCGGCCGTGGCATTCACGCCGGAGGAAAACAGCAGGAAGGGCCGGCTGGTTTTGTCCTTGGCGGAGCCGGTGGCGATGCGCACGAACTGCGGCGCCTGCAGCACATGGCCGACGCGTGCGTCATCAGCCTCGGTGAATTCCAGGGCGCGCCAGCCGCTGCCCGCGCTGCGGGAAGGATCGGCGAGCGTCAAGGCAAACACGCCGCGCACCGAATGGCCGCCGGCCACGGCCAGCACCGGCAGGTTTTTGCCCTGCCCTGCAA
>JAEVZY010000309.1 GCA_023392035.1 Pseudomonadota bacterium | reverse complement strand
GACAGCGGCAGCAGCATGGGTGGTTCGTCGGGCAGCAGCGGCTCGTCGACCAGCAAGTAAGTTCATGCAGGGCCGCCTTGCGCGGCCTGCATCAAGGGCGCCGAATCATCGGGCGCCCTTTTTCGTGCCCGCTTGTTTCAGCGGGATAAAGCGCCTCAGTGCTGCTCGGGCTCGACGCCCAGCGCCACCAGGAAGCGCGACACCATGTTGTAGGTGGCAACCACGGCCACCAGCTCCACCGTTTGCTGATCGTTGCCCAGCGCCTCGCGCAAGGCGGCGAAGTCTTCATCGCTGACTTCCACATTGCGCGTCATGGCGATGGAAAGACGGATGGCAGCCAGATCCAGCGCATTGAACAGGTCGGCGCGCTGCGCCGCCTGCAAGGGATCGCGCAAGGCCTGCACCTGTTCTTCCGTACCGCCGGCCTTGACGAATTCGGGCGCGTGATGAAAGAACTCATACTCCGCGCGATTCAACATGGCCACCACGCACATGGCGATCTCGCGCAGGCGCGGCGAAACCGAAAGATTGTTGCGCACTTCCCCCAGGTAGGCATTCCAGCCGCGCGCCAGGGCCGGGCTGTGCAAGAGCATGCGATCGAGGTTGATCAGATGGCCGCCGCGGCGCTTGCGCACGGCGTCGACGATGTCGCGGGGTTCAGCCAGGTCTTGCGGCTGGTAGGGAATGCGGGGCATGGATGTCCTTGCTGCAGTTTTTCGGAAAAGGCGTCAGTTTAACCCGCTCCTGTTAAAGTTCGGCCATGGGAAAACTGAGCATGGACCGCATCCTGCAGTCGCAGGGTTTCGGCAGCCGGCGCTATTGCCGGGAATTGGTGGAAGAGGGCGAAGTCAGCGTCGACGGCCAGGTGCTGGATGACTGGAAGACGCCGCTTGAAACGCAGGGCTTGCGCTTTACCGTATTCGGCGAAGAGTGGCTGTATCGCGAAAAGCTGTACCTGGCCCTGAACAAGCCGCCCGGCATCGAGTGTTCGCGCAAACCCAGCCACCATCCCGGCGTGATGACGCTGCTGCCTTCGCAATTCGCCTGGCGCAATGTGCAGGCGGTGGGCCGGCTGGACCATGACACCACCGGCCTGCTGCTGTTGTCCGATGACGGCGCCTTCATCCATGAGATGAGTTCACCGCGCCGCCATGTGCCCAAGCTCTACGTGGCGCGCACCGCCGATCCCGTGACGCCGCAGCTGGTGCAGCAATTGCTGGACGGCGTGACTTTGCATGACGAACCGGCGCCGCTGGCGGCCGTCAGCTGCCGGGCGCTGGATCAAGACCATATCGAAATCGTTCTGGCGCAAGGCAAGTATCACCAGGTCAAGCGGATGCTGGCGGCGGCGGGCAACCATTGCGCGGCGTTGGAAAGAGTGGCGATCGGCGATTTGCGGCTGGACGCGCTGAAACTGGAAGAAGGGCGCTGGTGCTATCTGGATGAAGCGCAGTTGAAATTGCTGCAGGGCTGATCCGGGCCAGCGTTGCGCCACCCGGGAAAGGGTGGGGCAGGCGCTGGCCCCGGCTGTACGCCTCCTAGTGGTGTTTTTTCATGTCCTTGCCGGCATCCTTGGCCGCCTCTTTGGCATCGCCATAGGTTTCCTGGACCTTGCCGGCGGCTTGCTTGCCCATGCCTTTGGCTTCCTGTTCCTTGCTGCCTGTCACCCGGCCGATGCCTTCCTGCACCTTGCCTGCAGCATTGCGCACGGCGCCCTTGACTTGATCCTTGTTCATGATGCTTTCTCCTGTGTGAGACCAAACCGGATACGATTCGTCTGGATTGGAAAAACGGAACAGGCCCGAAGTTCGTTCAAGACCGGAATGGTCAAGTGTTCGAACGGCAGGGCGCCCAACAGTAAAGAGGGACTCATGCGACAAGGAAACGCGATCGGGGAGGATGGGCTGCGCTCGGTGGTGCTGCTGGTTCTGCAATTCCTGATGTTGCTGCTGCTGATCTGGCCGTGGACCGCGCCCACCGTGCATCTGGCGGCTGCGGTCGGACTGCTGGCGGGAATCGGTGTCGGCTTGTGGGCCTTGTCGGCCAACCGCCCCGGCAATTTCAATCTGCGCCCGGCGGTGAAGAAGGGCGCGCAATTCATCACCAGCGGGCCTTATGCCCATGTGCGTCATCCGATGTACACCGCCTTGCTGCTGTTCGGCGCCGGTCTGGTTCTGTTGTACATGGACTGGATCAAGGCCCTGTGCTGGATCTGCCTGCTGGTGGTGCTCAATGCCAAGGCGCGCATCGAGGAAAACGCGATGGCGCTGCGTTTCCCCGGCTACCGCGACTATGCCGCCATGACCGGGAAATTCCTGCCGCGCATGCTGCTTGGATGAGCACAGGGTTTCGCGAAGCAATGCTTCGCGCTGTGCGAATCGGACCGGCTTGCAAGCCGGTCCGTGGGGGTCGATCAAGCTTCAGCCCCGTTCGGCCTTAATGCACGATCCTGTAGCAAGGCTCATAGCGCGTCCCCGGCAGTTTCATGCGGTGCTGGGCAACAAAGGCGTCCAGCAGCGCATCCATCGGCTTCATGATGGTGGCGTCGCCGTGGATTTCGAACAGGCCGTGTTGTTCGATCGCGCGTATGCCCTGTTCCTTGACGTTGCCCGCCACCACTCCCGAGAAGGCGCGCCGCAGATTGGCGGCCAGCAGGTGCGTCTCCTGCGCCTTGTGCAACGATAGATTGCGCATGGTTTCGTGGGTGGGCATGAAAGGCTTCTGGAATTCGTGGTCGATTTTCAGGGCCCAGTTGAAGTAGTAGGCGTCGGCGCGCTGCTTGCGGTATTCGCGCACCTTCTGGATGCCCTGTTGCATGACGCGCGCCACTTCCGGCGGATTGTCGATGATGATGCGGTAGCGCGCCTGCGCCGCCGCACCCAGGGTGAGGCCGATGAAGTCGTCCACCTGCTTGAAATAATCGGCCGAGCTTTCCGGGCCGGTCAGCACCAGGGGGAAGGGCAGATCGGCATTGTCCGGATGCAGCAGGATGCCCAGTATGTACAGGATTTCCTCGGTGGTGCCCACGCCGCCCGGAAACACGATGATGCCGTGGCCGATGCGCACGAAAGCTTCCAGCCGCTTTTCGATGTCGGGCAGGATCACCAATGAATTGACGATCGGATTGGGCGACTCCGCGGCGATGATGCCGGGCTCGGAAATGCCCAGGTAGCGGCCGTTGCCGATGCGCTGCTTGGCATGGCCGATGGTGGCGCCCTTCATCGGGCCTTTCATGGCGCCTGGGCCGCAGCCGGTGCAGATATCCAGCCCGCGCAGGCCGAGCTCATAGCCGATCAGCTTGGAGTAGTCGTACTCCACCCGCGAGATCGAGTGGCCGCCCCAGCACACCACCAGGTTGGGGGTGGTCATCGGCTTCAACACATTGGCATTGCGCAGGATGTGGAATACGGCGTCGGTGATGCCGGAAGAACTTTCGAGATTGAAATTGCGATTGCCGTGGATTTCTTCGCTCATGAACAGCACATCGCGCAGCACCGCAAACAGGTGCTCGTGGATGCCCTTGATCATCTTGTCATCGACGAAGGCGCCGGCCGGCGCGCCCTTGATGTCGAGCTTGATGCCGCGTTCGCGTTCAAGGATGCTGATGCTGAATTCGTTGTACATCTCCAGCAGCAGCTTGCCGTCGTCCAGATAGTTGCCGGAATTGAGCACCGCCAGCGCGCAATTGCGAAAGACCTGATACAGACCCCCATGACTGTTGTCGAGCAGCTTGCGCACCTCGGCCTTGGAAAGAACCTCCAGATTGCCCTCGGGCGAAATCTGCGCATCAACGACCGGATATTCCATTACTGTTCATCAGTGGTGAAGGAAAGCACAGTGTAGCGCCATCCGCGCAGCGCGGAGCGGCTGTTGTCCCCGGTCAATACCGGGCCGCTTCAAGCCGGGCACTTGACCGGAGGCAGCCGACCGGAACTTCCCTTGTGGCGGTTATCCAATGAGTCATGTCAATACTTCCACAAGCGCAGGAGGGTTCAGCCATCCTGCAGCCAGGCCGAAACTGCTGGCGCATCGAGCGCGCGCAGCGCATGGCGATGCTGGTGGACGCTGCCGATTATTTCCGCTGCGTGCGCGCGGCGATCAGCCAGGCGCGCCACAGCGTGCTGATCCTGTCCTGGGATATCGACAGCCGCATCGAGCTGGTGCCGGGCGGCGCCGGCGACGGTCATCCGGGGCCGCTTGGCGAATTCCTGCACAGCGTGGTGCGCGCCAGGCCCGACCTGCACCTGTACCTGCTGTCCTGGGATTTCGCCATGCTGTACGCGCTGGAGCGCGAATGGCTGCCGGTCTACAAGCTGGGCTGGTCCACCCACCAGCGCCTGCACTTCGCGCTGGACAGCCGGCATCCCATCGGCGGTTCGCATCACCAGAAAGTGGTGGTGGTGGATGACGCGCTGGCCTTTGTTGGCGGCCTGGACCTGACCCGCAGCCGCTGGGATACGCCCGAGCATGCCGCGCGCCAGCCCTTGCGGCGCGATCCGGACGGCGCGTTGTATGGTCCCTTCCATGATGTGCAGGCCATGGTGGACGGCGATTGCGCACGCGCGCTGGGCATGCTGGCGCGCCAGCGCTGGCAGCGCGCCACCGGCCGTGAGGCGCGGCCGGCGCCAGCGGCCGTCGGCGACCTGTGGCCAAGCTTCATCGAGCCGGACCTGACCGATGTCGAGGTCGCGATTTCGCGCACCGAGCCGGCCTACGAAAGGGAAGGCGGGGTCCAGGAAATCAAGCATCTGCACCTGGATGCGATTGCCGCCGCCCGTTCGCACCTGTTTTTCGAGAACCAGTATTTCACCGCCGGCCTGATCGCCAATGCCCTCGGCCAGCGGCTGCAACAGGCCGACGGGCCGGAAGTGCTGGTGATTTCACCCGAAACCCAGAGCGGCTGGCTGGAAGAATCCACCATGGGCCTGTTGCGCGCGCGCATGCAGCGCCGCCTGCAGGCGGCCGATCTGCACGATCGCTATCGCCTGTACTGTCCGCATTTGCCAGGCCTGGAGAGCGGCTGCCTGAACGTGCACAGCAAGCTGTTCGCGGTGGACGACAGCCTGTTTTCCATCGGCTCGGCCAATCTCTCCAGTCGCTCGATGGCGGCCGACACCGAATGCAACCTGAGCGTGGAAGCGCGCGGGCCGGCCCTTGAGCGCGAGCGCATTGCGCGCGCAATTGCGCGCATGCGCGCCCGCATCCTGGGCGAGCACCTGGGACAGCCGGTGGAAAGGGTGCAGGCCAGCATCGAGCGCGAAGGCTTGCTCGCCGGCGTACAAAGCCTGTGCGGCCAGCCGCGCACGCTGCGCCCCTTGCAGCTCACGGTCTCGCCCGAACTGGATGCGCTGATTCCGGAGAAAGCCCTGTTCGATCCGGAACGTCCGATCGATCCGGAAAAGCTGGTGGCGCAATTCGTGCCGCGCCAGGCGCGCGAGCCGGCGCCGCGCCGCATGCTGGGCGTGGTGCTTTTGGCCTGCGCCTTGATCCTGCTGGCGCTGGCCTGGCGCTTCACGCCCTTGCGCGACGTGGTCAACGTGACTTCCATGGTCGACTTCGCCGAACAGCTCGATGAAATGCCGTTCACGCCGGTGGCGGTGCTGGCCTGCTATGTCGTTGGCGGCATGCTGATGGTGCCGGTCACGCTTCTGATCGCGGTGACGGGAATCGTGTTCGGACCCTGGCTCGGCAGCCTGTATGCGGTGGGCGGCGCCTTGCTGTCTTCCATGGCCACCTATGGCGCCGGCGCCTGGCTGGGACGCGAGACGGTGCGCCGGGTATTGGGCGCGCGCATCAATGGCCTGTCGCGCCGCATCGCCCGCCGCGGCATCGTCGCCATGATGGTGATCCGGGTGGTGCCGATCGCGCCATTTACCATCGTCAACGTGGTGGCCGGCGCCTCCCATATCCGCTTCCGCGATTTCTTCGTGGGCACGCTGTTGGGCATGTTGCCCGGCATCCTGCTGACGGTGACCTTCGCCCACAATCTGGCACAGGCGGTGCACCACCCCAATGTCGGCACCCTGGGCGTGCTGACCGGGGTGGCGGTGCTGCTGGTGGGCTTCGCCTTCCTGCTGCAGCGCCTGCTGGCGCGCCGCGCGGGGGCGCAGTGAGCGCAGTGCAGCAGATGTCGGCGCGGCCGGCCGTCAGGTCGCGGGCCGCACCCTGCGCCTGGCCACTGACCATCGCCACCTACAATATCCACGGCGCGGTCGGCAGCGCCGGCAGGTTTTCGCCCTTGCGGGTGGCCGGCGTGCTGCAGGAAATCGATGCCGACATCGTCGCCCTGCAGGAAGTGCCGCTGGGCGGCGGCCACATGGCCAACGTGGTGTCCCTGCTGCAAAGCGTGACCGGCCTGCATGCCGCTGCCGCCCGCACTTGCACCATTGCCGGGCGCGGCTATGGCAATGCGATCCTTTCGCGCTATCCGATCGAGTCCACCCGCGCGCTCGATATTTCCTTCGGCAGCCGCGAGCCGCGCGGGGCGCTGGATGCGGACATCAGCTGCCATGGCCATCCGATGCGCGTCATCGCCACCCATCTCGGCCTGTCTCCGGCCGAGCGGCGCGATCAGGTCAAGCGCCTGCTGCAGGTATTCGATACCGAAGAGATGCCGGTGATTCTCCTGGGCGACGTCAATGAATGGTTCATGTGGGGCAAGCCCTTGCGCTGGCTGGTTTCGCATTTTCAATCGGTGCCGGCGCCGCGCACCTTTCCCTCGCGCTGGCCGCTGTTTGCGCTGGACCGGATCTGGATCCGCCCGCGCCATCGCCTGCAAAGCGTGCGCGCCCATTCCAGCCTGCTGGCGCGCCTGGCTTCGGACCATTTGCCGCTGGTGGCGCGCATCCAGGAATAGGCGGATTAGAGTCCGGCTTCAGTGCGTTTGCACGCGCTTGCCCCTATCATGTTTGCTTCGATCCGAACCAGACGGGGCACAGCATGCTTGATCCGGCGCTTTACAACACCCAGACCGTCCTTGAGCTTCTGCAGGTCAAGCCCGATGGCCATGACCGCTATGTCGGGCCCAGCCATTTCATGGGCAGCCCGAACGTGTTCGGCGGCCAGGTGCTGGGGCAATCCCTGTACGCGGCCTCGGCCACGGTGCAGGGCCGGCGCGTGCATTCGATGCATGCGCTGTTCCTGTTGCCGGGCAATTACCGGCTGCCGCTCACCTACGAGGTGGAGCGGGTGCGCGATGGCGGCTCCTTCAGCACCCGGCGCGTGGTGGCGTTCCAGGGCGACCGCCGCATCTTCGTGATGTCGGCCTCTTTCCAGGTGGAGGAGGAGGGGCTGTCGCACCAGAAGCCGGCGCTGGGCATGGTCGATCCCGAAACCCTGCCGTCCCGCCTGGCCGAATGGAAAGCCCGTGCCGACCAGGGCCCCCGCCCGTTCCAGCCGGTGCCGGTGGACTTTCGCACGCCCTATCACGGCGACTTGTTCAGCAGCCATGAGGGCTTGCCCGAGAAACAGGTCTGGACCAAGTCGCCGCTCGCGCTCGGCGACGATCCGGCGCTGCATGAAGCCCTGTTCGCCTATGTCTCCGACTACGGTTTGCTGTGGACCGCGCTGCAGCCGCATGGCGTGCGGGTAGGCGAACCGCGCCTGCAGATCGCCAGCCTGGATCACGCGATCTGGTTCCATCGACCGCTGCGCATGGACCAGTGGCTGCGCTTTGACATGCACAGTCCGAATGCTTCCGGCGGACGCGGCCTGGCCCTGGCGCATGTCTACGATGCCAGCGGCGTACTGGTGGCAACCGTGGCCCAGGAAGGCTTGATGCGCATGCGCAGCGAACCGGTGCAGCCTTCTTCGCCGATGCCGGCGACCTGATCTGCGCGGATCAAGGAGGCTGCGCGGCTTCCGTGCTACTCTCTGTGTTCTTGCAATTTACAGATTCACTCGATGTCGGCCACGTCCCAGCTCCTCAAGCAGTACGAACAGGAAGTTGAACAGCGCCTTGGCATGTTGCCGGCGATTCTGCGTGCAACACCGGACAATTGGTCCGCGGTTTCCTCCTTCTGGAACATGGCGCGCGCCGCCTGGCTGGACAGCCCCTTGCCGCCAGCCTTTCGCGAACGCCTGCTGGTCTATCTGGCGCAGCTGGCCGGCTGCCGCTATTGCCTGCTGCGCCATGCAACCTGGTTGCGCATCCCCGGCCGCGTGCTGGATGCCAGCGCGGTCATCAGCTTGCAGGCGTTGATCCAACTGCTGCAAGTGCCGCCTCCGGCCGATGAAGAATTGAAGCGCGCCCAGGACACGCTGAATGCCTGGACCCGCGCCGAGCTGCCCGTGCCGGGCAGCATGATCGAGCAGGCGGTGCTGGTGCTGGCCGGTGCGCTGTATCTCGGACGCGGCGATGCGGCCCAGTTGCGGCGCAGCCTGACCCACGCCCTGGGCCCGGCGCGCACCGAGCAGATCGTGCTGCTGGTTTCCTGGTTCGGCACCGAGCGCAAGTTCGCCCAGCTGCACCCCGAACTGGCGGTGGACGAAGACGCCGCCAACCTGCTCAAGCGCGAACCTGAACTGGCGCAATTGCTGGACGCCGCCATCTCCAGCGCCGAGCAGCGCGATCGGCAGCGCGCGCGTTTCGTCAGCCTGCTTGGCCATGAGCTGCGCAATCCGGTCGCCGCCATCAGCGCCGTTTCCGACATGTTCCAGGTGGTGGGCATGGAGGACGAACGCTTGCGCAATGCCAGCAATATCCTGCACCGCCAGGTCCGCTCGCTGTCGGAGATGCTGGACAACCTGGTGGAAGTGGCGGGCCTGGCCTTCGGCCGCGCCACCATGGCCAAGGTGCCGCTGGTGCCCGATGAAATCCTGGCCGGCATCCTGCGCCAGCAGGAAAGCCGCTTTGCCGAGCGCAAGGTGAGTGTCAGTCATACCCCGGCCGAGCGCCGCGCGTATGTGGCGGCCGATCGCATGCGCCTGGGCCAGGTATTCGAGCAGATCCTGTCCAATGCCCGCAAGTTCGCCAATTCGCCGGGCAGCCTGCACATCACCAGCCAGATCGAGGGCCGCAATCTTTGCATTCGTTTTTCCGACGATGGCCGTGGCTTTTCGGCGGAGCGATCGCGCAGCATCTTCGAACCCTTCAGTCCGGCACGCCAGGACGGGGGCGGCGGCCTGGGCCTCGGCCTCACCATTGCGCGCATGATCGTCGCCTTGCACGATGGGTCGCTGGATGCCGACAGCCCCGGGCCGGGGCAGGGCGCCACCTTCACCTTGCGCCTGCCGCTGGCCGCCCAGGAAAGCCCCGCCAAGCCGGACAAGAAAGCCAGTCCGCGCGGCACCAATCGCATGCGCGTATTGGCGATTGAAGACAATCGCGACTTCGCCCAGTTGTTCCGGCATATGCTGGAAATCATGGGTTGCGAACTGGACATCACGCCCGACGCCCGCTCCGGCCTGCGGCTGGCGCATGAGCGGCAGCCGGAGCTGATCTTTTGCGACATCGGCCTGCCGGGGGACATGAACGGTTTCGACTTCGCGCGCGCGGTGCGTGCCGATGCCAAGCTGGCGCATATTCCGCTGGTGGCGGTATCCGGCTACAGCAGCCCGGAAGACCGTGAAAAAGCGATGAAGGCGGGTTTCGATCGGGTGTGCGCCAAGCCAGTCAAGTTTGCCGACATCAGCGAAGCCTTGGCCGCTTACTCGGCGAAAAGTCCGAACGGTAAAGGCACGGACCACTGAGGCGCCTGCGCCCGAGCTGGGCCAGACACCTTGGGCATGGGCGCGACAAGCACCCGATCCGGTTTGGAAATGTCAGCAGCCGTTAATAATTGCTGACCGGGAAGCGGACGGCTCCCACAGTAACGCCACTTCCCTAGTGGTTCAAATCGTTGCCGGTGAGTCCGCCATGAATCAGCCGTCCTCCGCTTGCGCGCTTGCGCCGGATGCTTCCAAAACCGTATCCCGTTTATTCCGTCCACGTAACGCCTTGTATGGCATTGTCGCCATCAGCATTGCCGGCGCCGCTTCCGCGCCCTTGTTCGTGGTGCAGCGCGCGGCCCAGGACAAGCAGAGCCGGCAGGAAGCGGATGGTTCTCTAGGCCAGCGCTTGATGCCGGCGCTGGCCGCGGCGCAAATTGCCGAGCCTGCACTGCCGGACCCTGCAGCGGCAGCCGCGCCCGCCGCAAGCAAGACACCCCCCGGCACTACTGCGCCGATCAAGCGCGCGTTGCCGATCCCGCGCAAGGTTGCGGGCGCCGCCTTCAAACCGCAAAAAGTGGCGGCCTGGCTGCCTGATCCGGCCAGCTACGTGGCACGCAACAGCGATGCCGATGGCCGCGCTCCATTACCCGCCATTGCCATCGAGCGATCGCCCGCAGCGAGCAAGGCCGAAGCCAACGCGACAGCGATCGCCGCAGCCGACACCGGGGCCGGCACCACGGCCAACATCGCAGCCG
>JAEVZY010000264.1 GCA_023392035.1 Pseudomonadota bacterium | reverse complement strand
CTGGTCGACACCCGTCCGGTCAAGGACACCACCCCGTACGAAGGCAAGACCCTGGAATTCAAGGTCATCAAGCTGGATCGCAAGCGCAACAACGTTGTGCTGTCGCGTCGCGCCGTGATCGAAGAGTCCATGGGCGAAGAGCGCGCCAAGCTGATGGAAACCCTGAAAGAGGGCACCATCGTTACCGGTATCGTCTAGAACATCACCGACTACGGCGCATTCGTCGACCTCGGTGGCATCGACGGCCTGCTGCATATCACCGATCTGGCATGGCGCCGTGTGCGTCACCCGTCGGAAGTGCTGTCCGTCGGCCAGGAAATCACTGCCAAGGTCCTCAAGTACGATCAGGAAAAGAACCGCGTTTCGCTGGGCGTCAAGCAGCTGGGCGACGATCCCTGGACCGGCCTGTCGCGTCGTTATCCGCCGGGCACCCGCCTGTTCGGCAAGGTCACCAACCTGACCGACTACGGCGCATTCGTCGAAGTGGAGCAGGGCATCGAAGGCCTGGTGCACGTCTCCGAAATGGACTGGACCAACAAGAACGTGGCCCCGTCCAAGGTGGTTCAACTGGGTGACGAAGTCGAAGTCATGGTGCTGGAGATCGACGAAGAGCGTCGCCGCATCAGCCTGGGCATGAAGCAGTGCAAGGCCAATCCGTGGGAAGACTTCGCCATGTCGCACAAGAAGGGCGACAAGGTTTCGGGCGCGATCAAGTCCATCACCGACTTCGGCGTGTTCATCGGCCTGCCGGGCAACATCGACGGCCTGGTGCACCTGTCCGATCTGTCCTGGACCGAAGCCGGCGAAGAAGCCGTGCGTCGCTACAAGAAAGGCGACGAGCTGGAAGCCGTTGTTCTGGCCATCGATGTCGAGCGCGAGCGCGTTTCGCTGGGCGTCAAGCAGCTGGAAGGCGACCCGTTCAACAACTTCGCCGCCATGAACGACAAGGGCGCGCTGGTCACCGGTACCGTGAAAGCGGTCGAGCCCAAGGGCGCCGTGATCCAGTTGTCCGAGGAAGTCGAAGGCTATCTGCGTGCTTCGGAAATCTCGCGTGACCGCGTGGAAGACGCCGGCACCCATCTCAAAGTGGGCGATTCGGTGGAAGCCATGGTCATCAACATTGATCGCAAGGCCCGCAGCATCCAGCTGTCGATCAAGGCCAAGGACAATGCCGAGACCCAGGAAGCCATGCAGAAGATGTCTTCCGAGTCCGCTGGCAATGCCGGTACCACCAGCCTGGGCGCTCTGCTCAAGGCCAAGCTGGATAACAAGGGCTGAGCCGGAACAGGGCAATGACCAAGTCGGAACTGATTGCAAGGCTGGCGGAGCATTTTCCGCAGTTGGTGGCAAAAGACGCGGATTTCGCCGTCAAGACGATACTCGACGCGATGGCCGATTCGCTGGCTGCAGGCCAGCGCATCGAAATCCGCGGCTTCGGCAGCTTTGCGCTCAACCGGCGTCCGCCGCGCATCGGCCGCAATCCCAAGTCCGGTGAAAGAGTGATGGTCCCCGAAAAACGGGTGCCGCACTTCAAGCCGGGCAAGGAATTGCGCGAGCGCGTCGATGCCATGGTGGGTCAACCGATCAAGGAAGACTGATCACTGTTCGCAAGCTGTAATGAAAACGGCACCTCCAGCAGGTGCCGTTTTTTTATGAGAGGCGCATGCGGGATCTGTTGCCCGCTTGGTGCTGCCTGGCTTGCAAGAACCCGAATTCTTTTAGCGTACAATGCTCGCTTGCCGGAGCGGCCGGCAAAGCGAACAACAACGGCCCGCCACAATGAAGATTCTGTTCAGGATAATTGCTGCGCTGCTGTTCATCGTGTTCTTCGGCTTCGCGCTCAAGAACACCCAGGAAGCGGCCCTGCACCTGTTCCTCGACTACGAGATCCGGGGTCCGCTGGTCTTGTTGCTGCTCGGCTTTTTTGCCTCGGGCGCGGTGCTGGGCGTGCTGGCCATGACACCCACGGTATTTCGCTATCGGCGCGACCTGAATCGGCAAAAGCGTTCCGCCGCCGCCGCCCAGCAACAAGCCGATGCGCAACGCGCGGCTCGCGCCAATCCGCCGCAGCCGGACAATATCGGCTGAAGCTGCAGTACCAATGAAAAGTACAAAGCATGGAATTTGAAACCTGGTGGCTGCTGGGCATCCCAGCATTCTTCGGTCTGGGCTGGGTCGCGGCCAGGGTCGACATCCGCCAACTCGTTTCCGAATCGCGCAGCTTGCCGCGCGGTTACTTCAAGGGCCTGAATTTCCTCCTCAACGAGCAGCCGGACAAGTCCATCGACGCCTTCATCGAAATCGTCACCCTCGATCCGGAAACCGCCGACCTGCACTTCGCGCTGGGCAACCTGTTTCGTCGTCGTGGCGAAACCGAACGCGCCATCCGCGTGCACCAGAACCTGCTGGCCCGTCCCGATCTGCCGCTGGAGCAACAAGTCCAGGCGCGTTTCGAACTGGGCCAGGACTACCTGAAAGCCGGCCTGCTCGATCGCGCCGAAGAAACCTTCAACCAGTTGTCCGAAACTACGCACAGCGCCCAGGCGCGGCGCGCCCTGCTGGAAATTTATCAGCGCGAGAAAGACTGGTCGCGCGCCATTGAAGCGGCGCGCGCCTTGCAGGATTCCGGCGCCGGCACTCGCCAACGCGAGATCGCCCAGTTCCATTGCGAGCTGGCTGAAGACGAACTGGTGCGCACCAATCCCGACGGCGCGCTGGTGCAACTGGAACAGGCCCTGGCGGCCGACCGCAAGAACGTGCGCGCCACCATGCTGATGGGCGACATGTGGCTGGCCAAGGGCGATACCGAGGCGGCGCTGGCCGCCTGGCACCGGGTTGAACAGCAAAGCATGCAGCACGTGGCGCTGGTGGCGCAACGCCTGATGGATGGCTACAAGGCCGTGGGAAGGCCGCAGGAAGGCATCAATCTCCTGCGTTCCTACCTGGCCGAAGCGCCTTCCATCGACCTGGTGGAAGTCTTGTTGAAGGCCATCAATGAGCAGGATGGCCTGGACGCCGGCACTGCACTCATCAGCGAGGAATTGAAGCGCACGCCCACCTTGCTGGCGCTGGACAAGTACCTTGCCGCGCGCATGGCCCTGGCCGACCCGCAGCTGCGCGAGGATATGGCGCCGGTCACCAACCTGGTCCACAGTTATGCGCAAAAGCTGGCGCGTTACCAGTGCTCGCATTGCGGCTTCAAGGCGCGCCAGTTCTATTGGCAGTGTCCGGGCTGCAATCGCTGGGAAACCTATCCGCCGCGGCGTACCGAAGAATTAACCATCATGAGCTGAAGGCGCGCGGCAAGGCGCGTCTTCCACAAGGAAAAGTCACTATGCGAATCACGATCATTGGCACCGGCTATGTCGGCCTGGTCACCGGAGCCTGTCTGGCGGAACTGGGCAACGATGTGTTCTGCCTCGACCTCGACCAGCGCAAGATCGATATCCTCAACAGCGGCGGCATTCCGATCCATGAGCCGGGCCTGGCTGAAATCGTGGCGCGCAACCGCAACTATGGGCGCCTCACTTTTTCCACCGACATCAAGGCGGCGGTGGCGCATGGCGATGTGCAGTTCATCGCGGTCGGCACGCCGCCCGACGAAGACGGTTCGGCCGATCTGCAATACGTGTTGGCCGCGGCGCGCAATATCGGCCGCTACATGGATGACTTCAAGGTCGTGGTCGACAAGTCCACCGTGCCGGTGGGCAAGGCCGACAAGGTGCGCGCGGCGATTGCGCAAGAGCTCGAGGCGCGCGGCAAGCCGGCCAACTTCACCGTGGTGTCCAACCCGGAATTCCTGAAGGAAGGCGCGGCGGTGGAAGATTTCATGCGGCCCGATCGCATCGTGATCGGCGTGGCGGACGGAGACGAGGGCGAGCAGGCGCGGCGCATCATGCGCAAGCTGTACGCGCCTTTCAACCGCAATCACGAACGCACCTTCTGGATGGACGTGCGTTCCGCCGAATTCACCAAGTACGCAGCCAATGCCATGCTGGCCACCCGCATCTCGTTCATGAACGAGCTGGCCAATCTGGCCGATGTGGTGGGCGCCGACATTGAAGCGGTGCGCCAGGGCATCGGTTCCGATCCGCGCATCGGCTACAGCTTCCTGTACGCCGGTTGCGGCTATGGCGGCTCCTGCTTCCCGAAGGACGTGCAGGCGCTGGAACGCACCGCGCGCGAGTATGGACAGGACCTGCTGATCCTGCGCGCCGTGGAACAGGTCAACGACAAACAAAAGCATGTGCTGGCGCAGAAGGTGGTCGAAAAGTACGGTCAGGATCTGTCGGGCCTGACTTTCGCGGTCTGGGGCCTGGCCTTCAAGCCCAACACCGACGACATGCGCGAAGCGCCCTCGCGCGTCCTGCTGCAGGAATTGGCCGGCCGCGGCGCCAGCCTGAACGTGTATGACCCGGTGTCGATGGACGAGGCCAAGCGCGTGATCGACATGGATTTCGAAGGACGTCCCGCCGAGCGGGCTCGCGTGCGCTTTTGCGGCGGCAGCAATGAAACCGTGGATGGCGCCGACGCCCTGATCATCGTCACCGAGTGGAAGGCCTTCCGCAGCCCGGACTTTGAAGCGCTCAAGCGGGCCCTGAAGGCGCCGGTGATTTTCGATGGCCGCAACCTGTACGAACCGGAAGTCATGCGCGAGGGCGGGATCGAGTACCACGGCATCGGCCGCAATGCCGCCGGGGCGCGTCCATGAGCGCAAACTTGCTTGAAGTCGATTTCGAGCGAGTGAAACAGGCGCGCATCCTGGTGGTGGGCGACATCATGCTGGACCGCTACTGGTTCGGCGACGTCAGCCGCATTTCCCCGGAAGCGCCGGTGCCGGTGGTGCGCATCGAAAAGCGGGACGAACGCCTGGGCGGCGCGGCCAACGTGGCGCGCAATGCGGTGGCACTGGGCGCGCAGACCGGCTTGCTGGGGGTGGTCGGCAACGACGAGGCCGGCGATGCAGTGGATCGCATCGCCCGCAGTTCCGGCATTGCCACCCATCTGAACCGCGATGCGGCGATTTCCACCATCATCAAGCTGCGCGTGATCGGGCGCCAGCAGCAATTGCTGCGCATTGATTTCGAGGAAGCACCGAGTGAGACCGTCCTGCGCGACAAGCTGACCCAGTACAACGCGCTGCTGCCTTCCTTCGACCTGGTGGTCTTGTCGGACTATGCCAAGGGCAGCCTGGTCAATGTCGGCCAGATGATCGCCGCCGCACGCAAGCTGGGCAAGACCATCCTGGTCGATCCCAAGGGCGATGATTTCACTCGCTATCGCGGCGCCTCCATCATGACGCCCAACAAATCCGAATTGCGGCAAGTGGTGGGCAAGTGGAAGAGTGAAGAAGACCTGACCCAACGCGCCCAGGCCTTGCGGGCCGAACTCGAGCTGCCGGCCTTGCTGCTGACGCGCTCCGAGGAAGGCATGTCGCTGTACACGGAAGAAGGCGTGCAGCATTATCCGGCGCAAGCGCGTGAGGTGTTTGATGTCTCGGGCGCGGGCGACACCGTGGTCGCCACCTTGGCCGTGATGCTGGGCGCCGGCGTCCCCTTGCAGGATGCGGTCGGCATCGCCAATCGTGCCGGCAGCATTGTGGTCGGCAAGCTGGGCACCGCAACCGTGCTGCCCGAAGAGCTGTTCCCCGGCTGAATCCAGGAGCCTGTGCGGCAGAAGGCAGGGCGGCTGCAAGCGGCGAGAAAACGGTCCATTTTGCCGCGCCGGCGTCTGGGCACCGTCAACCGGCTTTTTGCAGCGCGCGTTTCTGTTGCGGGACGGGGTGCACGCAAGGAGCTCGCATGAACAAGGCATTGCTGCTGGCGGCCTGTCTGGCCCTGACCAGCCTTCCCACCTCAGCCCAAGTGGACGCCAATCGCGCCGATCGAGCGGCGCTGGATGGCGTCAAGGGCATAGGGCCGACGCTGTCCCAAGCCATCCTGCAGGAACGCAAGCGCGGCGGCCTGTACCGCGATTGGGCCGATCTCGAACGGCGGGTCAAGGGCATAGGGGAACGCCGCGCACTGGCGCTGTCCGAATCCGGCCTGGTGGTGGATGGCAAGGGCAGGGCTGATACGCCCAAGCGCTGAGCGGCCAACGCGAGTCGAGGCGAGCGATTAGAATAGTGGGCTGTCCCATCATTCACGCACCATTCACGCCTTCGGGGCGAAGCAACATGTCCACCCAATATCCGAATATCGAAGACACCGTAGGCAATACGCCGCTGGTTCAATTGCGTCGTATTCCCGGACGCGAAGCCGAACAACGCAACAACGTCATCCTCGGCAAGATGGAAGGCAATAATCCGGCCGGCTCGGTAAAAGACCGGCCGGCACTGGCCATGATCAAGGGCGCTGAAGAGCGCGGCGAAATCAAGCCGGGCGATACCCTGATCGAAGCCACCAGCGGCAATACCGGTATCGCGCTGGCGATGGCGGCTTCCATGCGCGGCTACAAAATGGTGTTGCTGATGCCGGAAAACCTGTCGCTGGAACGGCGCCAGAGCATGGCGGCCTACGGCGCCAAGATCGTGTTGACGCCCAAGGCCGGCGGCATGGAATATGCGCGTGATCTGGCAGAGCAGATGCAGAAAGAAGGCCAGGGCCGGATCCTGGACCAATTCGCCAATCCCGACAATCCGCGCTCGCATTACGAAAGCACGGGTCCGGAAATCTGGCACCAGACTGAAGGACGCGTCACCCATTTCGTCAGCGCAATGGGCACCACCGGCACCATCATGGGCGTGTCGCACTACCTCAAGGAGCAAAATCCCGGCGTGGTGGTGGTCGGTGCCCAGCCTGATGAAGGCTCGCAGATTCCCGGCATACGCAAGTGGCCGGAAGCCTACCTGCCCAAGATTTTCGATCGTTCGCGTATTGACCGGGTCGAGAACGTCAGTCAGGCGGCCGCAGAACAAATGGCGCGCCGCATGGCGATAGAAGAGGGAATATTCTGCGGGATTTCGGCTGCCGGCGCGCTCGAGGTGGCGCTGCGCATTTCGGCCGAAGTGGAGAATGCGACGATTGTCTTCATCGTCTGCGATCGCGGCGATCGCTATCTTTCCACCGGCGTTTTCCCGGCCTGACCCGGATCATTTTGCAGGGTGCAATAGCGAAGTGTATTGCACCAATTTTCGCTGCCCTGCCGCTTCAGCAAAAAAAGGCTGGCCCTTCAAGGGGCGAGCCTTTTTTGTTTTGGGGCGGCCCGGGATCAGTCTTTGTTCTTGGGCTTGAACTGCTTGTCGCTGATACGGAATTTATCGCGACGATCACCCATGAGCATGCGCAGATCGCGAATCGACAGGTCGCTGACCTCGTGCATGCGAATCAGCAGCGAGGCGCCGACCGGCAGGCGACGATGGCGAATCTTGCTGATCACCGGCGGTGCCACTTCCAGCGCCCGCGACAGGGCCGCATCGTTCTTGAGGTGCAGGCGCTCAATCAGCGAGTCGAGCAGATTGTTCGGATCGTAATTGACCTGGTCTGCCAAGCGATTGCTCTGCGGAGCGTCTGGCGTAAGAGGGGTGTTCATCATGTGGTTGTCCTATTGCTTGATGGCTCGTGGCTGACCGGGACCGCGGTGTGGCAGGCGACAGCTTGCCCACAGGGGTATTGCTATTTCATTATTGTATTGTCTTTCAGAAACTGCCAGACCGGCATTCTATCCCGATAACTGAAAGGAAATCTTGTCAGTGTGTCTTGATTCTACCGAGCAATACCCGACTTCGCCGAATTCGTTACGTTCTGTTAAGAAATCCGCCTACCTGATTGCTGTTTGACAATATCGCTTGGCGTCCCCTTGCATTTGATAAACCGCAAGAAGCTTGACTATTCGGCAAATGGCCAAATGGCGCGGAATTCCTGGTCGGACAGCTTCTGCAGCAGTCGAACATTGCGTCGATAGACCTCATCCGGGTCGGGCAGTGAGTCAACCGCGCGGCTGACACTGTCTTCACGCAGCAGATGCAGCATGGGGTAGGGCGAGCGATTGGTGTAATTGCCGCGCTCGTCGCGCCGGGTTCCAGCGAACTGATAGTCGGGATGAAAGCTGGCCACTTGCAGCACGCCTTCCAGGTTTTCGGCGGCGACGATGGCGTCCACCACATCCAGGAACTCGTTGTACTGCTCAAAGTCGGTCAGCACCTGCGGATGGATCAGCAGCAGGGTGTCGACTTGTTCGGGGTCGCTGGCTGCCAACTCGCGCAAGGCCCGTTGCAGTTCCTGCGCCAGTTCGGCCGGTTCTGTGGCCAGGCTGACGCGCCAGGCGATCTGCGCCTTCACATGCACGGCCTTGGCGAAGGGACACAGGTTCAGGCCGATCACGGCCTGCTCCAGCCAGCGGCGGGTTTCTGCAATCACGGTGTCCTGGTCCAGCATCTTGCGCTTCCTTCGAAGGATGAGCGCGCAATTCTACGCCTGCTCGTCTGTCGCACATCTGTCGCACATCTGTGCGACGACTCGTGTACCATCGGGCGGGCGGTCCGGTGCAGGCGCGGGTGGCACAAACCAAAACCAGAACAAAGCTCATGCATTCAAGCAAATCGCTGTGGCCGGTGTTGCCCATCTTGATCGGCATAGCGCTGGTGCTGTCCCTGGCCATGGGCCTGCGCCAGAGCATGGGAATCTTCATGCAGCCGATGACGCGCGAGATTGGTATCTCGGTGTCGCAATTCACCGCCGCGGTGGCGGTACAAAACCTGGTCTGGGGCCTGCTGCAACCCTTCACCGGCGCCTGGGCCTCCCGCCTGGGTTTCCGCTCCACGGTGATGGCGGGCGCCGTGCTGTATGTACTGGGCCTGATACTGGTCGCCACCACCCAGGGCATGCTGGGCCTGGTATTGGGTCTCGGGGTCTGCATCGGGTGCGCCATGTCCTGCACGGGAGGCGCCATCGCGCTGGCGGTGACTGCGCGCGCGGTGGATGCGCGCCTGCGGCTGGTGGTGATGGGCATGGTCTCGGCCGCCGGCTCGCTTGGCGCCTTGCTGGCGGCGCCGATTGGCCAGGCCCTGAATCAGGCCCAGGGCTGGCGCGCCGGCGCCGTCGCCTTCGTCGTGATTGCCCTGCTCATGTTGCCGGCGGCCTGGATTTCAGGACGGGTCGATCGACTGCCGGTGCCGCCTTCTCCCTCCGGCAACGAAAGCGGCAAGGCGGTCCTGAAACAGGCTTTGTCCAATCCGTCTTTCCTGGTGCTGGCAGCAGCGTATTTCGTGTGCGGCATGCAGTTGATTTTCCTGTCCACCCACTTGCCCTCCTATCTGGAGATTTGCGGGATGGATCCCATGCTGTCGGCGCAGGCGCTGGGTGTGATCGGCGGCTTCAACATGCTGGGCAGCCTGTGCTTCGGCTGGCTGGGGGCGCGCTACAACAAGC
>JAEVZY010000253.1 GCA_023392035.1 Pseudomonadota bacterium | reverse complement strand
ACACTGCCCAATCCGATCACCAGTGCCAGCGCCAGCAGCGCACCCACGATGGCCACCACCGCGATGTCGCGATAGCTTTCGCGGTGGCTGCAGCCGCAGACCGCCAGCAGCGTCACCACCGCGCCGTTATGTGGCAGGGTGTCCAGGGTTCCGGAAGACATCACCGCGATCCGGTGCAACAGGCCCGGATCGATGTGCTGTTGCGCCGCCAGTTCCAGGTAGCTGGGACCGAGGGCATCGAGGGCGATGGTCATGCCGCCCGAGGCCGAGCCGGTCAAGGCCGCCAGCAGATTGGTGGCCAGCGCCAGCGAAACCAGCGGACCGCCGCCCAGCGCAAGCAGCCAGTCGCGCACCAGCGCAAAGGCGGGCAGGGCGGCAATCACGGCGCCATAGCCCACCAGGCTGCACACGGAAAGAATCGGCAGCGCCGCGGCATTGACGCCGGCGTCGACGCTTTCACGCAAGGCCGCAAAGCGCCTGCGATTCAAGCCGATCACGGCCACGATGCCCAGCCCCAGCGCCACGCTGATGCCCCACACCCCGCCGACCTCGGCCAGCGTGGTGGCGCCAAAGCGCGTCTGTTCCAGATAAGCGGCATCCATGCGCGGCAAGACCAGCAGGTTCATCACGAAGTTGCCGGCCACCACCACCAACAGCGGCGCAAAGGCCAGCGCGCTGGGCGGCAAGGCGTTTGCCGGCCGGGCATGCGCGACTTCCTCCGGATCGAAACCCTGGGCAACCGTGGCCCGTTCGCGTACCAGGCTTGGCTCGATGGGCGGCGCGGGAAGTTGAAAGTCATAACCCTGCCCCAGTTCTCTTGCCAGCGCTTGCTGCCGGTCCAGCCACCACAGGCCAAATCCTGCAATCACCAGGCTGGCGACCAGGCCCAGTCCGGGCGCGGCGAACGGCGTCGTGCCGAACACGGTCATAGGTATCGCGTTCTGGATGGCCGGCGTTCCCGGCAGCGCCGACATGCTGAAGGTCGAGGTGCCAAGCACAATGGTGGCCGGCAACAGCCGGCGCGGAAGATTGTTGGCGCGGAATAGCTGCTCGGCCATGGGCGCCAGCACGAAGAAGGCCACGAACAGGCTGATGCCGCCATAAGTCACCAGCGCGCCGCACAGCACCGTCGCCAGGATGGCCCGGCCGGGGCCGAAGCGACGCTGCATGAAGCCGGCAATGGCGTGCATCGAGCCGCTGTCCTCCATCAGCTTGCCGAACAGGGCGCCCAGCAGGAACAGCGGAAAGAATTGCGCCAGGAAGCGGGCGGCGGCCGGCATGAAGATCTGGGTCCAGTGCGCAAGGACCGGTTCGCTGGAAATGAGCGCCGCCAACATGGCGGCCAGCGGCGCAAGCAGGAGCACGCTCCAGCCGCGCCAGGCGAACCAGATCAGAAGCGCCAGGCTGGCCAGCATGCCGGCCAGGCCCAGGGCCGGAAAGAGCCAGGAGAATTCAGCGCCATGGGTCATTGGTTGCCCCTTGATGTCGTCGCCGGAACAGGAGTACGCCACTGTGATTGCTGCATTCCATCCGCGTTCAAACCAGCATCGCATCCGCATCGAGCCATGACATGAAGCCTCGAAAAACATCCCGCAAGCGCGTGCTTCCGATCAACCTGGCCTTGCAGGGCGGCGGCTCGCACGGCGCCTTTACCTGGGGTGTGCTGGACCGCCTGCTGGAGGAAGACTGGCTGCAGGTGGAGAGCATCACCGGCACTTCGGCTGGCGCCATGAACGCGGTGCTGTTTGCCCACGGGTATCTGCAGGATGGCCGCAATGGCGCGCGCTCGGCGCTGGAACACTTCTGGCAGCGCGTGAGCGAAGCCGCGCGCTACAGCCCGATCCAGCGCACGCCGTGGGACATCATGACGGGCCAATGGGCGCTGACTCATTCGCCGGGCTATCTGTTCTTCGACCTGTTCAGCCGCCTGTTTTCGCCGTATCAAGTCAATCCGTCCAATATCAATCCGCTGCGCACCATCCTTGAAGAGTGTGTCGACTTCAGGCAATTGCAGCGTGCTCCGATCAAGCTCTTCCTTGCCGCCACCAGCGTGCGCACCGGCTTGCCGCGGGTGTTTCGCAATCCTGAAATCACGGTCGATGCGGTGCTGGCTTCCACCTGTTTGCCGCTCATGCATCAAGCGGTGGAAATAGACGGGGAGGGGTATTGGGATGGCGGGTTTTCCGGTAACCCGCTGCTCACGCCGGTCATCCGCGAAAGCGCTGCGCAGGACATCCTGCTGGTGCAGATCAATCCGGTGGAACGGCCCGGCATTCCGCGCCTGGCGCATGAGATCCTCAACCGCATCAACGAGATTTCCTTCAACTCCAGCCTGAAGAAGGAATTGCGCGCCATCGCCATGTTGCGCCACATGCTGGCCGAGGAAGCGCCGCATGCCCATCCGGCCTGGGTCGGGCAGTGGGCCGACATCCGGCTGCACCGCATCTTCAGCCCGCGCCTGGTCGAGTGGGGCGCCTCATCCAAGCTCAATGCCGAGCGCGCATTCCTGCACATGCTGCGCGAGGAAGGGCGACTGCAGGCGCAAGCGTTTCTTGTGGATCATACGTATGACCTTGGCCAGCGTTCCACCTTTCCTCTGGGCAGTCTGCTCGATACAATCCTCGAGCAGACCTGAGGCTGTCGAAGTCGTCGTCCAGCTTTCAGGAGGGGGGAAGGCCAAGCGGGGTTTTCGTGTGGCACGGGATCGATTTAGCTCAAGCTCTTCATTGAACGCAACTCCCGACGCGGCTTCCAAACACTATGCTGGTTTTCAGCGTGCGAGTTCGGAATGGGCAGCCCATCCAGTGGCGCAGTGGTGGCAAGTCTTGAGGAAGTCCTGGTGACGGATCAACTCGCGCTGCGCCCGGCGCGGGCGCCGGACCATGCCGCGCTGAATCGGGCGCTGTTGAGCCTGAACCGGGAAATTGCCCTCCATCCCGAGCACGCCTTGCAGCGCATTTCGGAACTGGCCTGCGAACTGTGCCATGCCGATTCCGCCGGCATCAGCGTTCTTGACGAAGGCGAGCAGCGCTTCCGCTGGCAAGCCGTGGCGGGTCCGCTGCGCCAGCATCTTGGCCAGAGCATTCCCCAGGCCGCCTGTCCCTGCAATGCCGCGCTCGCCAGCGATACCCCCGTCCTCCTGCATGAGCCTGAACGCCACTTCCCCATATTGCATGCGCTGAAACCGCATGTGAACGAGGCTTTGCTGATGTCCTGGTCAAACCGCGGCAAGCCGATCGGCACCCTGTGGCTGGCGCAGCATCAGGCCGTGCGTCAATTCGATGCGGAGGATGCGCGCGTGCTGCGTGCCCTGGCAGACCTGGCCTCCTGCGCCTGGCAGGTCAAGAGCGCGCTGGATGCCGCAAGCGACCGCCAGGGAGAACTGGCGCGCATCGAAGAAACCAGCCGTTCGCTGGCGCGCGGCAACGCCGACCTGCACGGCGAAGTCGAGCGCAGGCGCCAGGTCGAGTCGGCCCTGCGCGCACATGAAGCGCGCCTGTCCGCCATCATCGACAGCCTGCCGGTGGGCGTGGGCGTATTCGAGACCGATGGCTCGCTGGTATTGGCCAATCCGGAGATGCTGCGCTACATGCCCGACCGCCGCATTCCCTCGGCCGATCCGGCGCGCACCTGGCGCTGGAGCGCGGTGGATGAAAACGGCCGCGAGATCGAGCCGCGCGACTATCCCGGCGCCCGGGCGCTGCGCGGCGAGCGCGTGGTGCCCGGCATCGAAATGCGCTACCTGCTGGACGATGGCAGGGTATTGTGGACCCAGGTCGCCAGCGTTCCGATCCGTGATCAGCAAGGCCATGTCACCGGGCAAGTCGGCGTGGTCACCGACATGACCGAATTCAAACGCGCCACGCTTGCCTTGCGCGAAAGCGAAGGCTTGTTCCGGGCCCTGGCCGAAGGCGCGCCGGCCCTGATCTGGCGCGTCGATGCCGAGGGCCGTGCCACCTTTCTCAACCGGCGCTACCAGGAAGTCACCGGCAGATCCAACGCGGAATTGATGGGGAACGGCTGGCATTCACTGCTGCATCCGGATGACGCCGCAGGCTATCTGGATCTGGTGAACCGGGCCCTGCACCAGCGCACGCATTTCCAGGGGCGGGTGCGGGTCAAGGCCAAGGACGGAAGCTGGCGCTGGTACGAATCCTGTGCCGCGCCCTTGTTCACCTCCAAAGGCGAATACGACGGCCAGGTCGGACTGTCGATCGACATCGACGACGCGGTGAAGGCAGAAGAGGTGCTCAAGGAAGCCGACCGCCGCAAGGATATTTTCCTGGCGACCCTGGCGCACGAGCTGCGCAATCCGCTGGCGCCCATCGCCAATGGCCTGCATCTGCTGCGCAATCCCGATGGCCGGCGCAGTGCCGATCGCATCGTCGAGATTGTCGAGCGCCAGGTGAATCAACTCACGCGCCTGGTGGATGACCTGATGGAAGTGTCGCGCATCACGCGCGGCAAGCTGGAATTGCGCAAGGAGCCGGTACGGCTGGATGACATCATTCACGCCGCGGTTGAAATCAGCGAACCCGGAATCCGCAAGGCCGATCATGAGCTGGAACTGGTGCTGCCGCAGCCTTCCCTGATGCTGGACGCCGACATGCTGCGCTTGACGCAGGTATTCGCCAATCTTCTCAACAATGCCGCGCGCTACACGGATAGCGGCGGCCACATCCGTATCGCCGTGCAGCGCGAAGGCGATCAAGCCGTGATATCGGTGAGCGATAACGGCATCGGCATCGCGCCGGACCAGTTGCCGCGCGTGTTCGACCTGTTCGCGCAAGTGCGTCAGCTCTCCGGTCCGCACCGGGGCGGCCTGGGCATCGGCTTGACCATGGTGCGCAGCCTGGTGGAAATGCATGGCGGCACAGTGCAGGCCAAGAGTCCCGGACTGGGGCAGGGCTGCGAATTCACGGTCCGCCTGCCGCTGCTGGCCGAAGTGCAGACGCCGGCGCCGCAGCCGGCCCCGCATGCCTTGCCCAATCTTGCCGGCCAGCGCGTGCTGGCGGTGGATGACAACCACGACGCCGCCAACACCCTGGCCATGATGCTCGGCAGGGCCGGGGCCCAGACGCGGGCAGTGTATGACGGACCCTCGGCCCTGGCGGCGCTGCCGGCGTTCAAGCCGCACATCGTCATCCTCGACATCGGCATGCCGGGCATGGATGGCTATGAACTGGCGCGAAGCATCCGCGAGATCCCGCAGTTCCGCGACATCAAGATATTCTCCCTTTCCGGTTGGGGCCAGGAAACCGACCGCCTGCGCGCGCGCAGCAGCGGCATCGATCATCACCTCACCAAGCCGCTCGACCTCGAACGCCTGCATGCGCTGCTGGCGGGCGAAATCAGCGCTTGAGGAAGAAGAGCAGGCCGCGCACCCGCACACCCGGGATCATCATCCGACTCAGGCCAATCCGCCGGAGGCCGGTACCTCCAACGTCTCTTGCGCGCGCACCTGGCGCAGGCGCAGCAGCACCAGCGCACCCTGCGCCAGCAGGGCGGTCAGGGCGGTCAGGCTGGACGCCAGCGCGGCGCCGGCGATGCCCTCTGTCTGGATCAGGAACAGGCCCAGGCTGAAGGTGCAGGCGCCGGCCGCCAGGTTGGTCAGAAAAGGCGCGCGCGAGTCGGCCATCGCCACCGAGTAAGTGCCCAGCAGGGTGGCCAGGAACGAGAACAGGGCCCCGGGCAGCATCATGCGCAGGATCGGTACGCTGTCGTCATAGCTGCCGTGGTAGGCCAGAAACAGCACCGGACCCGCCAACAGAAAGAGCAGCAGCGCCGCCAGGCTCGCCGCCAGTCCGCACAGCAGCAGATGGCGCCAGAGATGGGCGCGCAAGGCCGCACTGCCTTCGCGCTGAAACACCAGCGCCGCGCGTGCCGGCAGATAGTTGTCCACCGCCAGCATTACCGCGCCCGAAATGCGCAGGATATTGCCGCAGGCCGCGAACTGCGCCACCGCCTCGGGGCCCAGCGGCGCGATCAGCAGCGGGTAGACCTGGCCGGCGCCCCACACGGCCAGCACCGTCAACAGCAGCCACTTGGCCAGCAGCCAATGCTGGCGCGCCAGTTGCGAGAAGGTCGGCTGCGGTGCTGAGCCGGGCTGGCGCAGCAGGCGCAAGAGCGGCGGCAGGCTGCACAGCATGGCGGCGCCGGCCATGATGGCGAACACCAGCCAGGCCTGCACGCCGATCAAGGCATCCAGCGCCAGCATGCTGATCCACAGGCAGCCGTGCTGCGCGCCATCGAGCCTGAACGCGCGCTCGGCCCGGCCTTGCATGTAGGCGTAGCGGCGCAGCGTTTCCTGTACTCCGAAGCCCAGCACATAGGCTACGCAGGCCCACAGCAGGCGCGCATCCGGAAATAGCCAGTGCGAAAGCAGGGCCAGCGCCAGCAGCACCAGCGGCATGGCCAGCAGCAAGGCGCGCAACAGGGCGCGCAGATGCACCAGTTGCTGCGGCCCGGTGGCGTTGGGCGCCAGCACTTCCATCGGACGCGTCAGCACGGCGCGATGCAGATTGGAGAAAAACAGCGTGGCCAGCATGGCCAGGCTGAACAGGCCGAAGTCGTTGGCATCCAGATGCCGGCCAAGATAGATCAGCAGCAGGAAGTTGGAGCCGGAGACCAGCAACTGGTCGGCCAGCGCCAACATGGCAGGCGGCAGGGCGGCCCGGCGAGTGAGGCTCGAAAATTTCATCTGGATTGGAAACGCGGCTTGCGCTGAAGAGTCCTTGGCCACTACGGCGCGGGCTCCAGTGTGAGCGGGGACTGTGGGCAGTATCTTGCGGCCGGACAGTTCGGCTGCGGCCGGGCTTGTGCCAGCGCAAGCAGCGCGGCGTCAACTTGCTACAAGGTGAGGGGCCGCCACTGTGACGCCTCGCTCACGCCACGCTCAAGATCGCAGCCATGAGAATCCTGCTGTTCGCCCAGCATTTCGCCGAGTATGTGCTGACCCTGGCGCAGGGCTTTGGGCCGGAGGTCGAACTGATGCTGGTGCTGGCCAGCGACAATATCGCCGGCGAGATTCCAGCCGGCATGGCGTGCCCGCTGCGGGTGGAGGCGCTGGCCATGCCAGGCCCGGCGCGTCCCGCGCAACTGCTGGCGGGCGTGCTGCGTTACCGTCGCCTGCTGCGGCAATTCCAGCCGGATGTGGTGCATTTCCAGGAGATGCCCAAGGGTTTCAGCTTCGCCTGCTGGCTCGCTTCGCGCGCCTGGCCGCGGGTGTTGACGGTGCATGACGTCAGCAGCCATCCGGGGCAGGACGCGAAAAGCTCATGGCGCCAGGATGCGATCCGTCGCCACATGCGCGCCAGCGCGCAAGCGCTGGTGCTGCATGGCCAGGCTTTGCTGGAACAATTGCGCCGGCTGTCGCCGTCGCTGGCGGCGCATGCGCATGTCGTGCCGCATCCGGCGATGCGGGTGCAGCGCGCGCCCACTCCCCCCGCCGGCAAGTCGCTGCTGTTCTTCGGCCGCATTGCTCGCTACAAGGGCTTGCGGCCCTTGCTTGAGGCTTGCCTGCTGCTGCAGGCGCGCGGCCAGGATTTCGAACTGGTGGTGGCCGGCAGCGGCGACGAGCTCGAGCCCAACCGCGCGCTGCTGTCGCAGGTCAGGCAATTGCGCCTGCTGGCGCGGCGCATCGCGCCGGACGAAATCGATGCCCTGTTCCAGCAGTGCGCGCTGGTGCTGCTGCCCTATATCGAAGCCTCGCAATCGGGGGTGGCCGCCTATGCGCTGGGCTTTGGCCGGCCATGCGTGGCCAGCCGCTGCGGCAGCCTGCCGGAGGTGATACGGCACGGGCACAACGGTTTGCTGTGCGCGCCCGGCGATGTGCAAGGCCTGGCCGATGCGCTGCAATCCTTGCTCAACGATCCGGCGCGCCTGGCCCGCTTTGCCGCGCAGGCCCATGCCCTGGCCCGGGGCGAGCTGGCGCCGCAGGAGGCGGCCCGGCTCACGCTGCAGTTGTATCGGCGCATGGCGCCGCTGGGCGCACTGCAATTGGCGGACGGGCCCATTGCAGAGCAGAAGCCGCAGCGGCAAAGGCCGGGTTTCTGATCTGGATCGATTTGCCCCGGCCGGAGTCGGGATACATTCGGCGCTTCAACTATCCGCGGGCAGCGGTCTTCACCGCAAAGAAGACGGCTCGGGAGCTTTTTGCGCATGGCTCAGATGTTCGCCAGAACCTGGAACCTCGGTCATTCCCTGTGGGGCGCGGTGGCGCGCTTCCTGGGCCATCATCGCCTGGAGGACCTGCCCTTTGCCCTGCGGCATCGGCTGTGGCCGCTGCTGCCCCATCTGCCCGCGCACGCGGCCCTGGCGCGCAGCTTCCGGCGGCCGGGATTGATCGAGTTGCGCCAGCGCCATCCGGGCATCGAGTACAAGTACCTGCGCACCTATCTCGCCAGCGATCTGTCCACGGCGGACAAGCTTTTGTGCCTGCATCATCACCATCGCGCCATGCAGGAATGCATGGGCGCGGATTTTTTCCGGCTGTATGACACGCCCTTGCCGCTGTGGCAGTGCGAAGTGGAACAACGGCGCTATCGCATTGCCCTCAGTTATCCGGTCTCGCTTTCCGGCACGCCCGATCGGCATGACCAGGAAGGCGATCTGTCGCTGCTGCTGTACAGCGACCAAGGCTTGCTGGGCAAGCTGAATTTTTCGCTGGTGCCGGGCCGGGTCTTCGGCCAGAACCTGCCCGAGCTGATGTTCATCGGCTGCCTGCAATGCAATGCCGGTGCGCGTGAGGCCTTGCGCCGAACCGGCGCCGATTTGCAGCGCGCCAGCGCCCAGCAATTGCTGGTGGCGGTGGCCGAAGGCGTGGCGGCAGCGTTCAAGCTGCAGCACCTGGCGGCGGTCGGCACCCGTCGCCAGCTGTGCTCCGGCGACCAGGATTTCCATTGCGACTACGACAGCCTGTGGGCCGAACTGGGCGGGGTCGCCGCCGGCGACGGCATCTTTCTGCTGGCGCTGGATCGCCAACCCCGGCCGCTGGCCGAAATCAAGAAGATCTACCGCAGCAGGGTTGCCCGCAAGCGCGCCTTGTTGGCGTCGATTGCCGTGCAAGCCAAAGGCGCACTGCAGCAGGCGTTGCAGCGCGCGAAGTGAAACGCGGCCCGAACTCGCCGCAAGCATGCCGTTCAAAGCCCTCACCACCCACTGAGGAGACCCAGCATGCGTACCCTATCCGAAATCATGACGCACGACTTCAGCACCATCGAACCCGATGCCAGCGTGCAGGACGCGGCGCAGATCATGCGCGACCTGAATGTCGGCGCCTTGCCGGTGTGCGAAGGCAAGAAGTTGCTGGGCATGATCACCGACCGTGACATCACAGTGCGCGCGGTGGCCGAGGGCGAAGATCCGGAAGTCTGCCTGGTCTCGCAAGTGATGAGCCACGACCCGGCCTGGTGCTATGAGGACCAGCACGTGGGCGACGCCTTGCAGCTGATGGGCCAGCGCCAGATCCGCCGGCTGGTGGTGGTCAACCGCCATATGGAGCCGGTGGGGGTGGTGTCGCTGGGCGACCTGGCGCTGCGCGACCGCGCTTCCACCGACACCACGCTGGAGGAAATTTCAGCGCCGATTCCGCCGGTGCGCAGCGGCAAGTCCCAGCCCACGGCGCGCCATCATTGAAGAGCAAATTGAAGCTCAGATGCCCGAAGGCCAGGTTTCCGGCTGGTCTTCGGCCCGCCAATGCGCGCCCTTGTCCAGCGGGTGCAGGGCCGTGGTGGCATCCACATGCACCAGGGCATCGAACTGGGCGCTGACGTCAGCTTCGAAATAGTGGCTGATACGCTCGGTTTCGGGCAGGTAGATCACGCCCACCGCGCGCTCCAGCAAGCGGCTGGCAGCCAGCGATTGATGCAACGGCGCGCGTCCGCGCAAGGGCAGCAGCAGGCGCCGCAAGCCGGTTTCGTGCAGGGCATGTTCGATGCTCTCGGGCAGCGAAGGCCGCAAGCCCTTGACCTGGGCCGGACTGTCCCATTCGCTGGCGGCGGTGACGGCGCCGGAATGGGTGGTGAAGCCGAGCAGGAAGACCTTGTCCTGGCCATGCCGTTCGCGCATCAACTGGCCGAGGTTGATCTCGCCCTCGCGTCCCATTTCCGTGGCGCGGGCATCCCCGATATGCGAGTTGTGCGCCCACACCACGATGCGCGGGGTGCGCTGCAGGCGCGCGCCCAAGTGCTGGCGCAAGGCGTCGAGGGTATCGGCCATGTGGGTGTCGCGCAGATTCCAGGAAGTGTGACGGCCGCGATACATGGCGCGGTAATAGGCTTCGGCGTCGCGCGCCACCCGCGCATTCTGTTCGGCGTAGAACAACTCGTCGGCTCCACGCCCGGTGGCATCCAGGGCCGCGCTGCGCTGTTGCTGCAGGGCCAGCAGTTGCGCCACCACCTGGTCTTCGCAACTGTCCAGTTCGCCGAAGCTGGCGGCATAGCCATAGTGCTGCGGATCGGGGGCGAATTGCTCGAAGCAGGCATAGCGTTCGCGCGCCTGTTGTGCCGCCTGCGGATGGTCGCGCTCCAGGTAGGCAATCACCGCCTGCATCGAAGCATGCAGGCTGTACAGATCCAGGCCATAGAAGCCGACCCGCGCCTGCGGCCCACGCGCCTGGTTGGCCGTGCGCAGCCAGTCGGCCAGGGCCAGGATTTCGCGGTTGCGCCACATCCACAGCGGAAAGCGCTGGAAGTCGCGCAGCGCCTCGCCGGCGCTGGCGTCGCCGTCTTCACCGCGCACAAAGCGCGAGACGCGCAAGGCGTCCGGCCAGTCCGCTTCAACCGCGATCGCGTCCAGCCGCCCCTGCTGGAACAGGGCGCGGCAGATGTTGCCGCGCAGGCGGTAGAACTCGGACGAACCATGGGTGGCTTCGCCCAGCAATACCAGTTCGGCATCGCCCATCAAATCGAGCACCGCCGCCACTTCATCGTTTTCCGGCAACGGCAGGGCCGCTTGCTGCAGTTGCGTGTAGAGCTCCAGGGTGGACATGATTCGGACTCACAATAGCCACTCAGACTGCGACGCTATTCGCAGGCCGGTGTTCCCGTTCACGACCACCCCGCTTCTGCCGCGCATGCGCGGCAGAAGGCCTGCCGCACGTGCTCTGGCTCAGCGCTGCGACTTCGGACGACCCTCGGCATCGGTGCTGGAAGGCGACTTGGCCGGATTGTCCGCAGTAGGCGGCTTCTTGGAGAAGCGACTGGTCCTGGCCGGCGGTGTTTCGGGACGGCCCTCGGCATCGACATCCACGCCGGGCGCCGATTTGCCGGAGGCGGAAGTGGAGCTGCCGGCGCTGCCCTCAGGCGGAACGCGGTTGGCCTGGCAGTCGCGCAGGAAGCGGGTGCGCTCCTTGCCGGTCAATTGCTTTTCCTTGGCTTCGTTGCGGCAAAGACGGGTCAACTCGCGGCCGGGCGCGTTGCTGGTATGCGGCCGGCCCTCGTCATTGGAAACGGTGCTTTGGGCAAAGGATGGAATCGCAGCGCTGGACAGCAGCAGCGCCCCAAACAGGATGGCGGCGTTTTTCATTTCGGAACAGTCCTCGTGAAGGGAATGCACTCGCGGCCGGCTGATTCCGGCCCGCTGGTCAATTGACAACGCCGCGCGTCAACAGTTGTTGCCGGAGGAACCCCTCGCAAGCATCTTTTGCGCTTCATCACAGTTGGTGCGCGGCATCGGCACGCCGCCCCGACTTCATGCATCTAGTGCGGCCGTGGGCGGCCTTCCGCATCCACATCCGGGATTGCCGGGCGGGCCGAATAGGTGGACGGACCTTCCCGCGCAAAATGGCTGGGCGTCACGTTCTGCGGCAGGTAGCGGCCTTCGGCATCAGGCATCGGCGTCAGGATGCGGTTGCTGGTGGTTGTCATGCCCATGCCGGATGGCCCCGAGCTCGGCACCTCACGCTTCTGGCATTCGCGCACATAATGGCGGCGTTCCTTGCCGACCAGATTTCTCTGGGTGGCTTCGGCGCGGCAGGCCTGGGTCAGCTCGCGGTCGGGACCGAGGTTGAGATGCGGACGGCCTTCGGCGCCTTCTTCATCCGGGTCCAATTGCTGGGTCTGGGCGAGTACGGGCATGGCTGCGCTCAAGAGCAGCACGCTCATCAGGGCTGCGGTTTTTTTCATGGCGGACTCCTTTTGTCGCTGCAAGCGCGGGACCGAAGGCAAACTCCGGTCTCGCTCCGGATTGACAATGCCTGCCGCGCGCAGTTGAGCCCGGGCCTGCGGCTTGCGATTCGCTTTGCGCTGGCTCACATCCGATTCGCACGCAGGATGCAATATTCAAAAGTTTCGCGATCCGCAATTGCAAACACCACGGGAGACCGCCATGCAAGACCAGCCCTACCAAGCCGCCATCGAAGCCTGCAATCAATGTGCCGACGCCTGCGATCACTGCGCCGCTTCCTGTCTGCATGAAGACGACGTGAAAAGCATGACGCGCTGCATTGCGCTGGATATGGACTGCGGCCAACTGTGCCGCCTGACCGCCGGCGCGATGGCACGTGGCAGCGAGTTCGCCAGCGCAATCTGCAAGCTGTGTGCAGAGCTGTGCGAAGCCTGTGGCGAAGAATGCGGGCGGCATCCGATGGAGCATTGCCAACAATGCGCCGCCGCCTGCCGTGCCTGCGCGGCCGCCTGTCGCCACGTGGTCGGCATGCCGGCCGCCATGCAGGGCGCCATGGGTGCCGGCACGCTCGCCCACTGATGGCGGCGTCCGCTCAGAAAGCGCCGTTGCCGCGCATCGTCATCGTCGGCGGCGGTGCCGGCGGCATGGAACTGGTCACGCGCCTGGGCGACAAGCTGGGCGCGCGCGGCCAGGCGCAAGTGGTGCTGGTCGACCAAAGCGCCACCCATCTGTGGAAGCCGCTGCTGCATGAAGTGGCGGCCGGCAGCATGGACGCCAGCGCCCATCAACTGGAATACGCGGCCCAGGCGCGCTGGCATCACTTCCAGTTCCAGCAGGGCGCCTTGCTGGGCGTGGACCGCGCCAGCCGCAGCATTGAGGTGGAGGCGGTGCACGATGACGAGGGCGTGGAAATCCTGCCGCGCCGCAGGCTGGAGTGGGACCTGCTGGTGCTGGCCATCGGCAGCGTGACCAACTTCTTCGGCGTGCCCGGCGCGCGCGAGCATGCCTATGCGATCGACACCCAGGCCCAGGCCGAGCGCTTCCGGCGCCGCCTGGTGGCGGCCTGCATGCGTGCGCAGAACAGCATGGCGGAGATGGTCAGCCATGGCCTGCATCCGCAGGTGGATATCGTCATCATCGGCGGCGGCGCCACCGGTGTGGAACTGGCGGCCGAGCTGCGCGGCACGACCCAGGTGCTGGGCGCTTATGGCGTGCATGCGCTGGATGCGCAGCGCGACATCCACATCACGATTGTCGAAGCCGGCCCGCGCATCCTGCCGCCGCTGCCCGAGGCACTGGCCCTGCATACCGAGCATCTGCTGGACGACATGCACATCCGCGTGCTGGCGGGCGAACGCGTAACCGAAGTCAGTGCCAACGAGGTGCGTACCGAAAGCGGTCGCGTGCTGCCGGCCGACCTGACCGTCTGGGCCGGCGGCATCGAGGTCGCCAGGGTGCTGGCCGACGCCGGCTTCGCCCACAACCGGCTCGGCCAGTTGCAGGTTGAGCCTGGCCTGCAGCTGCAAGGTGAAACCGATATTTTTGCGATGGGCGACTGTGCCGCCTGCGCTTGGCTGGGGCGCCAGGGCACTGTGCCGCCGCGCGCCCAGGCCGCGCATCAACAGGCCGACTTTCTCTATCACGCCCTGCAGAAAAAATTGCAGGGACGGCCGTTTGGACAATTCCAGTACCGCGACCGCGGCTCCCTGGTTTCGCTGGGCCGCTATGAAGTGGTGGGCAATCTGATGGGCAAGATGGTGGGACGGGCGGTGCGGGTGGAAGGCTTTTTGGCACGCATGCTGTACATCTCGCTGTATCGCCAGCATCTGATGGCCTTGAACGGTTTCGTGCGCATGATGCTGGACTGGGCGGTGCAATGGTTGCGCAGCAAGACCCGGCCGCGGGTCAAGCTGCATTGAGGGGGGCGCATGCCGTATAGTGCGGCCTTTGCCCCCACACATCACTTGCCCATGTCCGACCGCTTCAATGTCCTGCGCTTCGATACCTGGATCGATCCCGTTTTTGACGCCACGCTGCAAGGCCAGCCCGGCATCTCCCTGAAAGTGGCGCGGTTTGCCGACAGCCGCGAAACCAACCTGGCCTTGTTGCGCGAGGCGCATGTGCTGCACATGCCGCCGGCGCGCGATGTGATGCCTTCGGACTGGTATGTGACGGCCGACCTGTTGCGGCATGCCCCCAATCTGCTGTGCGTATCGGCTGGCGGCGCCGGCTATGACACGGTGGATGCGCCGGCCTGTACCGCGGCCGGCGTAGCCGTGTTCAGCCAGATCGGCGGCAATGCGCCGTCCGTGGCCGAGCATGCGATTGGCCTGATGCTGTCGCTGGCGCACCGGATCGTCGAATCCGATCGCCGCCTGCGCGCAGCCGATCGCAATTTCACGCGTGAAGACCTGATGGGGCACGAGATCGCCGGCCGTGTACTGGGCGTGGTCGGCATCGGCCATACCGGCAGCCGGGTGACGCAGTTGGCGCGTGCCCTGGGGATGCGGGTGGTGGCCACCGATCCGCATGTGGATGCCGAAGAAATCCGCCGGCGCGGCGCCGAGCCGGTGAGTTTGCCGGACTTGATTGCGCAGGCCGATATCGTGTCTTTGCATTGCCCGCGCTTGCCGTCGACCATGCGCATGTTTGGCGCTGCGCAGTTTGGGGCGATGAAGAAGGGGGCCATCTTCATCAGCACCGCGCGGGGTGGAATTCATGATGAATCCGCCTTGGCCGCGGCCCTGGAGTCGGGGCATCTGGCGGGGGCTGGATTGGATGTGTGGGAGGTGGAGCCGCCTTCTTCGGATCATCCTTTGCTCGCGAGCGACAAGGTGATTGCGAGTTTTCATACCGCGGGGGTGACGCATGAGGGGCGGCGCAATGTGGCTCGAATTGCGGCTGAGGGGATTTTGCAGGTGGCTGCGGGATCGTTGCCACCTAGATTGGTGAATCCTGAAGTGGAGGGTGCCTGGCGGGCACGGTGCGCTCGGGTATTGGTTGGCTGAGTCTTTTGCTTTTGCTTTTGCTTGGTTTGGTTGGCTGTTGCTATTGGTTGTTCGTTTATGTTGTTGGCCTGCGGCCGGCTGTTGGTCTTCAAGCGGGGTAGGCCCCCGCGGGCCCCTACTATTTGTCTTGTCTTGCCAAGAGAAAAAGTAGGCAAAAAGAGAAGGCGCTGAACCCCAATGCGGCCGGTGGTGTTTGCTGCCAACCCCCCAAGCACCTTTTTG
>JAEVZY010000228.1 GCA_023392035.1 Pseudomonadota bacterium | reverse complement strand
TCGGCGGCGCCGGCGGCCAGCACGCCTGCCTGGTGGCCGATGCCCTGGGCATGACGCGCGTGTTCGCCCATCCCCTGGCCGGCGTGCTGTCGGCCTACGGCATGGGCCTGGCCGACCAGACCGTGATGCGCGAACGCGCCATCGAATTGCGCCTGCAGGATGAACACCTGGCCGCCTTGCAGCAGGCCGTGGCCGAACTGCGCTCTGAAGCGCTGGCCGCCTTGCGCGCGCAGGATGTGGAAGAAGCCCGCATCGACCTCGCCGAACGGGTGCACCTGCGCTATGAAGGCACCGACACCGCCCTGATCGTGGCGCTGGGCCCGCGTGCCAACATGCAAAAGAGTTTCGAAGCCGCCTATCAGCAACGCTTTGCCTTCCTGATGCCGCAGCGCGCGCTGGTGGTGGAGGCAGTGTCGGTGGAAGCCTTCGGCCGCTCCGACGCGCCGCAGGAAATGGCGCGCACGCCGCAGCCGCGCAGCACGCCCCTGCAGGCCGCGGCCACGGTGCGCATGCACAGCGGCGGCAGCTGGCATCCAAGCGCACTCTACCCGCGCGCCACGCTGCAGCCGGGCGACGTCATCACCGGCCCGGCCATCATCGCCGAAGCCAATGCCACCACCGTGGTCGAACCCGGCTGGCAGGCGCAGGTGACGACGCTCGATCATCTGCTGCTGAGCCGCATCGAGGCGCGTCCGCAGCGCCGGGCCATCGGCACCAGCGCCGATCCGGTCATGCTGGAAATCTTCAACAACCTGTTCATGTCGATCGCCGAGCAGATGGGGCTGCGCCTGCAGAACACCGCCTACTCGGTCAACATCAAGGAGCGCCTGGATTTTTCCTGCGCCATCTTCGATGCCCAAGGGGCTTTGATCGCCAATGCGCCGCACATGCCGGTGCACCTGGGCTCGATGGGCGAGAGCATCAAGACCGTCATGCGCGACAACGCCGGCAAGATGGCGCCGGGCGATGTCTACATGCTGAACGACCCCTACCATGGCGGCACCCACTTGCCGGACGTGACGGTGATTTCTCCTGTATTCGACGAGGCTGGGCGCGAGATCCTGTTCTATGTCGGTTCGCGCGGCCATCATGCGGATATCGGCGGCACCACGCCTGGCTCCATGCCGCCCGATTCGGTGGAGGTGGAGCAGGAAGGCGTGCTGATCACCAACTTCAAGCTGGTGGAGGGCGGGCGCCTGCGCGAAGCCGAAACCCGCGCGCTCCTGACCGGCGCCCGCTATCCGGCGCGCAATCCGGACCAGAACCTGGCCGACTTGCGAGCCCAGGTGGCGGCCAATCAAAAGGGCGTGGAAGAGTTGCGGCGCATGGTGAACCACTTCTCGCTGCCGGTGGTGCAAGCCTATATGCAGCACGTGCAGGACAATGCCGAAGAAGCGGTGCGGCGCGTGATCACGGCCTTGAAAGACGGCCGCTATGAACTGGCGTTGGACAACGGCGCGACGATCCGGGTGGCGATCCAGGTCGATGCCGCCGCCCGCAGCGCCCGCATCGATTTTTCCGGCACTTCGCCGCAATTGCCCAACAACTTCAATGCCCCTTCGGCGGTATGCATGGCGGCCGTGCTGTATGTGTTCCGCACCCTGGTGGATGACGACATACCGCTCAATGCCGGCTGCCTGAAGCCGCTGGAAGTGATCATCCCGGAAGGCTCCATGCTCAATCCGCGCTATCCGGCGTCCGTCGTGTCGGGCAATGTGGAAACCTCCAGCTGCATCACCAATGCCTTGTATGGCGCGCTCGGCATCCAGGCGGCATCGCAGGGCACGATGAACAACTTCACCTTCGGCAATGCGCGTTACCAGTATTACGAAACCATCTCCGGCGGCTCCGGCGCCGGTCCGGGCTTTGATGGCACCGACGTCGTGCAAACCAACATGACCAACTCGCGCCTGACCGATCCGGAAGTGCTGGAATTCCGCTACCCGGTACTGCTGGAAAGCTATTCGATACGCCAGGGCTCGGGCGGAGCGGGCCGCTGGCATGGCGGCAATGGCGGCGTGCGGCGCGTGCGCTTTCTGGAAGCGATGACGGCTTCCATTCTTTCCAACAACCGCATCCATCCGCCCTTCGGCATGGATGGCGGCGCGCCCGGCGCCTTGGGCCGCAATCGCGTCTTGCGGGTCGACGGCAGTGAAGAGACCCTGCCGCATGTGGCCCGTACCGAAATGCAGCCGGGCGACGTCTTCATCATCGAAACGCCGGGTGGTGGCGGTTACGGCAGGTCAGGACAATGAAAGCCAGCCTTCCCGCGCCGCCAGCCTGGCTGGTCTGGTTGATTGCTCTTGCCCTGGTGTTCGGCGGCCTCGGGCATTTCGGCATCCTCGACAACAACGAAGGCCTGTATGCCGCGATTGCGCGCGACATGCTGGTTTCCGGCGACTGGCGCGCTTGGGTGATTCCGCATCTGAACGGCTTGCCCTACATGGAAAAGCCGCCGCTGCTGTACTGGCTGACCGCCTTGTCGTTTGCGCTGTTCGGCGTCAACGAGTGGGCGGCGCGCCTGGTGCCGGCGCTGTCGGCCCTGGCCTGCGTGGGCATGCTGTTGCGCTTTGGCCGCGTCAGCGGCCATGCCGCCGCCGGCCGGCTGGCGGCGCTGATCTTCATCTCGGGCATCGGCGTGCTGGCCATGTCGCGCCTGCTGATGTTCGACATGCTGCTGACCGCCTGTCTCACCGCCGCCTTGCTTTCAGCCTGGACTGCACTGCAAAAGCAAAGCCCGCCTGCCCTGCGCCTGGCGTATGCGGCACTGGCACTGGCGGTGCTGACCAAAGGCCTGGTGGCGCTGGTGCTGTTCAGCCTGGTGATGCTGGCGGCCTTGCTGTTTGCGCTGAAGCTGCCGTTCTGGCGCAGCCTGCGCGCTCTGTTGCAGCCAGGCGCGCTGCTGGTTTTCCTGTTTCTGGTCCTGCCTTGGCATGTGGCGGCCGATGCAGTCGAGCCGAACTTTTCCATGTTCTACTTCTACAACGAGCATGTGCTGCGCTTTCTCGGCAAGCGCGAACCGCATGACTACTACGGCGGCCCCTGGTGGTATTACCTGCCGCGCATGCTGATCTATCTGTTCCCCTGGTCCCTGCTGGCCTTGTTGCGCCTGGCGCCCCTGCGCGGCGGCGACGATGCCGGCTTGCGGCGTTTCCTGTTCGCCGCCTGGCTGCTGCCCTTGGTGTTCTTTTCGGTGTCCACCGCCAAGGCCAATTACTACCTGGTGGCGGTGATGCCTTTTGCCGCGTTCCACCTGGCGCTGACGGTGGTGCAGCGCGACTGGGCCGGCCGCTGGCTGCGCCTGGTGCCGGCTTTGCTGTTGACAGCTTTGTGTGTGCTGCTGGCCTGGGTGGCGTTCAACCGTCCCATGCCGCACAAGGTGGATATCGCCGGACTCAGCGAGCAGCAGTTCCTGTTCCGCATGTTTGCCGGTGCCGCGATATTGGCCGCGCTCTTGGCCGTGCTGGCATGGAAGCGTCCGACCTGGGTGGTGCTGCCGCTCTTGGCCATATCGCTGTGGTTCGGCGGCAGCATGGGCCTGGCGCTGGAAGCGATGCAGGACACCGTGTCATGCCGCACGCTGGTGGCTCAACTGGCGCAGAAGGCGCCGGGACGTGAAGTCGTGTTGTATCGTGACTTCGAGAAAAAATCCTCGCTGGCTTTCTATTTGCAGAAGCCGCTGCGGGTGGTGGACAGCGTCAGTGCCGACCTGCACTGGGGCAACCGCTTGCGTCCCAACGAGCTGCTGATCAACCAGACCCAACTGGCCGCCTTGATGCAGCGTGAGAAGCTGGTGCTGGTGGTGACGGACGAACACCTGCAAGCCTTTGAAGCTTCGCCGCTCGCGCGGGATTTGAAGCCGCTGCTCCGGATCGGCAACGTCGGCGCCTGGGTGAATTGAGGCATGGAAATGTCCTCGTCCACGCCACTTCGGTATTACAATAAGTTTGACCGTAATACCGGGAGCCAGCATGACGACCACACTGACCAGCAAAGGACAAGTCACCATCCCCAGGCATATTCGGGACGAGATGCAGCTTGAGCCCGGGAGCCAGGTGGATTTTCGGGTCAACAGCCAGGGCGAAGTGGTGATCAGCAAGGCGGGCGCCCGCCGCAGTCGGAAACCCGATCGTTTCGAGCGCGCGCGCGGCAAGGCCAGCATCAAATGGCGCACCGATGAATTGATGGCCCTCTTGCGCGGCGAAGACTGATGCTGCTGGTCGACACCAATGTCCTGATCGACGTGCTGACGGACGATCAGACTTGGGCCGAGTGGTCGTTGCAGGCGCTGCGCGTGCAGTCCAAGGTGCATCGCCTCGCCATCAATTCAATCATTTATGCGGAGCTCTCCACCGCATTCGCGTCGATTGAAGAACTTGATCACACCCTGGCCGACATGGCATTGGATGTGCTGGAGGTGCCGCGGCCGGCGCTCTTTCTCGCCGGCAAGGCCTTTGTCCAATACCGCCGGCGCGGCGGGACAAAAAGCAGCGTGCTGCCGGACTTTCTCATCGGCGCCCATGCAGCCGTTGCCCGGTGTCCGATATTGACCCGCGATTGCAGCCGCTATCAGACTTACTTTCCTACCGTGGAATTGCTCCTGCCAGAGGGTGCTTGACTCGGGCAGTGAAGCACCGATCAACACGTCCCTTCCTGATCCCGCTTCAGCGCGCCAGTGCGTTCGGCCATCAGGTGGTAGAACTCGGCCAGCCCGGGGTCCACTGCCTGCAGCGCCTGTTCATGCGAGCGCACCGTATCCCAATCCCCGCGAGCAATCGGGCCGGACAAGGCTTGCGCGGGGCCGACGCGCAAGGCATTGCCGAGCGCGCCTTCGGCCAGCGGGTGGAGCATTTGCAGGGCATCCGCGCGCGCTATGCCGGCCGCTTCATAGGCCTGCAGGGCAGCCTCAACCAGAGTGACCAGGTAGTTGGAGCCGATGACTGCGGCCGCGTGATAAAGCACCTTCTTGCTGGCTGCCACCTCCACCACGCGCGCGCCGATGGCGGTGAAGGCCGGCAGCAGGCGATCGAGCGCTGCACGCTCGCCCTCGGCGCCGCACCACGTGCCCTCGAACATCGCCACCGCCTGTTCGGGTTGGGCGAAGCTGCGAATCGGGTGCACGCTGGCCACCAGGGCCGGAGCCAGATTGCCCAAGGCATTGGAAGCGAGGGCGCCGCTGCAATGAAACACCAGTGTGTCGGCAGTCATCAAGCCGCTGGCCGCAAGCTGGCGCGCGGCCTCTTCGATGTTGCTGTCGGGAGTGGCAATCAGGAAGACCTCGGCCGGCTGCAGCGGATCTTGCACACTCAGCGCCCGTCCGGCGCCGATGAACTTCACCGCCTCTTGCGCATGCGCCTGCTGGCGCGCCACCACGTCGGCAATGGAGTAGACGCCGGCATCATTCCACAGCCGCGCCAGCGAACGTCCCAGGTGTCCGGCGCCGATGACCGAGAGCCGGGGCAGGGCTGTTGTCACACCAGTTGCTCCAGCGCTTCCTGCTGCTGCAGCCATTCGCCCTCCAACTGTTCCAGCTCGCGCACGCAATAGGCCTGCTCGGTGATCAGGGTTTTCAACTCGTCCTTGCGGGAAGCTTCGTAAATGGCCTGGTCGGCCAGCTTGGCATCGATCTCGTCCTTGCGCGCCTGCTGCTTGGCCATCTGCTCTTCCAGTCGCTTGATGCGCGATTCGATCGGTTTGCGCTGGCTGGACAGACGCTGGCGTTCTTCCGCCTCCAGGCGTTTTTGTTCGCGACGGTCAACTGAAGGCGCGACAGGCGCGGGTGCCTTGTCCGCGCTCGGCAAGCTGGCCGCCTGCGGCGACAGGCGCGTCTTGAACAGCCAGTCGCGGTAATCGTCCAGGTCGCCATCGAAAGGCTGCAGGCGGCCATTGGCGACGATCAGGAACTCGTCGGTGGTGGCGCGCAGCAGATGGCGGTCATGCGACACCAGCACCAGTGTGCCTTCGAATTGCGCCAGGGCTTCGGTCAGGGCTTCGCGGGTTTCCAGGTCGAGGTGGTTGGTCGGCTCGTCCAGCAACAGCAGGTTGGGTCTTTGCCAGACGATCAGCGCCAGCGCCAGGCGCGCCTTTTCGCCGCCGGAGAAGGGGGCGATAGCGCTGGTCACCATATTGCCGTTGAAGTTGAAGCTGCCGAGGAAGTTGCGCAATTCCTGTTCGCGCACATCCGGCGCCAGCCGGCTCAAATGCCACAGCGGCGATTCCTCATGGCGCAGCATGTCGAGTTGATGCTGGGCGAAATAGCCAATCACCAAACCCTTGCCCAGCTTGAGGGTGCCGGTCAGCGGCGAAATTTCACCGGCCAGGGTCTTGATGAAGGTCGATTTGCCGGCGCCGTTCACGCCCAGCAAACCGATGCGCTGGCCGTTCTGCAAGGCGAAGTTGATGTTGCCGAGAATGCGCTTGCTGCTGCCGTCGTCCAGCCGATAACCCGCTTCCACTTCCTCCATCACCAGCAGCGGATTGGGCGCCGACAAGGGCTCGCGGAACTCGAAGGAGAATTCGGCCGCCGCGCGCAGCGGTGCAATCTCTTCCATCCGTGCCAGCGCCTTCATGCGGCTTTGCGCCTGGCGGGCCTTGGTGGCCTTGGCGCGAAAGCGCGTGATGAAGGATTCCAGGTGCGCACGTTGCCGCGCCTGCTTTTCAATTGCCGCCTGGGCCAGTACCAGTTGCGCCGCGCGCTGGCGTTCGTAGGCGGAGTAATTGCCGCTGTAGCGTTTGAGCTTCTTGTCGTCGATGTGGACGATCACGTTCACCACGCCATCCAGGAAATCGCGATCATGCGAAATCACGATCAGGGTGCCGGGATAGCGCTTCAACCAGTCTTCCAGCCACAGGATGGCATCCAGGTCGAGGTGGTTGGTGGGTTCGTCCAGGAGCAGCAGGTCCGACGGGCACATCAGCGCCTGCGCCAGGTTCAGGCGCATGCGCCAGCCGCCGGAAAAACTGGCCACCGGCTGTTCCATCTGCGCCATCGAAAATCCCAGGCCCAGCAGCAATTGCTCGGCGCGCGAGCGCACGGTGTAGGCGCCGGCATCGGCCAGCGCGGCATGCAGCTCGGCCACGCGGTGGCCATGCTCGGCCGGATCGCTGATCTGTTCGGCGTCGGCCAACTCCTTTTCCAGTGCGCGCAAGCGGGCGTCGCCATCGATGGCGTATTCAATCGCCAGGCGCGGCAGGGCGGGCGTCTCTTGCGCCACGTGCGCCACTTGCCAGCGCGCCGGGAAGTCGATGGCGCCCTGGTCCGGATGCAAGTCGCCGCGCAGCATGGAAAACAGGGTCGATTTGCCGGCACCGTTGGAGCCGATCAGGCCCACATGCTCGCCGGGATTCAGGGTGAGATCGGCGTCCTCGAACAGGGGCTTGACGCCCCGCATGAGGGAAAGGCGCTGCAAACGGATCATGACTGGCGCAACTGTTCGGCCGTGACCAGGAAGACTTGATCGTCGCCGGCGCTGGTGGAAAGCCAGGTCAGTTCCAGTTCGGGAAAGGCGGCTTCGGCGTGTTCGCGCTCGTTGCCGATTTCCACCACCAGCGCGCCGCCATCGTTCAAGCGCTCGCGTGCGCCATCGACGATGCGGCGCACCAGGTCCATGCCGTCGGCGCCACCGGCCAGCGCCATGTGCGGTTCATGGCGGTATTCCGGCGGCAGCTTCTGCATCGAGCCGGCGTTGACATAGGGCGGATTGCTGACGATCAGGTCATAGCCTTGCGGCGGCAGCGCCTGGTACAGATCGGACTCGAACAGGCGCACGCGCTCCTGCATGCGGTAATCCTGCACATTGCGCTGGGCCACCGCCAGCGCATCGGCGGACAGATCGACCGCATCCACCCTGGCATTGGGAAAGGCGTCGGCCAGCATGATGGCCAGGCAGCCTGAGCCGGTGCACAGCTCGAGCACATTGGAAATGCTTTCCGGATCGTCCACCCAGGGCTGGAAGAATTCGGGAATCAGCTCGGCAATGAAGGAACGCGGCACGATGGCACGCGGATCGACATAGAAGCGATAGTGGCCGAGGAAGGCTTCGTTGGTGATGTAGGCCGCCGGCAAGCGCTCGGTGGCGCGGCGCTCGATGACATTGATCAGCGATTCGATTTCATCCGGCAACAGGCGTGCATCAAGGTAGGGTTCCAGCTGGTCCAGCGGCAGACGCAGGGTATGCAGCAGCAGATATGCCGCCTCGTCATGCGCATTGGCGCTGCCATGCCCGAAGGCAAGCTCGGCGCGATTGAAACGGGTGACGGCATAGCGCAGCAAGTCGCGCAGGGTTTGAAAAGGGGTTTGCATTGCGGGCGGCCCGCCAGGCGGCGGACGGGTTGGATTCGTCAAGGCCGAAGGATACGCCAAGCCGGACGCCCGCGCACCCGGCTTGCGGCTGGTTGCCTGCGGTTTCTAGAGCAGGTAACCGTCGAACTGGCGAAAAACATCCCGCGCCCATCCTGGCATTTTCGGCAAAGCCAGCTCCAGGGCTTTGCCGGGAAGAACGCCATGTTGCAAAAGCAGGCGCAGATTGTCCGGCCTGTTGTGTTTGATCGAGGCGAGGAAGGGGCAATGCTCGGGATGCCAGCCGCGATTGCCGGCGCGTTCATAAGGATGAAAGGCAATGCCACGCTCGGATTGCAGCAGCATTTCCAGCGCCACGGTGGAAGGCTGTTTGGCCGCGGCCCAGAGCGTGATGCTTTCCTCCTCGATCAGGACTTTCGGATCGCGGTCGGAAATGATGCCGATCAATTCGTCTTCGCCCGGATCCCATTCCAGAGGCTCGCCGAAGGCGTAAGGATCTGCGAACGAGGAAAATCCGACTGGTCCCGGGCCATCAAGCGCGTCCTCGTACTCGTCGCTTCCGGACTCATCCTCCGCCACATAGCCTGCGCGATCTTCCAGCTTACGCGTCCGAGGATGAATCTGGACCGGGGCCGGCACCTTGTAAGGACTGGCGCTGCTCGCGGTGGCGCTGATACTGGCCATGCCGGTGGTGGTAGAG
>JAEVZY010000079.1 GCA_023392035.1 Pseudomonadota bacterium | reverse complement strand
CCACTGCGGCAAAGCGGGGTTGGGGGTGGTGCACGCGTGGTTTTGCGCCGGCAGCCTGGCGGGCGCCGGCGTGGCCAGCCTGATGGCGGCGGCCGGAGTCAAACCCCTGGCGCACTTCCTCATGCTGGCTTTGCCGGCGGCGCTGCTGATGTGGCTGGCGCATGCCGTCGTGCCCGAAGGGCGATCCAAAACGGCTGAGCATGCCTCGCACACCTTCGCCTTGCCCAAGGGGCCGATTGCTGTGCTGGGCGCGATCGGCTTTCTCGCTGCCATGGCCGAAGGCAGCATCGTCGATTGGAGCGGCGTGTTCCTGAAAGACCATTTCGGCGCGCCCGACGCCATGACGCCCTGGGCTTTGTCAGCTTTCAATACGCTGATGCTGTTGACGCGTCTGGTCGGCGATCGCATCAGATCCCGCTTCGGCGCGCGCAAGCCGCTTGTGGCGGGTGCCTTGCTGGCCGCGTTCGGCTTGCTGTCCTCGGTATTGGCGAGCGATGTGCATTCCGCTTTGCCGGGCTTTGCGCTGGCCGGTTGCGGCCTCGCTTTTGTGTTTCCCTTTGTGTTCTCCGCGGCCGGCCGCCACGGACCGGCAGCACTGGCCGGCATCGCCACCATGACCTATAGCGGCAGCCTGATGGGGCCACCGATCATGGGCGGCTTTGCCTCGGGCATGGGAATACAGGCGTCGATCGCCTTGATCGGCGTATTGAGCGTGGCAATCGCCCTGGCCGCGCTCAAGGCACGCTCGCTTGAGGTTACGCCGCAAGTAGGCTGACGCCTTCTGCCGAGCGTCGGCCCATCCCCAATCCGGACATCAGCCGATTGATTCAATCGGCTTCGGACCCCTCCGTTTTGATTAGGAAAATCGGCCGGTGTCCGACCTCATTGTTCTTTCACCGACGCCGCACCTGGTTCGATAAGGCCCGGGAAAAAACAAATCTTCGCCGCAACAGCTCTCCTCTCCGACACTCGCAGCTCCGCAGCAAAAGTGCAGTTCCCAAGTCATTTTCAAATCTTTGCAAGTGGCGCGGCGATCGCAAACGGGATGTCAAGGAGAGGATATGTCCGACGGTGCAGGCATTGCAGCAGCCAGCATGCGCGCGCAAGCGGCGCAGCTGGAAGTCGTCAGCGCCAATCTGGTCAACATCAACACCCCCGGCTACAAGCGCCAGGTTCCGGACGCTTCCTATTCGTTTGCCAATCTTCTGAACGCGAACCTGCCCGTCGCCCCGGCCGCCGGCATTGATCTGCGCCCCGGCCCCTTGCGCAATACCGGCAATGCGCTCGACCTCGCAATAGAAGGCGATGCCTTCTTCGAACTTCAGCTCGGCACGCGCAGCGTCTACACCCGCCAGGGCAATTTCGTGCTGGATGCGCAAGGCCGCTTGCAGGCGCCCGACGGCGCGCTGGTGCAGGGCGTCGCCGGCGACATCAAGCTGGAAAGCACCCAGCCGCGCATCGATGCGCAGGGCCGGGTATTCGAGGGCGACACGCAAGTCGGCCAATTGAAATTGACGCGCTTTGACCGGCCCTCGCGCTTGCGGCCGCTCGACAACGGCCGCTTCCTGCAGGGCGATGCGCAACTTGCGCCCAGTGGCGTTGATGGTGGCCACGCCAATGTGCGCCAGGGTTTCCTGGAGAGCTCGAATGTCGTCCCGGCGGAAGAAATGATCAAGTTGATGCAAACCGTACGTCAGTTCGACAGCGGCCAGCGCGTGATTCTCTGGTTCGGAGACATGCACGACCAGGTGCAGCAGCGTCTGGGCCAGTTCTGATCGGAGCAAGCGTTCAAGCGATATGTCCAATTCACTCTACATCGGCGCCACCGGCATGGTGGCCCAGCAAACCCAGCTTGATGCCATCGCCAACAACATCGCCAACGTCAACACGCCGGCCTACAAGGCGGACCGGGTCAGCTTTCAAACCGTGTTCCAGGCGGCCCAGGTGGATCGTGCCTGGGCCAGTGCCGGCAGCGATTTGCAGCGCACCGTCGGCATGGGGGTGGCGCCGCTCATGCTGGGCAAGGTGTTTTCCGCCGGCGAGCTGAAGAAGACCGATCAAGCGCTGGACCTGGCACTCAACGGCGACGGTTTCGTCGAGGTGCTGATGCCCGATGGCAGCAGCGCCTACACCCGCAGCCTGTCCTTGCAGGTCAATCGCGACGGCCTGTTGGCCACCGCCGACGGCTTGCCGCTGCACCAGAGCATCAACATCCCGACTGATGCGACCGCCATCACGGTCGACAACACCGGCCGCATCAGCGTCACGGTGCCGGATGAAAGCGCGCCGGTCGAATTGGGGCAGCTGGAGCTGGCGCGCTTCATCAATCCGGCAGGCTTGCTGCCCATGGGAAGCAATCTGTATCTGCCCAGTGAAAAGGCGGGCGAGGCGATCCGCGGCAAGCCCGGCGATGCCGGCTTTGGCAGCCTGAGCCAAGGCTATCAGGAAGCGTCCAATGTGAAGCTGGTCGATCAGATCGTGGCGCTCACCATCACCCGCCAGGCCTTCGAGATGGCGGCCAGGGTGGTGCAGGCGGCCGATGACATGGCCGGCACGGTCAACAATCTGCGGCGATGAAGACAGCAGCTTACGGCGCCGTCTCCCTGCTGTGCGCCAGCCTGTTCAGCCAGGCCGGTGCCCAGGCGGACGCCACGTCGCCACTGGCGCAAGTGATGCTCCATGGCCAGGCGCATCCCGGTCAGCGTCAGTTGCGCCTGGGCGAAGTGGCCAGCGTTGAAACGGCCGATGCCGCGCTCGGGCAATTGCTCGCCGACGCACCCTTGTTGATGCTGCCCGGCGGCCGGCAGCCAATGCAAATATCGCGCGCGCGCCTGCAGCATATGCTGGAGATGCGCCTGCCCGCCTTGAAGGGCCGGCTCGCCTATGGCGGCGCCGACAGCGTACTGGTGCAGCCGGCGCCGCCCTGGGCCGTGCGCGCCGGCAGCGAAGTTGAAGTGCACGTCGAACAAAATGGCGTGGCCTTGACCGATCGCGGCCACAGCCTGGACGACGGCGAACCGGGACAAAGCGTGCGCGTGCAAAACCTGCGCTCACGCGAACAATATGTGGCCGTCGTGCTCGGCCACGGACAAGTAGGCGTGCGATGAGCAAACTGGCTCGCCTCGGCCTGCTGCTGTGGATCCTGCACTGGGTTCCGCTTGCGGCGGCCAATCTTTTCCCGACAGGCGAAGGCAATTGGCGCGGTCTTACCGCAGACCGCCGCGCCTATCGCGTGGGCGATGTGCTCACCGTGCAGATCGTCGAGAGCTCGAGCGCGCAATCCAATGCCAACACCACCACCGAAAAAAGCGGCGGCATCAAGCTCAATTGGCTGTCCACCACCAGCCAGCGCGATGTTGCCCTGAATCTCGCCGATACCTTCAACGGGCGCGGGCAAATACAACGTTCCGGCCGACTGGTGGCGCAGATCACAGTCACGGTGCGCGACGTCGATGCGCAGACCGGACTGTTGCGCATAGCCGGAGAACAGCAAATCCTGATCAATGGCGAGCGCCAGGATATTCGCCTCGAAGCCAGCGTGCGCCCGATCGACATTGCAGACAACAACAGCGTTCCCTCCACCCGCCTGGCCGATGCCCGCATCAGCTATGTCGGTGACGGCATCCTCGGCGAAAAGCAAAAGCCGGGCATCCTGACCCGCATTCTCAGCCTGCTGGGGATACTGTGATGGCCTGCACCTCGCGCCGCCACCCGCCTGATGCTGAAATCAGCGCAGCCGCCCGGAAAGCGCTCTGCCCGCCGGCAGCCACCGTGCTGCCCGCCGTGGTGGCGGTGCTGTGGCTTCCCTTGTTGGCGCTGCTTCTGCTGTGCTTGCCTTTGCCGGTTCGTGCGGCACCAATAAGTACGGCCGCCGGCGACGGCGCCCGCCTGAAAGACCTGGGCCGCTTCGCCGGCTGGCGCGACAACATGCTGGTCGGCTACGGCCTGGTGACCGGCCTGGCAGGCACCGGCGATTCGCCGCGCAGCCGCGCCACCCGCCAATCCCTGGCCAATCTGCTGACCCAATTCGACCTGGTGCTGCCGCAAGACCAGCTGCAAAGCCGCAACGTGGCAGTCGTCATGGTGACCGCCACCTTGCCCGCCTTCGCCCGCACCGGAGACCACCTTGATGTGTCGGTCACCTCCGCCGGCGACGCCCGCAGTCTTTTGGGCGGCATGCTGCTGATGACGCCGCTCAAGGGGCCGGACGGCCGCGCCTACGCGTTGGCCCAGGGCGCGCTGTCGGTGGGCGGCTACAAGTACGATTTGAATGGCAACGTGGTGCAGAAAAACCATCCCACCACCGCCTCCGTTCCGAATGGCGCATCGGTGGAAGTGGCGGTCGGCAGCCCGCTGTTGCAGGACGGACGCGTCGATTTCCTGCTGGCCGATCCGGATCTCACCACCGCCAACCGGGTGGCCATGGCAGTCAACAGCAGCCTGGGTCCGGGCCTGGCCAGCGCCCTGGACGCCGGCACGGTACGCATTGAAGTGCCCCTGGCCGCGCGCGAACAGCTGGTGCCGTTTCTCACCCGTATCGAAGGCATCTCGGTGCAGCCGGATAAGCGGGCGCGCGTGGTGATCAACGAACGTACTGGCACCGTGGTCGCCGGCGCCGACGTCACGCTCTCGCGCGTCACCATCACCCATGGCGATTTGCGGGTCTCGGTCGTGACTGACTTCCTGGTGTCGCAGCCGCCCTTTGTCATCGATGGCGGGGCAGGTGTGCGCAGCCAAGTCGTGCCGCAGACCCGCATCAATGTCAATGAGGCGCCGGTGGAAGCGGTGAGGCTGGGCGTGGGCAGCACGGTGGCTGACCTGGTGCAAGCGTTGAATCGCATCAAGGCCACGCCGCGCGACATGATTTCCATCCTCCAGGGCATCAAGGCGGCGGGCGCCTTGCGTGCAGAACTCATCATCCAATAGAGCCGATCGCAGCCTTCATCCACATCATGCTGATTGCCGACCTTTCCAACTCCCTCGCCATGCAAGTGCTGCCGCTGGCACTGGATGCCGCCAACCAGCGGCATCAACTCATTGCGGCCAATATCGCCAATGCCGGCGATCCTGATTGGCGGGCGCAAAAGCTGAGCTTCGAAGACAGCCTGCAAGCCGCACTGGCCGCGCGCGACTCGAATCGGGTCGATTTGCAGACCGTGCAGAGCCGGGTCCTGGAAGACCGCGATGAGGCCGGCATCGATGCGCAAATCATGCAGCTGTCGCGCAATGTGCTGCATTACCAGGCGCTGATCAAGGCCACCAGTGCGCAACTGGATCTGGTTTCACTGGCCAGCAACGACGGCAGGCGCTGATCATGGATTACCTCTCAGCCTTTGCCATCGGCGCGGCCGGCATGAATGTCGAGAAGGCGCGCGCCGACCTGGCCGCGCTCAACCTGGCGCACGCCAACAGCGCCGCGGCGCCGGATGGGCAGCCGTGGCGGCGCGCCACGCTGGCGGTTGCCCCGGGCAGCTTTGCGGCGCAAATGAACAATCTTCAGCAAGCCATGCCGCGCGTGCTGGGGCCGGTCTACAGCGAAGCCGCGCCACGCATGGTGCACGAGCCTGGCCATCCGCTGGCCAATGCAGAAGGCTTTGTCGCCTACCCGAACATCAGCACCCTGGATGAAATGCTCACCATCATGCAGGCCAGCCGCGCTTACCAGGCAGATGTGTCGGCCGTCAGCGCTGCCCGCAGCATGGCCATGAAGGCGCTGGAGATCGGGGGCAATCGATGACTGCCGTGCAAGGTCTTGGCGCACTCGACTTCATCGCTGCCGGCGCCAGCCTGCAAGCCGTGGCCTATGCGCCGGACGACGAAGTCGGTCCTTTGCCTTCCCTGCCCACGGCGCCCCAGGCGGGAGACAGCTTGCCGTCCTTCGGCAGCGTGCTGGGCGCGCAATTGCAGCAGTTGGACAAGAGCCTCAAGGTCGCCGAAGAACAATCGGTTCGCCTGGCTGCGGGCCAGGCCGAAAACCTGCACCAGGTGATGATCGATATCGAGCAGGCCCGCATCAGCCTGCAATTGGCGCTGCAAGTGCGCAACCGCGTGCTGGATGCCGTGCAGGACTTGCAGCGCTGGCAGTTGTGAAGGAAATCGACATGGCAAGTCTCTCTCCCGAAGCCCTGAGCCAAGCCTGGCAGAACGCCAGAACGGGGCAACGCCTGGGCATAGCGCTGGGCCTGATGACGATCGTGGGCGGCATGGCGGCGCTCTTGTGGTGGCTGCTGCTGCCCAATTACCAGGTGCTGTTTTCCGACCTCGATGCGCAGGATGCCGCGGCCATCGTCAGCGAGCTGGATCGCATGAAGCTCGCGCATCGGCTGCAGGACGAAGGGCGCACCGTACTGGTTGAAGAAAGCCAGGTGCACAAGACCCGGCTCAAGCTGATGAGCAAAGGCGTCAACTTGCACGGCACGGTCGGCTTTGAACTGTTTGCCGACAACGATTTCGGCATGACCGAATTCGCGCAGAAGATCAACTACCAGCGCGCGCTGCAGGGTGAACTGGCGCGCACCATCATGGCGCTGGAAGAAGTGCGTGCCGCCCGTGTACACCTGGTGTTGCCGGAATCCGGCTTGCTGCGCCGGGGTGAGGCGCGCGGCAAGGCTTCCATCACCATCACCACCCAGCCCGGGCGCAAGCTGCAGGCGGCGCAAGTGGCTGGCATTCAACGCCTGGTGGCGGCCGCCGTGCCGCAGATCGAACCCTATGCGGTCACCTTGCTCGACAGCCGTGGCGTGGCGCTCAATCCGGCATTGGAAGGCGGCGAGGCGCAGGCCATGGCCGGCAGCGAAGCGCGGCTGGAACTGAAACGCCAGACCGAGACCTACTTCGCGCAAAAAGCCGCCGCCGTGCTGGATCAGGCCGTCGGTCCGGGGCGTGCCATCGTCAGCGTCGACGTCGCGCTCAACCAGGACGCGATGAAAATGACCCAGGAGCAGGTGCTGGTGGCGCCGATCGAAAAAAGCGACGGCGGATTTTCCGGCGCGGTGTTGAAGTCCCGCCAGTCCAGTCAAAAAGAGTTGCGCGCTCGCCCTCCGGCTGGCGCCGCCAGTGCGATGCCGGCCGAGGCCGTCTCTGTGCAGGGTAATGAAAGCAGCAATGTGGAAGTCGAATACCAGCACGGCAAACGCATCGAGCAACTGGTTTCGGCGCCGGGCGCGATTCGCCGCATCAGCGTGGCTGTCGTGCTGCCCGAAATCCTGCCGGCGGCGCAAATGCAGAAACTGTCCGAAGTCGTGGGCATGGCCGTGGGCCTGGTGCCCGGCCGTGGAGACGGGATAGCCCTGTACAGCAAGGGGCAGCTGACCGCAGGTGCTTCTGCTGGTACCGCAAGCAATCAGGACGACCCGGTGCCGGGCCCGGGCAGCCCTGCGGCGCAACAGCCGGCACTCAAAATTGCTGCCCGCACCGGTGCCCTTCGCAACCCGGGTGATACCCGTTTGCTGCTGACGGCCCTGGGCTTGTTGCTGGCGGCCCTGACCGCGGCCGCCCTGGCGTTGCGCCGTGCGCGCCGCGCCCCGCCGCGCTTGTCGCCCCAGGCGCGACAGGACATGTTGCGCGACCTGAACGACTGGCTGGCGCCGCGCCCCAGGCAGGGCTCGCGTTCATGAACCAGACTGAACACGATTTGCGCATGCGCGAAGCGGCGCTGGTGCTGCATGGCCTGCATTGGCGCGATCGGCTGTGGCTGCTGCGCAAGCTGTTGCCGGCCTGGCGCGGCAATCTGGCCAGGCTGTTGGGTGAATTGCGCCAGCTCGGCATCGAGCAAGCCTTTGGCGACAGCCATGCCTTGCCGCCCAGTCTTGCGCATGCTTCGCTGGACGATACGGAGTTGGCCCTGGTGAGCCAGGCGTCGTCCTCGCAAATACTGGCCTTGCTGGCGGACGAGCCGGTGCCTCTGCAAGCGCACGCTCTTGCCTTGCATGCCTGGCCCTGGCGCCAGGCGGTCTGGAAAAGCCTGGGCAGTTTGCAGCGGCGCCGCCTGCTGGCCCATGCCAGCGCCGACCAGCCGCTGCCGCCTTGCGTGGCGGCGGCGCTGCTGGCCGCATTGGCAGCCGCCTTGCGCGACGCCAGGCCTTCCAGCGCCATTCCTGCTGGTGGCGGCGCATGACGCCGGTGATCAAGAATGCGCGGATTGCCTCCCTCCACTACGGGCGGCAATTGGTGCCGCGCCGCGGCGAACGGCGACCCATGCAGCAAGCGAACAAAGACAGCATCGCGCTGCATGGCGAGCCGCTGGAAAACGTTTTGCCTGGCATGGACTACGCAACTGACGTCGGCAGGCCCGCTGCCGAAGTTGACCAACCCGGCCTTGCCGCAGCTGCGAATCAGGCGCCAATGCAAGACAGTGCGCGAGCGCCCGCAGCAAGCACCGAAGTCGCCTGTCCAGCCGCATCGGCCGCCGATTCCGCCGCGGATCCAGCCGCAGCCGCAGCCCCAGCCGCGGATTCAGTGGCATACCGTGCCGCCTATCAGCAAGGCTGCGAGGACGGACGACAGCAGGGTCTGCAGGCGGGCTTCGAACAAGGCAGGGAGCAGGGCCTGCAAGAGGGCCGGGCCCAGGCCACGCAGGAGTTCGATCTGGAGTGCCGGACCCAGGCCCGGCGCGCGCTGCAAGCCCATGAAGCCGGCGCAGCCGCCCTGCAAGCGCTGCGCGTCCAACTGCAGGAAGCCGACGCCAGCCTGCAAGCCAAAGCCGAATTGCTGGCGGTCGATATCGCCTGGACCGCATTGATGCGCCTGCTGGCCGATGCCGCCGGCAAGCGTGAAGCCGTGGCGGGGATGGTGCGCGCGGTGCTGGGAGAGAGCCGTTCGCAAGAGATCCTGCGCATCGGCCTGGCGCAATCCGACCTGGCGCTGCTGCAGGCTGAATTGCCGCCTGACTTTGCCAGTTTCAGCTTGCTGGCCGATGCCCGCGTGCAAAGCGGCGGCTGCATCGTCGAAACCGTGGCCGGCGCGCTGGATGGGCGACTGGAAACCCGCTTGCACGCACTGCGCCAACTGCTGCTGTCGCAGCAGGAAGCGGCAGGCGGAGATGCGCCATGACAGTTGAGGCCCGCTTGTGTGCGATGCAGGATGCCCGCCTGGTGCGCCACACCGGGCGCATCGTCCAATGTTGCGGCCTGCTGCTGGAGGCACAGGGACCGCATGCCTGCATGGGTGAAGTGTGCGACATATACACGGGCAAGCCCGGCGTGTCGGTGGCAGCCGAAGTAGTCGGCCTGCGCGAAGGGCGGGTGCAACTCATGCCGCACGGCGAACTGCACGGCATCGGCCTGGGCAGCGAAGTGGTCGCGCGCGGCGAAAGCCTGCACATTCCCATCGGCCGCGAATTTCTCGGACGGGTGGTGGACGCTTTCGGCCAGCCGCTGGATGGACGCGCGCCACCGCGTACGGAGTCCTGGCTGCCGCTGCGCCGCGCGGCCATCAATCCGCTCACGCGCGCGCCGCTGGACACCATACTTGAAACCGGCGTGCGCGCCATCGATGGCCTGTTGACCCTGGCGCGCGGTCAGCGCGTGGGCCTGTTTGCCGGTGCGGGCGTGGGCAAAAGCACGCTGCTCGGCATGCTGGCGCGGCAGATGAAAGCGGACGTGATCGTGCTGGCGCTGGTGGGCGAACGCGGCCGCGAAGTGCGCGAATTCATTGAACAGCACCTCGGCGCGCAAGGTCTGGCACGCAGCGTGGTGGTGGTGTCCACCGCCGAACAGCCGGCCCTGGTGCGCTGCAATGCCGCCTGGACCGCCACCGCCATCGCCGAATATTTCCGCGATCGCGGTGCGCAGGTGGCCCTGATCATGGATTCGGTCACCCGCTTCGCCATGGCGCGACGCGAAATCGGCCTGGCCACCGGCGAGCCGCCCACTGCGCGCGGCTACACGCCCTCGGTGTTTGCCAGCCTGCCCTTGCTGCTGGAGCGTTGCGGCACCGACGCCGGCGGCGGCTCCATCACCGCGCTCTACACAGTGCTGGTGGAAGGCGACGATCTGCAAAGCGATCCGGTGGCCGATGCGCTGCGCGCCATCCTCGACGGCCATATCGTGCTGGCGCGCGACCTGGCCGAGCAGGGCCATTTCCCGGCCATCGATGTCTTGCAGAGCGTCAGTCGCCTGATGCCAAGCGTGGCTGCCGAAGCCGACCTGAAGCTGGCGCGCCAGACCGTGGCGCTCATGCATCGCCTGCAGCGCAGCCGCGATCTGGTGGACCTGGGCGCCTATCAGGCCGGCAGCAATGCCGAGCTGGATCGGGGCACTGAAGACCGCGCCGGAGCTCAACGCCTGGCTGCGCCAGGAAGTCCAATCGCCATGCAGCCGCGAGCAGGCTCTGCAACTGCTGTCATCCATCCTCTGTGCTGCCTGATATGAAGACCCAGGCCTTGCCCCCATCCCTGCAGACCCTGCATCGATTGCGCGAAAGCGCGGCCGACCTGGCGCTCGAGAAATGGCAGCTTGCGCGTGAGCGCTTGCGCAGGAAGGAGCAGGAAATCGCTGCCATCCAGGATCAATTGGATGGGCTCGATCGTGATTTGCGCCGGCGTGGCCAAGCCGATTTGCTCGACCAGGAATTCCTGCGCCTGGCCGGCTTGTGGAAGGGCCACCTGCAACGGCAGCAGCAGGTGGCGCGGCAGACGCGCGCCGACCTGCAGGCCGATTGCGAGCGCCTGCACGGCCACCTGCAGGCTTGCCGCCTGGCCTTGCGCACGCTGGAACGCTATGGCGAGCGCCTGCAAAGCGTGCAGCGCCGCCGACAGACCGTCATGCTCGAGCGCGAAGTCGACGAGCGTTGCTTGAGTCGTTACCGTGGCCAACAGGTGCAGTCATGGATCTGAGCCGGATGGCCGCGGCCGCCGACGCCGCCCCGCAAACCTCCGGTCGCCTGACGGGCGCCAGCCCGCAAGCCTGGCGTTACCGGCTGGACCAGGAAATCAGGTCGGCGCTGCAGGAATTTCGCGCCGTGCAAGGGGCGGCTGCGATGTCGAGGCAAAGCGGCGCCGCGCCGATTGCGGTGCAGTCGTCGACGTCGCCGCTTCCAACTTTGAGCGGCGCAAGAGCAGCGGCCGCAGCCGGATCTCAACTGCCGCATCAAGCAGGCCGCGCGCCGGTGCTGCCCTGGCAGGCGGCACGCGCCTATGCCGCGCTCTCAGGCGCACCGCAACTTCATGCGGCCGGTGCGGCGACTGCAACCCCCTTCGATCCAGAGCAAGTCTGCATGCATGAAGCGGCGGCAGTGTTGCAGGCGCGCCTGACCGGCGCCGGCGTGCAGTGGCCCTGGCGCAAGCTGCATCTGGTGCTGCAAGAGGGCGGGGTGCGGGCCTGGTTGCGCGATCGCGGCATGGCCGAAGGCGGCCGCGATTTGGACCTCATGTTGCAGCAGTTGCAGGAGGCATTGTCCGTGCTGGGCTTGCGCCTGCTCGGGTTCACCCTCAACGGCAGGCCGGTGACGCTTGTCTGAAACCAAAAGGAAAAATCATGGCGCTTGATTCAATAGGTGGCTTGAGCAGCAGCACGGCTTCAAGCCAGGTCAGCGGCCTGGGATTGGACGACTTCATGAAGATCCTGCTGACCCAGCTGACTTACCAAGACCCCTTGAAGCCGATGGACAACCAGGAGTTCATTTCCCAGTTGGCGCAGTTCACCAGCCTGCAGCAGGCGCGCGACAGCAGCCAGACCCTGCAGCAATTGCTGACGGTGCAGTCCGCCACCCAGTCCATAGGCCTGCTGGGCAAGACGGTTGAAATCCAGGGCGACGATGGCAGCACTACGGTGGGCCAGGTCAACACGCTGCGCTTTTCCAATGGCCAGCCGCTGTTGAGCATCACCGCCGGCAACGGCAGCGTGCTGACCGATATGCCGCTGTCGCGCGTTTCCCTGGTGCGGCTATGAGCGGGAGGCATCATGTTTGACGCCATCAACGCCGGCGCCACCGGCATGGACGCCTTTGCCCGCGGCCTGAACACCATCAGCAGCAATGTGGCCAACCTCAACACGCCCGGATACAAGCGGCTTTCGCTGAGCTTTCAGGATTTGCTGATGAACACCGATCCGGTGCTGGGCAGCTTGGGCAACGGCGTGGCGGCCGGCAAGTCTTTCGTGGTCACTACCCAAGGCGAATTGCGCAGCAGCGGCAATCCGCTGGACGCCGCGGTCGACGGCCAGGGTTATTTCGTGGTGCAAGGCAAAGAGGGGCAACTCTATACGCGCGATGGAGAATTCGAATTCAACGCCGCGGGTGTGCTGGTGGCGCGTCAATCGGGCTTGCCGGTGCTGGCCTACACGGGCGGCGGCGCGCTGAGCACGCTTTCCATTGCCGATGCGCGCAGCATCGCCGGCGTGGCGAGCAGCACGGTCAAATTCGATGGCAGCCTGTCCACCGCCGACAGTGACAAAAGCCATACCATCAGCGATATCGGCCTGTACGACCGACTGGGCGTGCGCCATGCGGCCACCATCGTGTTTTCCGATCAGACCGACCCCACCACGCCCAGCATCGACCACACCTGGAATTTCACGCTCACCGATGACAACAACAGGCAATTGGCCAGCGGCCAGTTGGTGTTCGGCCCGGATGGTTCACCGCAAAGCGGCAGCGACAAGTTCACTTTTTCCTGGAGTCCGGTGGGCAGCGTGGCCCAGCAAGTCACGCTCGACTTCGGCGAGCCGGGCCAATATGGAGGCCTGACCAGCTTCAGCGTCGGCACCACTTCCACCGCCAAGCTCACTTCGGTGGATGGTTCCGCCAGCGGTTCCCTGTCCGCCACCCGCTTTTTGCAGGACGGCTCGCTGCAGGCGCAGTACAGCAATGGCCAGAGCCGCAATCTTGGCCAGTTGGCCCTGGCGTTCTTCCAGCAGCCGCAGGCTTTGCAGCAAGGCGAATACAACCTGCTGAGCTGGTCCGGCAGCCAGCCGCCGCAATTGGGCCGACCCGGCAACGCCCAATTCGGCGTGATTGCCGGCGGCCAGGTGGAAGCCTCCAATGTTGACCTGACCCAGCAGTTCTCCGAACTGATCATCATCCAGCGCGGCTTCCAGGGCAGTTCCCAGGTGCTGAGCGCTGCCAATGACATGCTGCAGCAGTTGTTCGAGAGCGGAGCCCATCGATGATGCACGTGCGCCCTTGGCGGCTGCTGGCCGCAAGCGAACTGGCGGCGATTCAATCCGGTCTTGCCCAACGGGTGTTGACCTGGCAGCAAAGCTGTCTGCCGGCGGGACCGGCCCTGTCCTGCACAGTCCAGGCGGCCAGGGCTGGCGACGCGGCGGTTGGCCAGCTCGATTGCTGTCTGAGCTTGCTCGGCCCATCCGGGCAGGTGAGCGCGCAGCTCCACTGCGACGATGCCTTGCTTCTTTGCCTGCAGGAGCAGGCCGGGCTGGGCGCGGATGTTCCCGCACGACAGGTGCGTCGCGACAGCCTGGCACGACGCGCCTGCCTGCATCTGCTACGCGAATTGCTGGCCGTCCTGGCGGGGCTGCAAGCCGCCGGCAGCGCTGGTATGGAAAACCTGTTCAGCACGCGCCATCCAGGCATGACGATCGCCCATGGCAGTGGCGCGGTCAGGCTGGACCTGGGCCTGGCCCAGGGCGTGCCGCCATTGCAGGTGCTGCTGAGCCATGAATTGGTGCTGCGCTGGTGTCAGCCGCGGCCCAAGGCGCGCGGCGGCTTGAGCGCACGCCAAGGGCTCGCCGATCGCCTGAACCTGGCTTATCGGGTCACCGCCGGCAGCGTCGAGCTGCCTTTGTCGGCGCTGATGCAGCTGGAGCCAGGCGACGTGCTGCGCTTCGATGCGCGGGCCGAGCACGGCTTGCAACTGGTTTCCCAAAGTGGAGCAGCTTTATGCCGGGCCGGTATCGGCTTGCACGCGGGGCAGGTCGTGTTGCAGGTCTGCGGTGAATGAATCGCAGGTGAATCGCTTGGTGAAGCGAGTCGCTTGTTTCAAGCAATCAATCAGCGGCCTGCGCATGGCGCAGGCGGCACAAGGAAGGGAAATCATGCAGGAAGACAGTCATTTGCCCAACGAGCCGATCGAGGCTGCACTGGTGCAGCGGGTCCGGCTGGAGCCATTGCCGGAACTGGAACCGGCCGGCCATGCGCTGCTGGCAGGGCGCATGGATTTGATCGGCGGTCTCAAGCTCAAGCTGCGCGCGGTGCTGGGCGAGGGCGAAATCAGCGTGGCCA
>JAEVZY010000312.1 GCA_023392035.1 Pseudomonadota bacterium | reverse complement strand
GCCATGATGGGTCTCCTTGGGGGTGGGGGGGCGTATAGTGTGCTTGGTTGGTTTGCTTAGTTGGTCTGCTGCAGTTGCGGCCAGGGATGCGTCTCTTGCAACCAGGCCGCCAGCTTCAGCAATTGCGCGTCGGCGTACCAGGGCGCGACAAACTGCATGCCCAGCGGCAGTCCCTTGGCCGAGAGTCCGGCCGGGATGTTGATGGCCGGATGGCTGGAAAGATTGAACAGGTTCAGATAGGGAATCCATTCCTCGCGCAGATCGCCGAGGGTTTCGCCCTCTATCACCAGCGGCTCGTCCACCTTGTGCGTGGCCAGCACCGGCGGCGCCGACATGGTGGGCGAGGCAATCAAATCGAACTTGCCGAACCAGCCCTGCACCATGCGGAAAATCTCGGTGCGCTTTTGAATTGCCGACATCAATTGCGGGCCGGTGGTGGCGCCGCCTTCGGCAATGCCCTGGGCAAAGCCGGGCTCGATGCGCGCGCGCACTTCATCCAGCTTGGCAAACCAGCGGCCGGCCCAGTTGGCTTGCTGCAGCACTTTCCAGGGCTGGCCGGGGTTGTCGATCTTTTGCTCGATGACTTCCACCGTGGCGCCGGCTTGTCGCAATTGCTGCAGGCGCGCCTGGCAGGCCGCTTCCACTTCCGGATCGAGTTTCTTGTTGCCGGCCAGCGGCACCCAGCCGATGCGCAAGCCTTTCACCTGCAAGGGCGTTTGCAGCGCTTCCACCGCGCGCGGCGCGGCCACGCCCAGCGAATGCGGATCGCTGGGATGCGGCCCGGCCAGCACATCCAGATAGCGCGCAAGCACCTGGGCGCTGTTCGCCATCAAGCCGATGTGGATGAAATTGTTGAAGCCATCCGGCACCTGGTTGTGCGGTATCACGCCCAGCGTCGGCTTCAGGCCGAGAATACCGCAGCAGGCGGCCGGCAGACGGGTCGATGCGCCGGCATCGGTGGCCAGGGCGAATTCGGTCAGGCCGGCAGCCACGCTGGCGGCGGCGCCGCCGCTGGAGCCGCCCGGCGTGTACTCGGTATTCCAGGGATTGCGGGTGACGCCATTGCTGATGGAATCCGTCAACAACTTGTAGGCAAATTCCGAAGTGGTGGTCTTGCCAACGATCACCGCACCGGCCGCGCGCAGGCGTTGCACCGCGACCGCGTCCGCCGGCGGCGTCTGCCCCTGCATCAGGGCCGAGCCCCATTGGGTGGGCATGTCAACGGTATTGATGATGTCTTTCACCGAGACCGGCTCGCCGTACAGCGCACGGTTGGCGCTGTTGCCTTCCTGATCCAGCGCGTCGGCGCGCGCCAGCGCCTGTTGCTCGGCGATATAGGCGAAGGCATTGAGGCTGGCTTGCGAGGCCTCGATCCTGCTCAGGCATAGCGCGACGGTGTCGCGCACACTTTTCTTGTCTGCTGCCACGGACATGGGGGTCTATCCTTTCTTTCTTGTTTGTTCTACCGCTTGCAGAGTGCTTGCGGCGGGATCAAGCATTACAATTGCCGCGCCCTCTTCTTCATTTGTCGCCAGTCGCTGTTCAATGTCCAAGAAAAAATCCGCCGATGAACCGGCGCTGGAAATGCTCTCTTCGCGCCCCGGTTACCTGGTGCGGCGCCTGAACCAGATTCACTACGCCATCTTCCTGGAGGAATGCCGCGAGTTCGGCATCACCCCCGTGCAATACGGCATGCTCACCGCGCTTTCCGTCACTCCCGGCCTGGACCAGAAGACCCTGGGCCATGAGGTCGGCCTCGACCGCACCAACACTGCCGACGTCCTGAAGCGTCTCGAAGAGCGCGGCTTGGTGCGGCGCGTTCCCAGCGCCACCGACGGCCGCGTCAAGAACGCCTACAACACGCCCGAGGGCACTGAAGTCACGCGCAAGATGTTCGAGGCCATGGCGCGCGCCCAGGAGCGCCTGCTGGCTCCGCTCTCCCCCGCCGACCGCAAGAAATTCGTCGACTTGCTGATGGTGCTGGTGGACGCCAACAATGAACTCGGCCGCGCGGCCATGCGGTCTTTCTAAACCGGGTAGACGACGTCGGTTGCGATGATGGTGGTGTCATACACCACCTGCCTCTCCTTCAGTTTCAAGCGGCCATCCACCCGCACGAACTGGTCGTAATAGCGGCCGGCCAGGTGGATGGTGGTCGGGCTTTCCACCAAAGTCTGCAGCAGGATGAAATTGGTCTGCGCGGCAAATCCGTCACGGCCTTCGGCGCTCATGATGCGCACATTGCCGCACACGTGCAGCAGGCTGCGCGGGGCGAACATCTGCGTGCGGTTGATCGCCACCGCGCGGTCGTGCAGCATGGCACGGCCTTCGCAATACACCAGGCCCACCGGCAGGTTGGCCTGCGCATTCTCGCGGCTGGTGACGCGATACAGGCAGTCCTGCACGAAGAAATCGGGCCACTGCTCCAGTTCGCCGCCATCCAGCACGGCGCAGTATTCGCTGTTGAACTCTTCCACCTGCGCGCGCAGCTCGCGGGTTTCGCGCGGATCGACCTGCGGGGCTTGGTAACCAGTCAGTTTCATTTTTATTCGTTCCCGTTTTACAGGTCCATCACTTCACGATAGTGCTTGTACATGGCGCGGATGCAGGCTTCCGAAATCAGGGTTTCGGAGGTGCCCAGCTTGCCCGGATCGAGCTTGACCACGCTGGTGTCGGTGCTGGACTGGGTGACGCCTTGCTGCACGAACTTGAGCGCCTCGTTGTCTTCCAGGCCGAGGAAGCCGGACGGTCCCATCAGGTTGCCCTGGCGCAGACGGTGGCGGCGCATCTCGTCGGTATCGTCTTCATAGCCGAACATGGTCCAGTTCATGACGAAGCTGTTGGGGCCATTCGGCACGATGTGGCGCACGCCCAGGGTGTTCATCTCGCGCTGCACGATCAGGTTGGGCCAGATGGTCTGCATGGTCACCGACCACGGCGAGTCGGTTTCCTTGATGTATTGCACCAGGCGCTCGTCCTGCAGCTTCATGCCTTCGTGGAAGGAGCGCATTTCCTTCTTGGTGTCTTCGCTCACCGCGGCGTAAAGATCGTCCTTCTTGGCCGAAGCCATGGTGCCGTGGATGCCGTACTTGCTGTCGGCGATCATGGCCGACTTGTTGCCCGCCAAAACCAGGCCGAACACCACCAGGAAAGAGTGCAGCAGGGTGGCGTGGTAAGGGTCCTTCAGGTTCTCGTGGTACATCTTCCAGTTGGCCGGCACTTCATTGCGGTAGTAGCCGTGGATCTGCAGCTTGCGGCCGGGCTGGAATACGGTGTCGAAGTCTTTCAGGATTTCCGGGCTCAGGTAATCCTCGATCGGCTCCATGTCCATGCAGTAGGAGGCGAACACCACGCCGTTGCGGGTGGTGACATTGAGCTTCTTCAGGTTGTGATCTTCATTCTTGAAGTCGCGCGGCATGCCGCCCATGCGCTGCACGCCGCGCTTGAAGGGCACGCCCTGCAGATTGCCCTTGAGGTCGTATGACCACTGGTGATAGGGGCAGACGAATTCTTTGCTGTTGCCGTGGCTGCTGCGGCAGAACTCGGCGCCGCGATGGGCGCAGCGATTTTCAAAGACGTTGATGCTGCCATCCTCGGCACGCGAGACCACCACCGGCGTCGGGCCGACATTGGAGCGCTTGAAGTCGCCCGGATTGGGGATCTCGGCCTCCAGGGCCACGAAATTCCAGGTGCGGCCATGGAAGATGCGTTCCACTTCGCGCTCGTAATTGGCTTCGCTGGTGTAGACCCAGTCGGGAATGAATTCCAGGCCCTCCTTGGGCCATTCCAGCTTTTGCGTGGGGTCCTGGTTTTTGTCGGCGGCGGTGCGGCCGAGGATTTTCTGGGACTCGTACATGGTCTCTGCTCCTGTTTCCCTTCACAGGCGGCCGCTTGGACGCGCCGCCGATTTTTAGTCAGCACACTGATTAGTTTAGCGTACAGAAGCCAAAAGCCGCTGTCAATGCACTGGAAGCGGGGAACAGACAAGCAACATGCCGTCCGGTTCAAGGACGGCATGCAGGAGCGGGGAGCAGAAGAGATCAGTAGGCGGTGGCCAACTGTTGATTGCGACGAACTTCTTCGGACAAGCGGCCGGCGACCTTGGCCGCCAGTTGCTCGGAATGGGCGCTGGCCTGCCAGTCGCTTGCGGCTTGGCGAACCTGGGCGATGGCGGCACGATTGCTGGCCGGCAGCACCACCGCCAACTGGCGCGGCTCACCGACGGCGAAACTGTTGTTGAAGGCTTTCCACTCCGGCAGGCGCACCAGCGCTTGCAGCACCGCGCTGTCATGCACCAGGGCATCGCAAGCGCCGTTCTGCAGGGCGAGCAGGGCTTGGGGCAGCGAAGGATAGCGCGCCTCGTTGGCGCCGAAGCGGGCTTGCAGCAGGCCGGCATAACCGCCCGCCTCGGCCAAGCAGACCGTGCGGCCTTGCAGGTGTTCAGGCTGGGAAATATCGCTGTCGGCGGGCAGGATGGCCAGCGGCTGGGTCTGCGCCAGCGGCACCGCCACCCGGTCGGCCGGCAGCAGCGAGGCGTCGGTCAGGGGGCGCGGCTGCAGCTGCCGGGCATCGAGCTGGACGCTCTTTGCCAGGTCTTGCGCGAGCAGGGGTTCGACCTTGCCCACCAGCGGCGCCGGTTCGGCTGCCAGGCTCCACGCGGCAGCCATGGCCAGCAGCGCACCCAGGAAGGAGCGGGACAAAACTGCTGCGGATGCTTGGAACATGGCGGCCTCTGCATGGCGGGGAGAAGCGCCAGTTTCGCGGGCAACACTTGCAATCCCAACTATTCTTTGGCTGTTTGCTTATGCGGCTTGGGCATAAGACCCGCCAAAAACGGCATGAAGCTGCGCCTGAAGGCCGCTTAAAAGCCCGGCTGCGGCCGGAACATCGGCACCGCCGAGCCGTCTTCCGCCTGCTGGAACACCAGCTCCACCCGCTGCCCGATGGCCAGGGCATCGAAGTCGCACTGCACCAGGTTGCTCATGATGGTCGGGCCTTCATCCAGCGTGATGTAGGCAATGGCGTAGGGCACCGGGGCGCGCCGCATGGCGCTCCAGGAATAGATGCTGCCGTGGCCGGACGCGGTTTGCCATTCGGTCTGGTCGCTGCCGCAGAACGGGCAAATGGCACGCGGATAAAAATGCGGTTCCCCGCAATTCTGGCAGCGCTTGTAGAGCAGCTTGCCTTCCTTGGCCGCCTGCCAGAAGGGCGCGGTTTCCGGATTGCGCACCGGGGCCGGAATTTCTCGGCTCATGCTATTCCCTCTCCAGGATGACGGTGGCACTGCCGTGGCGGGTGCCGAGCGAACCGCCGGTGCCATGCGCCAGCGCCAGGTCGCAATTCTTCACCTGCACCGCGGGATGCGCTTCGCCGCGCACCTGGCGCACCGCTTCCAGCACCTTGGTCATGCCGCCCCGATTGCCGGGATGGTTGTTGCACAAGCCGCCGCCGTCGGTATTGAAAGGCAGCTTGCCCACGCCCGAGATCAGGTTGCCGTCGGCCACGAAGCGTCCGCCCTGCCCTTTTTCGCAAAAGCCCAGGTCTTCCAGCTGTATCAGCACGGTGATGGTGAAGCTGTCGTAGAGCGAGGCGTACTTGATGTCCTGCGGGGTGATGCCGGCCTGGGCAAAGGCCCGCTTGCCGCTTTCCACGCCGGCGGAATACGTCAGGTCGACCTTGCCGCCGTGGTGGTATTTGATGGCCTCGGCCGCGCCGATCACTTTCACGCGCGGACGGTTCAGGTTCTTCATCACTTCCGGACTCACCACCACGATGGCGCCGCCGCCGTCGCTGATCACGCAGCAGTCCAGGCGATGCAAGGGGTCGGCGATGATGGGCGAATCCAGCACGTCCTGCACCGTCACCACTTCGCGCAGCATGGCATGCGGATTGTGCTGGGCATGGTGCGAGGCCGCCACCTTGATCCAGGCCAGTTGCTCGCTGGTGGTGCCGAACTCATGCATGTGGCGCATGGCACACATGCCATAGGCGTTGACGATGGCCGGGCCGTAAGGCACTTCGAAGGCGCCCTCCGGAAACAGCTCGTTGCGCAAGCCCAGGCCGGCCTGGCCG
>JAEVZY010000283.1 GCA_023392035.1 Pseudomonadota bacterium | reverse complement strand
CGTCCACACTGCCCTGCCCGCGCCGGCTGCACAAACGGCGACGACAACAAGCCCGATGCTGCCCTTCAGCGTGTCGGCCCTGGTCGCGGACCCGGCATCGAATTCCTCAAACAGCTCGGCCGGTCTGGTCGCCGCACCGGACACCAAGCCGCTTTCGGCCAGCAGCCGCGGCAAAAGGGCGCAGCGGCTGGCGACTTCGCGGCAGAAGCGGCAAGAGCGCGTTTTGCTGGCGGCGGCCAGCCTGTTCCTGCTGTCACGGGACACATTGCGCACCCCTTGGCTGCGCGCCGCCAACGTCAACGACCTCGGCCGCACCCTGGTGGCGGCCCACAGCGAAAACAAGGACCATGCGAAACGCGAATTTGAACACCGCAAGGAATGCCTGAAGCCCCTGGTGGGACTGGCACGCAACACCGCAACCGGGCGCAAGATTCTGGAATGCCTGCAAATCATTGCCAGCGAGTCGAAGAACGACGACGGCAAGTATGTTCGCCCCAACCAGGCCGACATCAAGGGCGAGCGTCACGGCGACAAATCTGCACTGCAAGACCAGCAGCTGACGGCCAAGGCCCAACACATGGTGAATGCCATCCACACTCAATTCTGTGGAGATCCGCTGTCCCCCTCGCTGGTGTTGCTTCTGCATACCTGCGACCGCCTGCTGGTGGACTGGTACCGGGAATCGCAAACCCGCCTGGAAAAACCGCGTGATCGGCCGGAATCGGCGTTTCTCGACAAGGCGCGCCGCAACATGATGGTCAATGTGCTGGTCCTCTACGGCTTGAGCAAGCTGCTCGCAGATGTCGACGCGGCAGATGCTTCGAAAAACATCCATGCCGTGTTCGGCGCGGCAATGCGCAGGCTGAACAGGTCGGCCCGCTTTGATACTTTGCTCAGGCGCTCGGAAGTGCAGATGTCAAACGATTTGCAGGGCTTCGTGCAGTACTGCCAGAGAGAGCGGCGGCGCTACGACGCGATGGCGGAAGTGCTCAAAAAGCAGGGCGTGACCCAGGACCACCACGAAGACATCTGGCGCTGGCTGAGTCGGCTGCAAAGTGTGCTGAACCTGCCCGAATTCGCGAAGATGTATTTCGAACGTGCCGCGCTGAATTCCGACGAGCTTGCCAAGTTGGCAGGGGACCGAAAATCCCTGGACTCCATGGTCGTCGGGCAGTGGCTCATTGCGGCGACGAACCTGATCATTCAAGAGCAGATGAGAGGGCAGATGCGCTTGACCGTCGCGGCATGTTCCGCCTTGCTGCGGGTCAAGGACTCGGCGATTTCGCTGACTGACAGGCAATTGCGCAAGGACATGAGCGGCTTTGAGTAGAGCGCCTGCCCCAGCGGCCGGAAGCGCCCGCCGGCCTTGTGACATAATCCGCATCCCGCCGCAAGTCGCGTTTCAAAGCATCATGTCAGACAAGCCCATGCTCTACGATCCCAGCGAGCACCGCATCCGCAGTTTCGTCACCCGCGCCGGCCGGTTGTCCAATGCCCAGGCCCGGGCGCTGGAAACCCTGGGCCCGCAATTCTGCCTGCCTTACCAGAAAGCGCCGCTGAACCTGGAACAGGCCTTCGGCCGCGCCGCGCCGGTGATCCTGGAAATCGGCTTCGGCATGGGCGACACCACGGCCGCGATTGCGCAAACCATGCCGGAGAAAAATTTCCTGGGCGTGGAAGTGCATGCCCCGGGCGTGGGTAGCCTATTGAAGCTGATCGGCGAGAAAGACCTGCACAACCTGCGCCTGATCCGGCATGACGCGGTGGAAGTGCTGCGCGACATGATCCCGCCCGCCAGCCTGGCCGGCGTGCACGTGTTCTTCCCCGATCCCTGGCACAAGGCCCGGCACAACAAGCGGCGCCTGATCCAAAGCGCGTTTGTGGAAATGCTGGTCTCGCGCATGGCCCCCGGCGCCTACCTGCACTGCGCCACCGACTGGCAGGACTACGCCGAGCAGATGCTGGAAGTGCTGCGCGCCGAGCCGCAACTGGAAAACACCGCAAGCGCCTATGCCGAACGCCCGGACTACCGGCCCGTAACCAAGTTCGAGAACCGCGGCCTGAAGCTGGGGCACGGGGTGTGGGATTTGGTGTTTCGACGCAGGTAGGGCTGAGTCCTAATCAGGTATCTGTCCGTTTATCAGTCCAAGAATCTCCGCCCCGTACGTCTCCAGCTTCTTCTCCCCCACCCCCGCCACGCCGGACAGCTCGCCCAGGTTGGCGGGACGCAGGCGGGCGATTTCGCGCAGGGTGGCGTCGTGGAAGATTACGTAGGCCGGCACGTTCTGGGCGCGGGCGCGGTTGATGCGCCATTCGCGTAGCTGCGCAAGCATGGCCTGGTCGGCCAGCGACAGATCTTCGGCCTCGGCGCTTCCTCCGCGGGTGGCGGCCGGCTTTCTCGCCTTCACCGGTTTTTCATAGCGCCGCAAGGATACCGTTTGCTGCCCGCGCAACACGGCGCGCGCGGCTTCGGTCAGCTTGAGGGTGGAAAAGGCGTCGTAATCCACCGCCACCAGGCCCATGGCCACCACCTGGCGCAAGATCGCGCGCCACTCGGGTTCGCTGCGCTCGGCGCCCACGCCGAAGGTGGAAAGCGCTTCATGCCGGCGCTGTTTGACCTTGTCGGTCAGATGCCCGCGCAACACGTCCAGCACATGCCCGGCGCCGAAGCGCTGCTCCACGCGATAGATGGTGGACAACAGCTTCTGCACATCCACCGTGGCGTCCCACACCACCGGCGGCGACTGGCAGTTGTCGCAGTTGCCGCAGGGCTGGCTGGCCTGGCCGAAGTACTGCAGCAGGTGCACACGGCGGCAGGACGCGGTTTCGCACAGGCCCAGCATGGCGTCCAGCTTGGCGCTTTGCACGCGCTTGAAATTGTCGTCGGCCTCCGATTCCTCGATCATGCGGCGCTGCTGCACCACGTCCTGCAGGCCATAGGCCATCCAGGCTTCGGACGGCTCGCCGTCGCGTCCGGCGCGCCCGGTTTCCGGGTAATAGCCTTCTATGCTCTTGGGCAGATCAAGATGGGCGACGAAGCGCACATCGGGTTTGTCGATCCCCATGCCGAAAGCGATGGTCGCCACCATCACGATGCCGTCTTCGCGCAAGAAGCGCGCTTGCGCCCGGGCGCGATCGGCCTTGTCCATGCCGGCGTGATAGGCCAGGGCCGGGATGTCGTTCTCGCGCAGGAATTCGGCGGTCTCGTCCACCTTGCGCCGCGACAGGCAGTACACCACGCCGGCATTGCCGGCCTGCTCGGCACGGATGAAGTCCAGCAGCTGCTTGCGCGCATTGAGCTTTTCAACGATGCGGTAGCGGATGTTGGGACGGTCGAAGGAAGAGATGAACTGGCGCGCATTCTCCAGCTGCAGCCGCTGCACGATTTCGCGCCGGGTGGCGGCGTCGGCGGTGGCGGTGAGCGCAATGCGCGGCACTTCGGGAAACTGCTCATGCAGCACCGAGAGCTTGATGTACTCCGGCCGGAAATCATGGCCCCATTGCGACACGCAATGCGCTTCGTCGATGGCAAACAGGGCCAGCCTGCATTCGCCCAGCAATTCCAGGCAGCGCGGCGTCAGCAGGCGTTCCGGTGCGACGTAGAGCAGGTCCAATTCACCGCGCCGGACCTGGTTTTCGATGCGCCGCACTTCCTCCCACTCTTGCGTGGAATTGAGGAAGGCCGCTTTCACGCCCAGCTCTGCCAGCGCATCGACCTGGTCCTGCATCAGGGCGATCAGGGGCGAGATCACCACGCCCACGCCCTCGCGCACCAGCGAAGGAATCTGGTAACACAAGGACTTGCCGCCGCCGGTGGGCATCAAGACCAGCGCATCGCCGCCGCCCGCCACCAGCTCGACGATCTCCTGCTGCTGACCGCGAAAGGCTGGATAGCCAAAGACGGTCTGCAAAACCTGCAGCGGGGAGCTACCGACCAGCTTCATTCCACCCAGGCCACCAGGCCGCTCCAGGAGGTGTACAGCACCACGATGCCGAAGGCGATGCGGTACCAGGCAAAGGCGGAAAAATCATGCGAGCTGATATAGCGCAGCAGCCAGCGCACGCAGATGAACGCCGAGATGAAGGCTGCCACCGTGCCCACCGCGAACATCGGCACGTCGGCCGCCGACAACAGCGCGCGCTCCTTGTACAGCGAGTACACGGTGGCGGCCAGCAGGGTGGGAATGGCGAGGAAGAAGGAGAACTCGGTGGCCGCCCGGCGCGACAAGCCGAACAGCATGCCGCCGATGATGGTGGCGCCGGAACGGCTGGTGCCGGGGATCAGCGCAAAGGCCTGGGCCAGCCCGATCTTGAGCGCGTCCATGGGCGTCATGTCATCCACGCTTTCTACCCGCGAGCGCGGGCGCCGGTGCTGCAATTTTTCGGCATACAGGATGACCACGCCGCCGACGATGCACGCCAGCGCCACCGGCACCGGTTTGAACAGGAATTGCTTGATCGCGCGCGCGAAGAGAAAGCCCAGTCCCGCCGCCGGAAGGAAAGCGATGATCAGGTTGACGATGAAGCGCTGCGCGCGCCGTTCGCGGAACATGCCGAACAGGACATCGAGCAGCTTGCGCCGGTACTCCCACATCACCGCGAAGATGGCGCCGGCCTGGATCACGATTTCGAAGACTTTCATCTTCTCGCCCGTGAAGTTGAGCAGGCTGCCGGCAAGGATGAGATGGCCGGTGGAAGAAATGGGCAGAAACTCGGTAAGCCCTTCGACGACGCCCATGATGAGCGCCTTGATGGCAATGACTGGATCCATTGAGAGCGGGATGAGGATAAGGGAAGCGCAACACTGCAGTGGGAATGTCCATTCCGGCAAGATTGCCGGCGGACATTGGCGCAAAGCTTATCACGGGCGTTCGCCACCAGAGCCCAAAAGGCGGAGCCGGCTTAACGCAAGCCAAAAGTGGATTCATTCTCAACCCATTGTCAGGAATCTTCCGCCTGCTTTTCCTCCAGCCGCGCCCCACCCTGCCCGGCACTGCCACCTCCTTGCGGCGCCCTCTGCTCGTCCAGCGTGCGCAGCAATTCCAGCATTGCGTCATTGAAGCTGGAATCCTGCTTGAGCATGGCGTCGCTGACGAAGGCGATACAGCGCTGCAGCATGGCTACCTGTTTCGGCAGCTGGGTGTCGGTCTGCCTGCCCCAATTGCGCAGGTCCTCGATCAGGGCGTCCCGGATGGCTATGACCTGCTCGTTCATGTCCGCGGTCCAATCCTTCAACTCATCGATGAAATGATTGATGCGTATCACGCGCGACCTGGCAATGTCCCTGGCCGGCCAGACCGATGGCGGCTTGCGCGCCACCTGCGCCTTGCCGGACTTGGGCGTGACGGGCACCAGGCTTGGGCTGGGTTCAAGCTGCCCGGTCAGCTTCCTGCCTCGCTTTTGCGAACTGCTCTTCAAGACCTTGGCGCGGGAGCGCAGGATCAGATCGTTGCGGATGCTTTCCCACTCCTGCTGCAGGAGGGGCAAATCGGCCTCGGCTGCCTTGCGTACCGTCTCCACCTCCTGCCCGGAGCATTGGAGCAGCCGGTCCGGCAGCGCGTGCCGGTGCAACATCGCGTTCAGCGCAGCAGCCAACACCGCATGCAGCCGGTTTGAAGCATCGCAGTGATGCTTGAACAGCTTGCTGATGCCACCGGCGCGAAAAAGACTCTCCAATGCCTGGCGACGGGTAGCGATGAATTCCGTTTCAAAGTTTGCGCTTTGCTCGCTCAAACCCTTGATGTCTTCCAGAGTCAAATCCATTTGCGTCAACTGGGCCAGGGACAGCAGCTGGGCGGATGCGTATTCCTTGTCCGCCAGCAGGTCGAGCCGGCAGACTTTCCAGTTCTGTGCCAAGCCCGGCTGGGTTTTGCGCAGGTTTTCAAGTGCCTTTTCCTGGCCCTCGTCAAGCGGACCCGCAAGCGTCAACTCCCTGATCTTTTGGCCGACCACCTTCATTCGGTGATAGCGCAGTTGGTAGAGCAGCAGGCGGTCACTGCGCGGCCCCCAATTGATGCGATGCTGGCGATCCAGCTCCAGCAGAAAATGCAGCACCGTCGGCGGCAGGATGGAAGTGAGCAAGCTCTGGCCGTCGCCGCTCAAAGCGTCCAGCAAGGGTTTGAAGCAGGCCGCGGCCAAGGCCTGGATCTCATCACGCCGGCCGCACCCATGTTCGAGGGCTTCTTCCTGATCCAGCTTTTGCAGCAGGCCTTCCCACTGCGGCATGGACTCGGCCGTGGCAAGCGCTTGCGCAAACACGGGCTTGAGCCGCACGGCCAGCACGCTCATCAGCGCTTGCCACAGTTGTTGGAAGTCATGCAAAGCCTCACCCGGACGGATGCGATAGAGCGCAAGACAGCCCTTCCTGGCGCCAATGAGGGTGAAGTCCCTGGTTTCGGCCCGGACCAGTTTCAGGATTTGCCGGTCCAATTCCATCACGTGAGCCGGCAATCTGATTTTTTCCAGGTTGCTTTCGAAGGCGGCGATCCTTTCCAGGGATTTGCTGCGCCTGAAGGCTTTCTTCTTTGGCCGTTTTGGGAACTCCGGCGCGCCAGCCCCGACGCCAGCCCTGTCATCGGCCGTGGTGGTGCTCACGGATGGGGCGCTGGTTGTCGTGGTCGTGGTGGTGGTGGTGGTGGTGGTG
>JAEVZY010000175.1 GCA_023392035.1 Pseudomonadota bacterium | reverse complement strand
CGGCCAGGTCACCGGCGCGCACTGGATCTTGAGCACCGATTCCACTTCATCCAGCAGTTCCAGCGGATCGCGCGTTTCGCGATCGAGCTTGTTCATGAAGGTGATGATCGGCGTGTCGCGCATGCGGCAGACTTCCAGCAGCTTGATGGTCTGCGCTTCCACGCCCTTGGCGGCGTCGATCACCATCAGCGCCGAGTCGACCGCGGTCAGCACCCGGTAGGTGTCTTCCGAAAAATCCTGGTGACCCGGAGTGTCCAGCAGATTGACCACATGCTGGCGATACTCGAATTGCATCACCGAGCTGGCCACCGAGATGCCGCGCTGCTTTTCGATCTCCATCCAGTCGGACGTGGCATGGCGGCCGCTCTTCCTGGCCTTGACGGTGCCGGCCAACTGGATTGCGCCCGAAAACAGCAGCAGCTTTTCAGTCAGCGTGGTCTTGCCGGCGTCGGGGTGGGAAATGATGGCGAAGGTGCGGCGGCGCGCGACTTCGCTGGCGATCTGCTCGGCGCTGACGGCATTGCCGGGGGCAGCGCTGGCGGTTTCGGCGTGCAGGGTATCCTGGCCGGTCAAATCGGTTTCATTGGCCATGGTAAGGCGAGGCGTGAAGTGCGCGTGCGAATCGCGCGTGGCGAAAACCCGCTAGTCTAACAGGCTTGCGCCGGGCGGCCGGCCGCCTTCAGTTGTTGCGCGCATATCTGCCGCCGTAGGGTTCCAGCGGCCCGGTGGCCTGCTCGAAATCGAGTTGCATGCGCAACAATTGCTCGGCCTGTGCCAGTCGCACCAAGCCTTCCAGGGCCTCGGTCAGGATGGCGCTGTCCACACCGCTGTTTCCGGCCAGCGCCTGCACCAGGGCCGCTATCACATCATCCGAACTCATTGCAGGCTTGATCATGGCGGGCGTCCTTGTCGATGTCTTCATGCTAAGGCGAGCGCGCAGCCTTGGCCTTGCGCGCACGCACAAGGCGGCTTCGGGCAAAAAAAACCCGCATCGCCTTGGGCGATGCGGGAAGACGCTGCCTACAACTGGAGCCACAGGGAGATGACTCAAAGGCGATGGTAAAAGTCTGCAGTCTTGCCACTTTGCGCTGGCACAAGGGCCGGTGCATCGTGCCGGCTGGCCGCAAAGTGGGCATCGCACCGGCAGGATCACGCGAGCGCCCGCAAGCGCAGGGCGCGATGTTGACCCTGCAATTTGCGCGACGGCGCGAAACCTGCGCCAGTCTCAGCCGGCCATGCCCGGCATGGGCGCGGCCATTCTCGGCTTGAACTGCTTGTCGCTGATGCGGAATTTGCCGCGGCGGTCGCCCATCAGGCCGCGCAGCTCTTCGATGCTGAGGTCGGTCACTTCATGCATGCGGATCAGGAGCGAAGCCCCGACCGGCAGCCGGCGGTGCCGGATCTTGCTGATCACCGGCGGTGCGACTTCCAGCGCGCGCGACAGGGCGGCGTCGTTCTTGAGTTTGAGCCGGCCGATCAGGGATTCCAGCAAGCGGTCCGGATCATAGGCGTTCGGGGCGGAATTGGATGGGTTCATGGCGTCTCGTCCTTGGTCTTTTGCGTGGCAGAGACATTCTGACAAGCACTCGGTCATGCTGTTTGAGACAAGGCAAACAGACTTTTTCCGGACTTGACCCAAACCGAAAGGCCTGCTCAAAGCGGGCATCAAGGCATGGCGGCCAGCAATGCGCGCAGCAGCCAGGCCAACAGCCCAAGGGCCAGGGCCGTGGCCAGAATCCAGCCTATCAGGGGAAAGCGTTTCATCGATGGGGCTCCAGGCAATGGAGCGCCCCAGTCTAGCCGCGCGGGCAGTCGCCGCGCTTGTGAAGTCTCATCCCAAGCCTGATTGGGGACTTGAGCGATTCGGCTTGCCCGCAGTCAGTCCTTGCGCCATTTTTTGGGATTCAGTCGTTGGGACGACTGGCGGCCGGCACAAAGTGGCTTGCCTCTTCTTCCACATAGTCATTGCGGCAGGCCGGGCTGCAAAAGCGACGCACGTTGTCGACCGGAGCATCGCAATACCAGCAGCTCCCTTTTGGTTGCAGCGCCGAGATCGATGGCCGTCCCAGCGCCGGCAGGCTGCTTGCCTGTTCTGTTGCCTCAAGCTGATGTGCCATTGCGCCCTCCTCGAAGGAATTGCTCTACGAGAAGGAGATTAACGGCCAGAAAATGCGACGCGCTGAGCCGTATCAAGCCCGCGTTTGCGCGAACCGGCCTGCCTCAACAGCTGGCAGGGGAAAACCGCGCGCCTCAGGACTTGCCGTTGCCGCTGCGACCGCTCGCCACCAGCACACTGCAGCGCACCTTTTCCACCAGCACCGCATCCACCGAGCCGCGCCACCAGCGCAAGGCGAAGGGCTTGTGCGATGCATGGCCGACGATCACCAGTTCAATCCCCAGGCGTTCCACCAATTCCTGGATGACGTCGGCCGGCTCGCCGACTTCGAGGTGACTGCGCACCTGCAGCCCGGCTTCGGAAAGCAAGGCGGCGCCGGCGGCGATTTCCTTTTCCATCTTCTGTTTTTCGGCCGCCAGGCCTTCTTCCACCGAGAGCACGGCAGCGGCGGCGTATTCGCCCACCAGCAGATAAGGCGGTGGCGTCACCACCACCACCAGATGGATTTGCGCCGAAGGGCCTGGCGCCAGGCGTATGCATTCAAACAAGGCGCTACGGCTTTCCGGCGAGCCGTTATAGGCAATCAGAATCTTGCTGTACATACCCTCTTCTCCATGTCGAGGCTGAATGACGCAGAACGGTGATTCCTGGAGCGGCATGCGGCGTGCTGCTGCCTGCTCACTTGAAAAATGCCGGAAACTTTTGCCGAAACATACAACAGCGATAGCGCTTCGGCAATCAGGAAAGTCCGCAGGCTTGCGCTGGGATGTACGAGGAAGGGAAGGCAAAAAAAAAGCCCGCAGGTCCGAAGAACTTGCGGGCTAATCCATCCTTTTGGAGGGTGGAGGAGACAGGTCGAACTATAGCGGCCGGGACACTTCCTGTCTGCTTTCCGTTCCTGATACCAGATATTCACTGTACTGATATCGATCCAGCTCTTCATCACTGCCCATGTGGGTGGGCTCAGTGAAAAGCCCGCCGGGATGCAAGAGCGGGCCGTTGTCTCCTTCCCTTTATTTGGGATAGATTTTTAACTGCCCGGCGATAATGCATCATGGCGATGGCCTCGTCATCATGCGCTGCACCATAAAGTTTGGGGCGGCCATGCCGTAAGATGTAGGCCGCAATACAATCATCTTGGCCTGCAATCAACACGATTCAGCCGGATCCGCAGTTCGCTATCCATTTGCTCTGATGCCCAATTTTCTTGATCCGTCTGTACTGATCGCTGCCGGCCTGGCCCTCCTGCTCGGCTTCCTGCTGGCGACCTTGCTGTTGCGCCGCGCCCGCCCCAAGAGCAGTTCGCGCGATGGCACTGCCGAGGCAGAAGCGGTGGCTTCGGCGATCCGCGACTATTTCCGCAAGAGCGGCGTCTCGGTCAGCGCCGCCGCCACCCGCCTGGCGGCGTCCACCTCCTACACCGCGATGGTGGAATCGGAACCGATGAAGCGCTTCCGTCTTTCGCACATCGTGGAAAAAAGCCTGGCCGAGCATGTGCGCAAGACCTGCGACCTGGAGCTGGAAAAAGTGTATTGGCGCTTCCCCATCAAGGCCACGCCGCAGCCGGCGGCGGACAAGGACGAATACATCAATGAAGGCCTGATGAATTTGAAGGACTTGTCCCAGTACGAACTCTCGGAAGGTTCGATCGAGATGTTCGAGGCCACCCAGCGCAGGCCCGAATAAATCCGCCAGGTCCGCGCCCGGCAATCAACGATGACGTGAAAGCGGAGCGCCCGCGCGGCGCCCCGCCTGGGATGCTCAGGCCGCCGGCCGTCCCAGCATCGCGCGCAAATGCGCGGTGGTCGCGCTTTGCAGCGCTTCCAGGCTGTAGCCGCCTTCCAGAATCGACACCACCTTGCCGCCGCAGCAGTCATCGGCGATCTTCATCAGTTCGCGCGTGATCCAGTAATAGTCGTCGTCCTGCAATTGCAGGCCGGCCAAGGGGTCCAGCGCATGAGCATCGAAGCCGGCGGAGATGATCAGCAACTCGGGATTGAAGGCGCGCACGGCCGGCAGCATTTCGGCTTCGATCTTCTCGCGGAAATAGGCCGAATCGCAGCCGCGCGGCAGCGGCACATTGACGATGTTGTGGGCCACGCCCGTTTCATTGCGCGCGCCCGTGCCCGGGTAGAAAGGCGACTGGTGGCTGGACGCATAGAACAGGCCAGGACGATCGTAGAACGCGGCCTGGGTGCCGTTGCCGTGATGGACATCGAAGTCGACCACCGCGATTCGATCCAGCTTGTGCGTCTCCATGGCATAGGCGGCGGCGATGGCCGCCTGGTTGAAGATGCAAAAACCCATGGCGCGATCCGGTTCGGCGTGGTGGCCGCAAGGGCGCGTGGCGCAAAACACATTGTCGGCATCGCCGTTGAGCACGTCATCCACCGCGGCGCAGGCCGCGCCCACGCAGCGCATCACCGCTTCCAGCGAACCGGAAGACATGACCGTGTCGCCCGCATCCAGCGCCACATAGCCGCTGCGCGGCGCCACGTCATACACCTGGTCGACAAAGTCAGGATCGTGAATCAGGGTCAATTGCTCACGGGTCCCGAGCGGCGCCTCGCGCCAGCGCAGGTTGGAAAATTCAGGCGCGCGCAGCGCGGTCAGCACCGCACGCAGGCGTTCCGGCGATTCAGGATGGCCTGGACCGGGCCGGTGTTCGAAGCAGGCTTCGTGCGAATAAATCAGGGTGTTCATTGAGTCTCCAGGGGAAATGCCGGCCGACTGAGGGGTATGGTGCGCCATTGCCCATGCCCATCGCCGCCGCTGCCGTAATATAAGGCCTTATTGCCGGCAACAGCGATCCGGCATGGCCCGGGCGGCAACGCGTCGGTTCTTTGCGGGAAGTCACGGAGCAGTAACACAGCCTCGATAAGATTATCTGCATGCGGTACAGGCAACCGATATGCCTGACTGCAACCAGTGTGTTGGACCGATCGCGTCCAATGCACTGGCCCCGTCAAGGGCCCCATCAAGATTCCCTTCCCCGGCCCACCAGTCCGAACCGCCCTGCCCCGCTTCATTTCTTTTCAGTCCCGTCCAGCGCCTGCAGCATATGGTTGTGGTAATGCCAGATGCGGCCGATCATGTATTGGGCCGCCGCCTGCCTGACTTCATTGCGCTCGCCTTCAAACCTGCGCGTTTCGCTGTAGGTGATCTGACGCCCGGCAGCGTCGAAAGACCAGGCCAGGCAAACCGTTCCCGGCGCCGTACCGTCCTCGCCGCCGGGGCCCGCCACACCGGTATCGGCCAGCGCCACATTGGCGCGCGAAAGACGCAATGCGCCCTCGGCCATTTCACGCGCCACTGCTTCGCTGGTGAGACCGTAGCGCTCTACGGTTTCATGGCGCACGCCCAGCAGCGTGCACTTGGCGCTGACGGAATAGGTCACGAAAGCGCAGTCCAGCCAGGCGCCGCTGCCGGGCTGCTCGGCCAGCAAGGATGCAGTCAGGCCGGCGGTGCAGGATTCAGCGGTGACCAGCTTCAGTCGATTGTCTTCCAGATAGCGCAGCACGCTTTCCAGTTCGTGGTTCATGCTTGCCGTTTGCGCAAATATCCCGTTCGACGGAGCGCATGCGATAAAGTTGCGCAACTTGGCCCAGGCCTATTGCGACCCTCGATGAATTCCGACGACCTTTACTGCTTTGCCCGCGTTGCCCAGCACGGCAGCATCTCGCGCGCAGCCATAGAACTTGGCAGCGACCAGTCCACTGTCAGCCGCCAGATTGCGCGGCTGGAAGCCGCCGCCCATACCCGGCTGTTCCATCGCAGCGGGCGCGGCGTCATCCTCACTCCTGCCGGCCAGGAATTGCTGGCGCACGCCAGGCGCGTGGCGCAATCGCTGGACGAGGCGCAGGAAGCGATGCGCCTGTTCGCCGCCCGCGGCCCGGCCCAAGTAGTGATTGCGGCCCAGCCGACGATTGCCCAGACCCTGTTCGGCCCGCTCGGCCTGGCCTTGCGGCGCTTGTTCCCCGACACCCGCGTGCGTTTTGTGGAAGGCTTGGGCTCGCACATGATGACCTGGCTGGCGGCGGGAGAAATCGATATCGCGGTGTTCTATCTGCCCGGCCATGCCGGCGGCCTCAAGGTCGATCTGCTGATGCGCGAAGCGGTGTACCTGGTGGCGCCGGGCAACCAGCCGCAAATCGGACCCGAGTTTCCAGTGAAGCGGCTGGGCGAACTGGGACTGGTCTTGCCGAGCACGCCGCACGGCTTGCGCCTGCTGGCCGAGTCGCTGACCGAGAAAGCCGGCGTGCGCCTGACGCTGGCGCTGGAATGCGATGGCTCCACCGCGCTGACCAAGCGCCTGGTGGCGGCCGGCTGCGGTCACACGCTGTTGCCGCTGGCGGCCGTCACCGATGAGCTGGCGCAGGGAAAACTGCAGGCGGCACGCCTGGTGGCGCCGGAAGTGCATCGCGAAATCGCCATCGCCACCAGCCGCAACCGTCCGGCCCTGCCGGAGTTGTGGGATATCACGCGCCTGATCCGGCAGGAAGCAGGCGCCGTGGTGGAAAGCGGCGCCTGGCCGGGCGCCGAACTGCTGGCGCCGCAAGCCGGCTGATTGGACCGCAGTTGATTGGACCGCGGTTGATCGGACCGCAGCTGACAGGACCGTAGTTGATGAGACCGCAGTTGATGAGACCGCAGTTGATG
>JAEVZY010000015.1 GCA_023392035.1 Pseudomonadota bacterium | reverse complement strand
ACGCGGCCAGCGTCACCCGCTATTCGCTGGCGCGCGGCGTGGTGCGCGGCTCGACCAGCCGCGCTTCCTTCTTGCCGTTGACGGTGATTTCCACCTTCACGAGTTTGTCGGACATGCTTGTTTACCTCATGCGGCCAGCTGCGCGCGGGCGCTGCCGGTATTGGTCAGGATGCGGGTCAGGAGCACTGCGGCCAGATGCTGGCGGTAAGCCGCATCGGCGTGCATGTCGGAACCCGGCGAAGTTTGTTGGGCGGCGGCATGTGCCACCTCGCGCGCCAGCGCTTCGGTGATGCGCTGGCCCACCAGTTGCTGCGCAAGTTCAGGGAAAGCCAGCGGCGTGCCGTCCACGCCGCCCAGGCCGATGGCGGCGCGGCGGCATACGCCTTGCGCATCCAGCTGCACCTGGCAGGCGGCCGAAGCCATGGCGAAATCGCCGTGGCGCATCGCCACTTCATCGAAGGCGCAGGCCACGCCCGGGCCTTCCCAGCGCGGCCATTCGATTTCCACCAGGGCCTCGGTTTCTTCGATGGCGGTAAACATCGGGCCGACGAAGAATTCGGATGCGGGTACGCTGCGCTCGCCGCCGTCGCGGCTTTGCAGTTTCATCTTGGCGCCCAGCACCATGGCCGCCAGCGGCATCTCGGCCGAAGGATCGGCGTGCGCCAGGCTGCCGCCTATGGTGCCGCGATTGCGGGTCTGCACGTGGCCGACCCAGTTCAGGCCGGCTTTCACCAGCGGCAATTGCGCGTGCAGCGCGCTGTCGAATTCCACCGTCTTCTGGCGCGTGCCGGCGCCCATGCGCACGCGGCCGGATTCGGCATGCACTTGCTTCAAGGATTCGAGGCGGTTGATGTCCACCAGCAGGGCCGGGCGGGCCAGGCGCATGGCCATCATCGGCACCAGGCTCATGCCGCCGGCAATCAGCTTGGCGTCCGAACCGTGTTCAGCCAACAAGTCGAGGGCATGTTCCAGGCTATCCGCCCGCAGGTAATCAAATGGCGCGGCTTTCATGGCCGGTCTCCGTTGTTGTGGATAGGGTTGCGGGTCTTCATCGATTCAATCCGGCCGGCATGGACGAGCCGCGCCGGCTCAAGTTCTAGAGTCCGGCAAGTATGGCCAGTGGGGCCTGTTGCCTCAATCGAAAAAAAGTGAGGGGGTGTGATTTTTTCTCGGGGCGGGCGAGCCTGGGCCCTCGCCAGGTCTCCGATGAGCGCGAAGCATCGATTCCTGGGGCGGGGCGCAACGCAGCATCAGATTTTTTCTTGGGCCCGGGAGAAAGTCGTGAGTTTTTCTCCATTCCGTCGCCTACCAAGGCGCTGCATACTTGGCCACACCCAAAAAGCTGCCCTCGATGGCGGCACCTATTCAGGAGACAACATGTTGAAGATCACCAGGTCCGTCCGGGCCCTGGCTGCGTGCGCCGCGCTCGTGGCCTGCGGCAGCGTTTTTGCGCAAGGCAATTGGCCGTCGCGCCCGATCCGCATCCTGGTGCCTTATGCGGCCGGCGGCTCGACCGATATCACGACCCGCCTGGTGGCAAAAAACCTGTCCGAAGAACTTGGCCAGTCCGTGGTGGTGGAAAACAAGGGCGGCGCCGGCGGCACCCTGGGCGCGGCGGCGTTTGCCAAGGGCGCGCATGACGACCATTACTTCATGATGGTCACGCAGTCGCAGATCGCGATCAATCAATTCCTGTTCAAGGACAAGCTGGGCTATGACCCCGTGGCTGACTTGACGCCGGTGGGCCTGGTGGCGCAAACCACCAACGCGATCGTGGTGCCCAATTCGCTGCCGGTGAAATCGCTCAAGGAATTCATCGACTACACCCGCGCCAATCCGGGCAAGGTGTCCTACGCCAGCGCCGGCGTGGGCAGCACCGGGCATCTGCTCAATGAACTGATGAAGCGCACCCTCAACCTGGACATGGTGCACGTGCCCTACAAGGGCAATGGTCCGGCGATGCAGGCGGTGATGGCAGGCGAAGTGCAGCTCAACACCGACAACATGCCGCAGCTGGTGAACCAGATCAAGGGCGGCAAGGTGAAGGCGCTGGCGGTCACCACCAGCCGCCGCTGGTTCCAGCTGCCGGATGTGCCGACCGTGGATGAACTGGGCTATCCGGAACTGAAGACCACCGTCTGGTTTGCGCTGGTGGCGCAATCCAGGCAGTCCAAGGAAAGCATCGCCAAATTGAACGCGGCCTTGAACAAGGTCTTGCGCAACCCCGAATTCGTGGCGCGCCTGAAAGAGCAAAGCCTGGAGCCGACCCCCGGCGCGCCGCAGGAAATGCTGCTGGTTGCCGACGCCGATCGCAAGAAGTGGAAAGCCGTGGTGGAAGCCTCGGGCGCGAAGATCGACTGAGCCCAAAGCTGACAAAGTCCTGAATCGCGAACAGCGCGCGCAGCAGGCAGTAGAAGCACATTGCGCAGCGATTTTCCCTCGCCTATAGTTTCTGAAAAGACATGGGGGAGGGCGCGTGAAAACACTGCGTTTGCTGCCTGGCGCTGCACTGGGTGTGTTGCTTGCATCGATTCTGGCCGCCTGCGCCACCGGCTATGAAAACATGCAGGCGCCGGCCTTCAATATGTCGGTGGCCACCGCGCAAACGGATGAGCAGGCCAAGGCCGGCATCACGCGCATCCTGAGCAGCCTGCGTGCGCGCAACAATATCCCCGACAGTTACGCCTGGCGCTATGAAAACTGGGCAGCCAGCCCGGTGATCCTGACGCCGCCGATGTGTGAAGAGATCCTCGGCTACCAGCGCGCCAAGAAAATCGCCTTTGAAAACCTGGAGTTCGCCTATGCGCCGGAAAGGAATGGCGCCTATGTCGTCTTCAGCGTCTTTACCGACTTCACTGCCTGCAGCGAGCGCCCGCGCGGCGCGCTGACCTGGTTCGGCGTCGCGCCGGACGAAGCCCGGCAGCTGTCCGAATCGTTGTACGCGCTCGGCGCCCGGCCGCGCAAGGCCGGCCAATGAAGCGCCAGGGAGACGATCTCATGCGACCTTTACTGCCCGCCTGCGCTGTGCTCCTGGCCTGGCTTTGCGCGTCAGCCATGGCGGCCGGCGAAATCGAAGCCGCCAATGCCGCCTATGCGGCCGGCCAGCATGAGGCCGCGGCCCGCCTCTACACACCGCTGGCCGAGGCTGGGCACGCCGAGGCGCAGATGAAGCTCGGCATGCTGTACCAGTTCGGCCAGGGTGTGCCGCGCGACTACCAGCAAGCCTTGCAGTGGTATGACAAGGCGGCGGCCCAGGGCAATGAGGAATCGAAGCTGCGTCTGGACAACCTGAAGAAGCGCCTCGACATCAATGCCAGCCGCGACCAGAACATCGCGCGCGAAGCGGCCTATGAAAACCGCGATGGCCGGCTCTCGGGCGCGCTGTCGAGCTTCGCGGGCCAGTTCGCCCAGGGCATGGCCAACAATGCGCCGCTCATCAACAGCATGGCGCCCAGCCAGGCGCGCGCGCCGGCGCTTCCGGCCGCCGTGGCCGGCGCGGGGGTGACCAGTTGCCCGGTCGGCTTTCATCTGTTCATGCCCTATGGTCGCGCCGGCGTCTGCCAGCCCAATGCCCAGGGCTCGGCTGCGCCGATCAACAACGGTCCGAGCACCATTACTGGCGTCGGCACTCACTGAAGCGCCAGCAGCGATCGGAAAAGAGTCACTCTTGCCCCAAGCGAATGCAGCGATGAAGCCCAAGTCCCGTCTCCTTGCCGTCCTGTTGCTGCCGCTGGCGCTGGGCGCCTGCTGCACCACCGATGCCGACTGCTCGCGCAACGATGTAATGGGCGCGATCAACAATGCCATCGCCGCCGCCTCCACCGCGGTGGGCGCGGCCAGCGTGGCGGTCGGGCTCAAGACCGGCAATCCCTCGCTGGCCTCTTCCGGCGGCGATCTGCTGGTC
>JAEVZY010000156.1 GCA_023392035.1 Pseudomonadota bacterium | reverse complement strand
TGTCCACCGCGCGCCTGAACCGCATCCTGCGCATGGACCCGTTGGCCAGGCTGGCGGTGGTGCAGCCCGGCGTGCGCAACCTGGCTATTTCAGAAGCGGCGGCCGTGCACAAGCTGTACTACGCGCCCGATCCTTCTTCGCAAATCGCCTGCAGCATAGGCGGCAATGTCGCTGAAAATTCCGGCGGCGTGCATTGCCTCAAGTATGGCTTGACGGTGCACAACGTCATGCGCGTGCGCATGGTGAGCATGGAAGGCGAAGTGATCGAGCTGGGCAATGAAGCGCTGGATGCGCCCGGCCTGGATCTGCTGGCGCTGTTCATCGGCTCCGAAGGCATGCTGGGCGTGGTGACCGAAGTGACGGTCAAGCTGGTGCCCAAGCCGCAGGTGGCGCGCGTGATCATGGCCTCCTTCGACAACGTGGTGACCGGCGGCGATGCGGTGGCCAGTGTGATCGCCGCCGGCATCATTCCGGCCGGCCTGGAGATGATGGACAAGACCAGCTCGCGCATGGTCGAACCTTTCGTCAAGGCTGGATACGACACCGACGCCGAAGCGATCCTGCTGTGCGAATCGGACGGCACCCCGCAAGAGGTGGAAGAAGAAATCGCGCACATGACTCAGGTGCTGCAAAGCTCGGGCGCCACCGCGATCTCGGTTTCCAGCTCGGAAGCGGAGCGCCTGAAATTCTGGTCCGGCCGCAAGAACGCTTTTCCCGCCGCCGGCCGCATCTCGCCGGATTACTACTGCATGGACGGCACCATCCCGCGCAAGCAATTGGGGCGGGTGCTGTCGGGCATTACCCAGATGGAAGGCAAGTACGGCCTGCGCTGCGCCAACGTATTCCATGCCGGCGACGGCAACCTGCATCCGCTGATCCTGTTCGACGCCAACCAGCCGGACGAGCTGCATCGCGCCGAGCTGTTCGGCGCCGAAATTCTGGAGCTGTGCGTGGAAGTGGGCGGCACCATTACCGGCGAACATGGCGTGGGCATGGAAAAGATCAATTCCATGTGCGTGCAGTTTTCCGACGCCGAGCGCGAGCTGTTCCTGGCCGTCAAGCGCGCCTTCGATCCGCTGTTCCTGCTCAATCCCGACAAGGGCATTCCGAGCCTGCATCGCTGCGCCGAATACGGAAAGATGCACGTCAAGGCCGGTCGACTGGCCTTTCCCGATCTGCCGCGCTTCTAGAAGAAAGAACGAGAAATGGAACAGGCATTGCAGCAATTCAGGGACCGCATCCGCGCAGCATCGGCCGCCGGCACACCGCTGCGCTTTCGCGGCGGCGGCAGCAAGGACTGGTACGGCCAGAGCCTGCAGGGAGAGGTGCTCGACACCCGCGCCTATGCCGGCATCGTCGACTACGATCCGACCGAGCTGGTGGTCACGGTGCGCGCCGGTACGCCGCTTGCGGAGCTGCAGTCGGCGCTGGCCGAGAAAAACCAGTTTCTCGCCTTCGAGCCGCCGCATTTCGCTGAGGGCAGTACGGTCGGTGGCATGGTGGCCGCCGGACTTTCCGGCCCACGCCGCTTCGCGGTGGGCGCGGTGCGCGATTTCGTGCTGGGGGCCAGCATCATGGATGCGCAGGGCCAGGTGCTCAATTTCGGCGGCCGGGTGATGAAGAATGTCGCCGGCTACGATCTTTCGCGCCTGATGGCCGGTTCCATGGGCAGCCTGGCGCTGTTGCTGGAAGTCTCGCTCAAGGTCTTGCCGCGTCCCTTTGAAGAAACCACGTTGCGGCTGGAGCTGAGCCAGGCCGCAGCCTTGCAGCGGCTCAACCAGTGGGGCGGCCAGCCTTTGCCGGTTTCGGGCACGCTCTGGCATGCAGGGCAATTGTGGCTGCGCCTGTCCGGCGCCAAAGCAGCCGTCAACGCGGCGCGCGCGGTGATTGGTGGCGAGGAAGTGGCGGCGGGCAGCCTGTGGGACGACCTGCGCGAGCACAAACACGCCTTCTTCACGCAGGCGCCGTGCTGGCGCTTGTCTTTGCCTTCGACCGCAGCCGCGCTCGATCTGCCGAGTGCGCAATTGATCGAATGGGGCGGCGCCCTGCGCTGGGTCTGCGGCGACTTCGAGGCGCGGAAAATGCGCGAGCTGGCGGCCGCTGCCGGCGGCCATGCAAGCCTGTTCCGGGGCGGCGACAAGCAGGCCGGCGTGTTCCAGCCCTTGTCCCCGCCGCTTCTGACCCTGCACCGCCGCCTGAAAGAAAAATTCGATCCGCAAGGCATCTTCAATCCGGGCCGCCTCTATCCCGAATTCTGACCATGCAAACCAATCTCGCCGATTTCATTCGCGACACCCCGCAAGGGCATGAGGCCGAAGCCATCCTGCGCGCCTGCGTGCACTGCGGTTTTTGCACGGCCACCTGTCCCACCTACCAGTTGCTGGGCGATGAACTGGATGGCCCGCGCGGCCGCATCTACCTGATCAAGCGCGTGCTGGAAGGCGAGCAGCCCACGCGCCGCACGCAACTGCATCTGGATCGCTGCCTCACCTGCCGTAATTGCGAATCCACCTGTCCTTCCGGCGTGCAGTACGGACGGCTGGTGGACATCGGCCGCAAGGTGGTGGAAGAGAAGGTGGAGCGGCCTCTGGGCGAGCGCATCCTGCGTGGCCTGCTCAAGGAAACTTTGCCGCGCCGCGCGCTGTTTTCGCCGGCGATGAAAACCGGGCAGGCACTGCGCGGCCTGCTGCCGCAAAGCCTGCGCAACAAGGTGCCGCAGGCGCGCGAAAGCGGCGCCTGGCCCACTGCCGCGCACGCGCGCCGCATGGTCATGCTGGAAGGTTGCGTGCAGCCCGCCATGTCGCCCAACATCAACAAGGCCACGGCGCGCGTGTTTGATGCGCTCGGCATCCAACTGCTGCGGCCGGGCAATGCCGGCTGCTGCGGCGCCATCCGCTATCACCTGAACGATCACGAGGCCGGTCTGGACGATGCGCGGCGCAATATCGATGCCTGGTGGCCGCTGGTGGAAGCCGGTGCCGAGGCCATCCTCGTCAATGCTTCCGGCTGCGGCGTGATGGTCAAGGAATATGGCCAGATGCTGGCGATGGACCCGCAATATGGCGCGCGGGCGCAGCGCATTTCGCTGCTGGCGCGCGATGTATCGGAAGTCTTGCATGCCGAGCGCGAGCGTCTGCGCGCACTGTGCAAGCCGGGTGCCGCGCCGGTGGCCTGGCATCCGCCCTGCACCCTGCAGCACGGGCAAAAGATACGCGGCCTGGTGGAAGAGGTGCTGGCCGCCGTGGGCGTGGAAGCCAGGCTGTGCCGCGACAGCCATTTGTGTTGCGGCTCGGCCGGTACCTACTCAGTGCTGCAGGAAGACATCTCTTTGCAACTGCGCGACGACAAGCTGGTCAAGCTGGACGAAACCGGCGCCGAGGCGATCGTCAGCGCCAACATCGGCTGCATCACGCACCTGCAAGCGGGTACTGGAAAAGCGGTCAGTCACTGGATCGAGCTGATCGACCGCATGCTGGTCAGATAATGCCCAGGCTCTCGGTTCCGGCCGCCAGGTCGCGGTCCTTGGATTCCTTGCCGTGCAATTTGATGGACAGCCGCAAATCGTTCACCGAATCGGCATTGCGCAAGGCGTCTTCATAGCTGATCTTGCCGGCTTCATACAGGTCGAACAAGGCCTGGTCGAAGGTCTGCATGCCCAGTTCGCGCGACTTCTTCATGATCTCCTTGATCTCGTGCACCTGGCCCTTGAAGATCAAGTCGGAAATCAGCGGCGAGTTGATCATGATCTCCACCGCCGCCGCGCGGCCCTTGGTGGTTTTCAAGGGAATCAGGCGCTGCGAAATCATGGCTTTCAGGTTCAGTGAAAGATCCATCAGCAATTGCTGGCGCCGCTCTTCGGGGAAGAAGTTGATGATACGGTCCAGCGCCTGGTTGGCGTTGTTGGCGTGCATGGTGGCCATGCAAAGGTGGCCGGTTTCGGCAAAGGCAATCGCGTAATCCATCGATTCGCGGTCGCGGATTTCGCCGATCAGGATCACGTCCGGCGCCTGGCGCAGGGTGTTCTTCAGCGCCGTGCTCCAGTCGGCGGTATCGACGCCCACTTCGCGCTGGGTGATCATGCAATTCTTGTGGGGATGCACATACTCCACCGGGTCTTCCACGGTGATGATGTGGCCATAGCTGTTTTCATTGCGAAAGCCGATCATGCCCGCCAGCGTGGTGGACTTGCCGGAGCCGGTGGCGCCCACCATGATCACCAGGCCGCGCTTGGTCATCACGATCTCTTTCAGCACCTCCGGCATGCCCAGGTCGTCCAGCTTGGGAATGGTGGTGGTGATGGTGCGCAAGACCATGCCGACCCGACCCTGCTGCACGAAGGCGTTGACGCGAAAGCGGCCGAGGCCGGCCGGGCTGATCGCGAAATTGCATTCCTTGCTGGCTTCGAATTCGGCCGCCTGCTTGTCGTTCATGACGGCGCGCGCCAGTTCCACCGTGTGCTGGGCCGTGAGCGGCTGGTTGGAGACCGGCGTCATCTTGCCGTCGATCTTGAAGGCCGGCGGGAAGTCGGCCGTGACGAACAGGTCGGAGCCGCCCTTGGACAGCATCAGGCGCAGCAAGTCATGCATGAATCGAGTGGCTTGTTCGCGTTCCATATCGGTCCTGTTGGTGTCTTGTTCTTATCCGGGAAAGTTCTCTGGCGTCTTGGCGGCAAAGCGCGCCGTGGCGGGTGCAATGATGTTGCGCTTGACCAGCTCCATCAGGTTGCCGTCCAGGGTTTGCATGCCCATGTTGGCGCCGGTCTGGATGGCCGAATACATTTGCGCGATCTTGTTCTCGCGGATCAGGTTGCGGATGGCCGGCGTGCCCAGCATGATTTCATGCGCCGCCACCCGGCCCGAACCATCCTTGGTTTTCAAGAGCGATTGCGAGATCACCGCCTGCAGCGATTCCGACAGCATGGCGCGCACCATCTCTTTTTCTTCCGCCGGGAAAACGTCGACGATACGGTCGATGGTCTTGGCGGCGGAAGAGGTGTGCAGGGTGCCGAACACCAGGTGGCCGGTCTCGGCCGCGGTCAAGGCCAGGCGTATGGTTTCCAGGTCGCGCAACTCGCCCACCAGGATGATGTCCGGGTCTTCGCGCAGCGCCGAGCGCAAGGCGTTGGTGAAAGAGTGCGTGTGCGGACCGACTTCGCGCTGGTTGATCAGGCTTTTCTTTGACTCGTGTACGAATTCGATCGGGTCTTCGACGGTGAGGATGTGGGCGTACTCGGTCTCGTTGATGTGATTGACCATCGCCGCCAGCGTGGTCGATTTGCCTGAACCCGTGGGGCCGGTCACCAGTACCAGGCCGCGCGGCTTCAAGGCGAGATCTCCGAAGATCTTGGGCGCATTCAATTGCTCGAGCGTGAGCACCTTGGATGGGATGGTACGCAACACGGCCGCCGCGCCGCGGTCCTGGTTGTAGGCATTGACACGAAAGCGCGCCAGGTTGGGAATGGCGAAGGAGAAATCGATCTCCAGGTTCTCTTCGTAGTACTTGCGTTGTCCATCGTTCATGATGTCGTACACCATGGCGTGGACTTCCTTGTGCTCCATCGGCGGCAGGTTGATGCGACGTACATCGCCGTGCACGCGGATCATGGGCGGCATGCCGGCCGAGAGATGCAGGTCAGAGGCCTTGTTCTTGACCGCGAAGGCAAGGAGTTCGGAAATGTCCATTTATAATCGCTGCTCCCTGGAAGCGCCGGCAGCAGCGGTCTGGAATGACTTGCCGCATTGACAAAACGGATTGCCGAATATGCGTGGCGCGTGGCGTGAAGTGTTGCTTGAAGTGATCCGATTATGTCTCCATTAGTTGAGCGCCTGCAAGCCGTGCAAGGGCAGATACGCCACTTTGCCGAAACGGCGTCGCGCCCGGTAGACGCTGTGCGTTTGCTGGCAGTCTCAAAGACCTTCGGCGCGAACGATGTGATAGCCGCTGCCGACGCCGGTCAGCGCGCCTTCGGCGAAAACTATCTGCAGGAAGCGCTCGACAAGCAGGCCGAGATCGCGACCCAGCGTCCGGATCTGAAACTGGAGTGGCATTTCATCGGCCCGATCCAAAGCAACAAGACGCGCGCCATCGCCAGCCATTTCGATTGGGTGCATTCCATCGAGCGCGAGAAGATTGCCCAGCGCTTGTCGGAACAGCGGCCGGCGCATCTGCCGGACTTGCAGGTTTGCCTGCAAGTCAACATCAGCGGCGAAGCCAGCAAGAGCGGTGTGCATCCGGATGAATTGCCGCAGCTGGCCAAGGCAGTGGCCCAACTGCCGCGCCTGCAACTGCGCGGCTTGATGGCGATACCGGAACCGGCCGAATCGCTGCAAGCGCAACGCCAGCCCTTTTCCCGCCTGCGCCAACTGGCCGAAGCGCTGTGCGCCGAGGGACTCACTATCGATACGCTTTCCATGGGCATGTCGGCCGATCTGCAAGCCGCAATTCTGGAAGGCGCCACCATCGTGCGCGTGGGCACGGCCATCTTCGGCCAGCGCGACTACACATAACAGGACAAGACATGAAACAGGATTTGCGCATTGCTTTCATCGGCGGCGGCAATATGGCCAGCGCCTTGATCGGCGGCCTGGCCGACAAGTTGACGGCTGCCGCCAATATTCACGTGGTGGACCCGGTCGCCGCCGCGCGCGAGAAACTCTCCAGCCAGTTCGGCGTGACGGTGGCCGAGCGTATCGACGCCACGCTGAAGTCGGCGGATGTGCTGGTGCTGGCGGTCAAGCCGCAACAGATGAAGGAAGTAGTGGCGCAGCTGAAGCCGCACATGGGCGCGCAACTGCTGTTGTCGATCGCGGCTGGCATCCGCGCGGCCGATCTGGCGCGCTGGCTGGGCAACTACCAGGCCATCGTGCGCACCATGCCCAACACTCCGGCCCTGATCGGCATGGGCATTACCGGCATGGTGGCTTTGCCCGGCGTTTCAGCCGAACAGCGCGAAGCGGCCAATGCGATTCTGCAGGCGGTGGGCAAGACGGTGTGGCTGGACAACGAGGCCTTGCTCGATCCGGTGACCGCGGTGTCGGGCAGCGGTCCGGCCTATGTCTTCTACTTCATGGAGGCGATGCAGGAAGCGGGACGGACTATGGGCTTGAGCGATCAGGCCAGCCTGCAACTCACGCTGGCTACGTTTGCGGGCGCCGCGCACTTGGCGGCGCAATCCAGCGAGCCTTTGTCCACCTTGCGCGAACGGGTCACCTCCAAGGGCGGCACCACTTATGCGGCGCTGACCAGCATGCAGCAGTCCGGTGTGAAGGAAGCCATCGTCAAGGCCTTGCACGCGGCTTCGGATCGCGGCCGCGAGATGGGCGAAGAGTTCGGCAAGGACTGAATCAACGCAGCAGATAATCGCCGGCGATGCCGGCGAAGATGGCCGCCCCCAGCCAGTTGTTGTTGCGGAAGGCGGCGAAGCAAGCCATGCGCTCGCGATTGCGGATCAGGCGGTAGTGATACAGCGCCAGGCCGGCCGCCACCAGCATGCCGGCGGCGAACACCCAGCGCAGCCCCAGTTGCCAGCCGATGATGAAGTCCATGCCCAGGGCGATGGCGTAGCACAGCATCACCGCTTTGACGTCCCAGTCGCCGAAGGTGATGGCCGAGGTGCGCATGCCTATCTTCAAATCGTCGTCCCGGTCGACCATGGCGTATTCGGTGTCATAGGCCACGGCCCAGAAGATGTTGGCCAGCAGCAGCAGCCAGGCTTCCAGCGGCACCTCGCCGCGTACGGCCGCATAGGCCATGGGAATGCCAAAGCCGAAGGCGATGCCCAGATAAGCCTGGGGAATGGCAAAGAAGCGCTTGAAGTAGGGATAGCTGCCGGCGATCAGCAGGGCCAGCACGGAGAGCTGTTTGGTCAATGCATTGAGCGGCAGGATCAACAGGAAAGCCAACAGCGCCAGCACCGCGCCCACCAGCAAGGCTTCCCATTCCTTGATGCGGCCGCTGGTCAAGGGGCGATCCGCGGTGCGCTTCACATGCTTGTCGAAATCGCGATCGGCGTAGTCATTGACGGCGCAGCCGGCGGAGCGCATCAGGACCGTGCCCACGGTGAAGATCAGCACCAGCCGCCAGTCGGGTTGGCCATCGGACGCCAGCCACAGTGCGCACAGCGTCGGCCACAAGAGCAACAGAATGCCGATCGGCTTGTCGAGCCGGACCAGTTTCCAATACAGATAGGCGCGGGGCAGGGCGGTGGACGTATTCACGGGCCAATGAGGAGTGCGGGAGGCTGCCGAGTATACGACGGAATTCGTCCCTGAAAGACCTGGCCTCGGTCTGGCGACTTCAGTTGACGGCCGGGAACGTTGCCGCGCTTGGCGGCACTCAAGCCGCATTTAAGCCAGCGCCTGCTCCGCCTCGCTGGCCTGTTCATTCAGCATCGTCACCCCATGCAAGTTGCAGGCTTGCACTGCCTGCACCACGGCTTCGATGGCGGCAGCGCGGGTAAAGCTCTTGCGCCAGGCCAGCACCACGCGACGATTGGGTTCCGGCTTTTCAAACGGCACGTAGCGCAGCATGCCATCCGGCGCTTCCATGGCGGGGATGGATGCCATCGGCAGCACGGTAATGCCGATGCCCGACGCCACCATGTGCCGAATGGTTTCCAGCGATGAACCTTCGAAGGTGCGGGCGATGCCGTCGCCGGTGGTGGAGAAGCGCGACATCTCTGGGCAGACCTCCAGCACCTGGTCGCGGAAGCAATGGCCATTGCCCAGCAGGAGCATGGTCTCGCTCTTCAATGACTCGGCGGGAATGGTTTCGCTCTTGGCCCATTTGTGATTCCTCGGCACCGCCACCACGAAGGGTTCGTCATACAGCGGCTGCACCGACAAACCCTGGGTACTGAAAGGCAGCGCCATGATGGCCGCATCCAGTTCGCCCTGGCGCAATTGCTCGATCAGCCTGACCGTAAAATTTTCCTGCAGGATCAGCGGCATTTGCGGAACGCGGTCGATCATCACCTTGACCAGCTGCGGCAGCAGGTAGGGCGCGATGGTGTAGATCACGCCCAGCCGCAAAGGCCCAGCCAGCGGGTCCTTGTTCTGCTTGGCGATTTCCTTGAT
>JAEVZY010000155.1 GCA_023392035.1 Pseudomonadota bacterium | reverse complement strand
TTTTTCCAGCTTGTCGGACAGGGCCTTGATGCGGCTGCCGAGGTCTTGCAGGTCGCGATCGCGCTTGGCAAATTCCTGCTCCAGCTTGGCGGTGGCTGCCTTGGCCGGCGCGGCGTCGCGCATGATGCGATCCTGGCTGACGAAGCCGATCCGGGTGGGGCCATCCTGTGCCGCGGCATCGGCCAGCATGAAGGCCGAGGCTGCCAGCAAGGCGAGCAGTTTCCACAGACTCTTGGTTGACTTCAAGGTTTTCTCCGATTTCATGATGTTGATTCCAGGCCCGGCCTCAGAAGCCGGTGCCAATGGTGAACTGGAACACTTCGGTGATGTCGTTCGACTTGGCATTGAGCGGGTGACCGAAGCTGATCTTCAGCGGCCCGACCGGCGAAATCCAGGACAGGCCAAGGCCGACAGAATAACGCAGGTTGGAGACGTTGATTTTCTCGCCCGCATCCTGGTTGAAGACCTGACCGGCGTCAAAGAAACTGAACCAGCGCAGCGTACGGTCGGCGCCCGGAATCGGGAATTGCAGTTCAGCATTGGCAATCAGGCGCGATTGGCCGCCCACCGAATCCTGGCCCGCGATCGGGTTGACCTGCAAGCTTGAGGCGCGGAATCCGCGCACGCTGCCGATACCGCCGGCGAAGTAGTTCTTGAACACCGGGAACGGCGTTCCGAACATGCCCTTGCCATAGTCGACTTCGCCGTTCAGGGCCAGCACAGAAGTCTTGGCCGAGTTCATCGGCCGGTAGTACTGGCGCTGGTAGGTGGCACGGTAGTAGCGCAGCGTGCCGGCCGGTGCGATTTCAAGGTTGGCACGTTGATAGTGGCCGGTGGACGGCACCAGCGCGCTGTCGCGCTGGTCGCGCGCCCAGGCGACGGTGAAGGGGAAGCTGGTGGTCTGGGCATCGGTGCCGTTGCCGAACTGCTGCGTATAGCGCTGGAACAGCAAGGGGCTGTTGATGTCGGTGGAGACCAGGGTGCGCTCCAGGCCGGCACCGAAGAACACGCGGTCGACTTCGGTAAACGGCACGCCGAAACGGATGTTGGCACCCGCCGTCTGGATCTTGTAATCGCTGATGAAGCCCAGCGGCGGACGCACCGTGCGCAGGAAGACTTCATAGGTGCGCGATACGCCATCGTCCGTGAAATACGGATTGGTCTGGGTGACCGCGATGGTGCGGTAGCGGCGGCTGGTATTCACGTCCAGCGACAGCGTATTGCCGCTGCCGAATACGTTCTGCTGCGAGATCGAGCCCATCAGCGACAGCTTCTCGTCGGAGGAGAAGCCGGCACCGACGGTGATGGCGCCGGTCGGCTTTTCGGTGACGTTCATGTTGACGTCAACCTGGTCGGGCGTGCCCGGCACTTCCGGGGTTTCGATGGTGACGTCGGTGAAGTAGCCCAGGCGGTCAACCCGGTCGCGCGAGAGGCGGATATTGTCGCCGTTGTACCAGCTGCTTTCGAACTGGCGGAACTCGCGCCGCACCACCTCGTCGCGGGTGCGGGTATTGCCGCTGATGTTGATGCGGCGGACATAGACCCGCTTGCCGGGGTCGACGAAGACGGTGAAAGCCACCTTGCGGTGTTCGCGATCGACCACCGGATTGGCGTTGACGTTGGCGAAGGCATAGCCGTAGGTGCCCATGCGCTCGGTGATCTTCTTGATGCTGTTCTGCAGCTTCTCACCGCTGTAGGTATCGCCCGGCTTGAGCTCGAGCAGGGGCTTCAGTTCGTCCTGGCGGCCCAGCAGTTCGCCTTCCAGCTTGATGTCGGAGACGGTGAATTTCTCGCCCTCGTTGATGCCGAAGGTGAGGTAGATGTCTTTCTTGTCGGGCGTGATCGAGACCTGGGTCGAATCGACCGTCATCTCCAGGTAGCCGCGGTTCAGGTAGAACGAACGCAGGGCTTCGATATCGCCGGTCAGCTTCTGGCGCGAATACTGGTCGGCCTTGGTGAACCAGGAGAACCAGGTCGGCGTGGACAGCTTCAGGAGGCTGCGCAATTCCTTGTCGCTGAAGGCCTTGTTGCCGACAAAGTTGATGCCGCGGATGCGCGCGGCGTCGCCCTCGTCCACCGCAAAGGTGATGTTGACGCGATTGCGTTCGACCGGGGTGACGGTGGTGGTGATCTGGGCGCCGTACAGGCCGCGCGACAGGTATTGGCGCTTGAGTTCCTGCTCGGCGCGATCCAGCAAGGCGCGGTCGTAGATGCGGCTTTGCGCCAGGCCGATTTCCTTCAGGGCCTTGATCAGGGTGTCTTTTTCGAATTCCTTGATGCCGGAGAAGTCGATGCTGGCAATCGCGGGACGCTCCACCACCTGCACCACCAGCACATCGCCTTCGGCCTCGATGCGCACATCGCGGAACAGGCCGGTGGCGTACAGGGCCTTGATGGCATTGCTGCCTTTTTCATCGTTGAAGGTGTCGCCGACCCGCACCGGCAGGTAGCTGAACACGGTGCCGGCTTCGGTACGCTGTATGCCTTCGACCCGGATGTCCTTGACCACGAAGGGCTCCACCGCAAGGGCGGAACCGGTGCACAGGGCAAATGCGGCGGCGGCGAGAATACGGCGGGAAAAAGGCAGGGGAAAACGCTGGCTGAACACGTTCATCGGTCGTTGTTATGGTCTTTTGCGCGGGCCACGGCCAGGATGCTGCCGAGGACTGCTCCAGTTGGGCGAGCTCGTCGACCGGTGTCGCCTTGGCTGCCCTCCCTCCCTGGAGTGACAGCCACTCGTCCGCGTGTCAGGAGATGAGCCGTACTATGTCATTGAACATGGCAACGACCATCAGCGTCATCAGGATCCCGATGCCCGCACGCTGCGCCAATTCGCCAAAACGCTCGGACACGGGTCGGCCGGTCAAAACTTCCAGCGAATAATACAGCAAAAGACCTCCATCCAATACCGGAATGGGTAGCAAATTCATGACCCCGAGGCTGATGCTGATGAAGGCGATATACGAGAGAAAGCTGATGAGGCCGATACGCGCGGTCTGGCCGGCGTAATCGGCGATGGTGATCGGTCCGGTGATGTTCTTCCACGAGACCTGGCCGACGACCATTTTGCCCAGCATGCGCAAGGTGAGCGCGCTGGTTTCCCAGGTCTTGACCGCGCCCTGCCACACGGCCCTGGCCGGACCGGCGGTGAGCACCACCATCTCGGGCATGGTCGGCACTTCGGCCTGGATGCGGCCGATGACCCGGTCGTCGCGGTGGACGGCGATCGGCGTGACCGCCAGCTGCAGGGGCTGGCCATGGCGCAGCAGGGAAAGGTCAAGCCGCTTGTCGGGCGAATCGCGCACGGTCTCGACGAAGGCCAGGGCGTCGGGCATGGCACGGCCATCGACGGCCAGCACCACGTCGCCGGTTTGCAGGCCGGCGCGCCAGGCCGCGCCTTCAGGGATGATGCGGCCCAGGGTCGGACGCGGACGCGCCAGTTCCAGGCCCAGCTTGCCGAGAAAATCGCCTTCCAGGTCGGAAGTCTGCAGGCTGTCGGTGCGCAATTCCAGGCTGCGCACTTCGCTGGCGGTGTGACCATCGCGCTCCACCTGGCGCTGCACTTCCAGCTTGGCCGCGCGCTTTTCGACGGCGATATCGATCATCTTCCAGCGCAGGTCGGCCCAGGATTCCACCGCCTCGCCATTGATGGCCAAGACCTGGTCGCCGCCCTGCACGCCGGCCTGGGCGGCCGCGCTCCAGGCCGGTGCGGCGCGCAATTTGGCGGCCGGCTCGGGCGTGCCGACCATGGCCAGGCCGGCAAACACGGCAATCGCCAGGAGGAAGTTGGCCAGGGGACCGGCGGCCACGATGGCGATGCGGCGCCACACCGATTGCCGGGTGAATTCGCGCGCCAGCTCGGCGGGCGCCAGATTGGACAGGTCTTCTTCGCGCGCGTCCAGCATCTTGACGTAGCCGCCCAGCGG
>JAEVZY010000043.1 GCA_023392035.1 Pseudomonadota bacterium | reverse complement strand
GTCCGGGGGCCAGGCGCGACGCACGCCACAACTGCGGATCGGCATCGAAAAACAAGACCAGGGTGCGCACCCGGCGACTCTTGGCCGACTGCAGCAGACGATGCAGCCAATAGCGGTTGGCAATCATCCGGTCTTCAAACTCGCTGTTGCGTCCGGCATCGGGCACGTAATGGTTGTTGTCGCCCGGCAGATTGAGCGTGGCGAACATTACGCCTTTCACTTCCCAGCGCAGGTTTTCCGCAAAGGCGCGGAACTGCGCCACCTGCGACTGCTGCGCCACGTTCAAGCCATTGCGGTTGAGATTGGAGAAGAACCATTCGCGCACGCGCGCCAGGCGTTCCTGCGCCGCGCTGCTGCCGTCTTCGCGCCGGCACTCGGCCCAATCGGCAGCCGACAAGGACAAAAGCAGGGGATGGCGCGACTGTTCCAGCAGATCCATGCGTTCTTCGTAGAGCGCATCCGAACAGGCTTCGAGGCTTGACTTGAGTCCGGTGGCAAGCACGAAGGCGACCCGCTCGCGATTGCTGGTGGCCAGTGCCCGGCGCAAATGTTCGTCGCCACTTCCCAGCCGATCCGGCTGGCCGAGAATGGCGAAGCTCCAGTTGCGGCCGCCGCCATCCGCGGGCGCCGCCTCGCTTGCCGGCAGTCCGATCAGAAGGCAGGTGAAGAGCGCAGCGAGCCGGAAACGGATGCGCGGGCAGCGCAGGTTCATTGCGTGTCTTTGGCCAGTTGCTTGAGCCGGTAGAGCGCATCGAGCGCGGCGCGCGGCGTCAATTGGTCGGGATCGAGTTCGGCCAGCGCATCGAGCAACTCGGCGCCAGCGGGATCGGATTCGGCGGCCGGCGCCTGCTCCGGCGGCAAGGGCTCGGCCGCCGCGAACAGATCGAATTGGGTGGTGGAGCCGACCGATTGCGCCTCCAGCTGCGCCAGGTGGCGGCGCGCGGCGCGGATCACCTGCGCCGGCACGCCCGCCAATTGCGCCACCTGCAAGCCATAGCTTTGCGAAGCCGGGCCGGCCTCGACCGCATGCAGGAAGACGATGCTGTCCTTGTGCTCGATGGCCGAGAGGTGGACGTTGGCGGCGCTGGGCCAGGTTTGCGGCAGTTGGGTCAGCTCGAAATAGTGCGTGGCGAACAGCGTGAAACTGCGCGTGCTTTCGATCAGATGGCGGGCGATGGCCCAGGCCAGGGCCAGGCCGTCGAAGGTGGAGGTGCCGCGCCCGACTTCATCCATCAGCACCAGCGAATTCTGCGTGGCGCCGTTGAGGATGGCGGCCGATTCGGTCATCTCCACCATGAAAGTGGAACGCCCGCCGGCCAGGTCGTCGGCCGCGCCGATGCGGGTGAAGATGCGGTCGATCGGCCCGATGGTGGCGCTGGCTGCCGGCACGAAGCTGCCCACATAAGCCAGCAGCGAGATCAGGGCCACTTGCCGCATGAAGGTCGATTTGCCGCCCATGTTGGGGCCGGTGATCAGCAGCAGGCGCCGCTCGTCATTCAGGCGGCAATCGTTGGCAATGAAGCGCTCGATGGTTTTCTCCACCACCGGATGCCGGCCTTGCTCGATGACGATGCAGGGTTCGTCCACCAGGTTCGGTGCGCACCAGTCGTTGTCCAGCGCATGACGGGCCAGGGCGTGCAGGGTGTCGAGCTCGGCCACGCCGCGCGCCACTTGCTGCAGGCGGGCGATGTGCTGCCCGAGCTCCTGCAGCAGCGCTTCGTACAGCATTTTTTCGCGCGCCAGCGCCCGTTCCTGGGCCGACAAGGCCTTGTCTTCGAAAGCCTTGAGTTCAGGCGTGATGTAGCGCTCGGCGTTTTTCAGGGTCTGGCGACGGCGATAGTCTTCCGGCACCTTGTCGGCCTGGCCGTTGGTGACTTCGATATAGAAGCCATGCACCTTGTTGTATTCGACCCGCAGATTGGCGATGCCGGTACGCGCCCGTTCGCGGGTTTCCAGATCGAGCAGGAACTGCCCGGCGTTCTGGGACAGGCCGCGCAACTCATCCAGTTCGGCATCATGACCGGGGGCGATCACGCCGCCGTCGCGCACCATGGCGGCCGGCTCGGCGGCGATGGCGCGGGTCAGCAAGTCCAGGCATTGCGCAGGTGTGGCAATTGCGCTGGCCAGGCGCGAGAGCAAGTCATCAGACTGGGCCGACTGCAAAGCAATTGCTTGCAGCGCATCCAGTTGCCGCAAGCCTTCGCGCAAGCCCGACAAATCACGCGGGCGCGCCGACAGCAGTGCGATGCGGGTGGTGATGCGCTCGATATCGGGCACTTGCGACAAGGCCGCGGCCAAGGCAGGGCAGGCATCGCTGCCCATCAGCGCATTGATCGCCGCGTGCCGGGCGCGAGCGACATCGGCCTGGGTGCTGGCGTGATGCAGCCAATGGCGCAGCAGGCGCGATCCCATGGCGGTGCGGCAATGATCGAGCAAGCCGAACAGCGTGCTGTCGGCATTGCCCGACTCCAGCGGGCGCAGGCTTTCCGTCAATTCCAGATTGCGGCGGGTGGCGGCATCCATGCCGATGTATTCATTGCCGGTTTCCACACTGAGCGTGCGCACATGCTGCAAGCCGCGCCCCTGGGTCGATTCGGCATAGCGCAGCAAGGCGCCGGCAGCACCCACCGCGGTGGAAAGATTTTCGGCGCCGAATCCGGCCAGCGTGGTCACGCCCAATTGCGCCTTGAGCGCCTTGTCGCCGGCGGCCAGATCGAAGTGCCAGTCCGGCACCGGCGTGCTGCGTGCCAGCGGCAGCGACACAGTGAGGCCGGCGCTGACCAGCACCTCGGCCGGCGCGATACGCTCCAGCTCCTGGCGCAAGCGGCCTTGCACGGCTTTCTCGTCGCCTTCGAATTCCATGGTGGTCAGGCGTCCGGACGCCATCGCCAGCCAGGCCAGGCCGATGCTGAGCTGGCGCCGCTGGCTGCTGGCGCAAATGGCGAGCAGCGGCTTTTCGGATTTCTCGGGCAGCAGATCGGCGTCGGACAGGGTGCCGGGCGTGATGATGCGAATCACCTTGCGCTCCACCGGCCCCTTGCTGGTGGCCGGATCGCCGATCTGCTCGCAAATTGCCACCGATTCGCCCATCTTCACCAGCCGCGCCAGATACTGCTCGGCCGAATGGAAAGGCACGCCCGCCATCTTGATCGGATTGCCATTGCTGGCGCCGCGCTGGGTGAGCGTGATGCCCAGGATGCGCGCCGCCTTTTCGGCATCCGACAGGAACAGTTCGTAGAAGTCGCCCATCCGGTAGAACAGCAGGATGTCTGGATAGCCGGCCTTGATGCGCAGGTACTGCTGCATCATCGGCGTGTGACGGGCGAGCTCGGCTTCGTCGAGTGCCGGATGGGTTTGCCCGGACGGGGCCAATGAGGGGATTTGCTTCTCGTTCTTCAAGACATCGGCCAATTTGTATTGCCCATCACGGCAAGCCCGAATGCCAAGGCGCGATTTTTCGATGGGCGGGACAGTGGGAGGTGCAGCGCAGCGGCTGACGCAGGTGCGCAATTATCGCATTGGAATGGGGAGCGGCAAGTCATCGAAGGATGAAGGCCATGGGCGCCGAATCAAATCGGCAAAAAGATCGGCAAGCTGAAGGCGAAGAAAATCGAAATCTTCGAATTCTTGTCTTTTAAATCAGGGGGTTATCCCGACTGCAATGCGGCAAATAAGTCGGCAGAAAAGTCGGCAAAAAAAGCTGCATCAAGGGGAAATTGGCCGCATGGACCGGTTCGCTGTTGACCGGTCCATGCAGGGAAGCGACTCAGGCCATCCCCGCCCGCGCCTGTGCCTCCCTCGCCTTCGGTGACAGCAAAAACACCAGCAAGGCCCACTGGCTGCGGAATACCTTGCTC
>JAEVZY010000008.1 GCA_023392035.1 Pseudomonadota bacterium | reverse complement strand
GGATGAGCCGCCCGGCGTCCGATCGCCAGGCAAGCCGCGCGGATTGCGGGTCTTGCCCGGTTTGTAGGTGGCAAATTCGGTGGTCACCGTCTTGCCCATCACGATGGCGCCGGCGGCGCGGCTGGCGGCCACGCAGGCGGCGTCGCGGGCTGGACGGTGCCCTGCGTAGATGGGCGAACCGTAGGTGGTGGGCATGTCCCCCGTATCCATCAGGTCCTTCACGCCCAGGGGAATGCCGTGCAAGGGGCCCAGTACCGGCCCCTGGTCCAGTTGCTGCGCCTGCCGCAGCACCAGGTCGGCGTCAAAGAACTCCCAGGCGCGCACGGAGGCTTCCTGAGACTCCACGCGCTCGATGAAAGCGCGGGCCACGGTTTCGGCGCTCAGCGCGCGGCTGGCGAGTTGCCGCTGCAACTCGGCCAGCGGCATGTCGGTGATGTTCATGCTGTCCCCTGCGCTTCAGCCAAAGTAGGCCGAGCGGACTTCGTCGTTGTTGGTCAATTCCTCGGCACTACCCTGCGCGATGACACGGCCCTGCGACAGCACGTAGCCGCCGTGGGCAATGGCCAGGGTCTGGCGCGCGTTCTGTTCCACCAGCAAGACCGTGATGCCCAGTTCGTTGATGCGGCGGATCACCTTGAAGTTCTCCTTCACGAACAGCGGCGACAGGCCCAGCGAGGGTTCGTCGATCACCAACAGCTCGGGCTCGGCCATCAAGCCGCGGCCGATCGACACCATCGCCTGTTCGCCGCCGGACATGGTGCCGGCCAGCTGCTGCGCCCTCTCCTTCAGGCGCGGAAAAATCTCGAACACCTTTTCCATCCGCTCGCGGATGGTGGCCGGATTGGCGGCCAGGAATGCGCCCAGAGCCAGGTTCTCGGTCACCGTCATGCGCGGGAACACCTTGCGGCCCTCGGGGATGCAGGCGATGCCGCTGGCAATGATGTTGTGGGTCTTGTCGCGGGCGATGTCACGGCCCTTCCACAGGATCTGGCCCTCGCGGGCCGGCGTCAGGCCAAGGATGGCGCGGATCAGCGTGCTCTTGCCGGCGCCGTTGGCGCCGAGGATGCAGGTGATCTTGCCGGCCTCGACGTCGATGCTGACGTCATGCAGCACGTTCACGCGGTCGTAGCCGGTGCTGAGGTGGCGCACTTGCAGATTGCTCATGCCGTCTCTCCCAGGTAGGCGGTTTGCACGTCGGGATTGGCGGTGATTTCGGCATAGCTGCCTTCGGCAATCTTGCGGCCGTAGTTGAAGACGATGCAGCGGTTGGTCACCCGCTCGATCACATTCATTTCATGCTCGATCAAGACAATGGTCAGATTGCCCAGCTTTTCCCGCACCTGCAGGATGTCCTGCATCAGCTCGTCGGTTTCGTCATGGGTCATGCCGGCCGAGGGCTCGTCCAGCAAGAGCAGACGCGGCTGGGTGATCAGGGCCCGGCAGACTTCGATCCGGCGCCGGTCGATCATGGTGAAGGAACCCACCGGTTCGAACAGACGCTTGGCCAGCGGCGGGCTGAAGATATCCAGCAGCGCCAGCGCCTTTTCCACATAGCGTTCGTATTCCTCGCGAAAAGCGCGGCGCCGGAACAGGTTGAACACCAGGCCGTGGTGCATGTGCTGGTAGTCGCCGATGACCATGTTGTCGAATACGGTCAGGTCCAGCGACAGGCGCGAGCGCTGGAAGGTGCGGGCCACCCCGGCGCGATACACCTCTTGCGGCGTCTGCCCCAATATCTCGCGGCCATCCAGCAGGATCGAGCCGGTCTGCGCGCGGTAAATGCCGGTCAGCACGTTGAAGAAAGTGGTCTTGCCCGAGCCGTTCGGTCCCAACAGGCCCAGCACTTCGCCCTGGTGGATTTCCAGCGCCAGTTTGTCCAGCGCGGTCACGCCGCCAAAGCGCATGGTCAGGTCTTGCACGCTCACCATGGCGCTCATTTGGCAGCTCCTTTGCGTGCTCCGATCGGGAAGAACAGGCGCGTCTTGCGCGGCATGAGGCCATTGGGCCGGAACAGCAGGATGGCAATCACCAAGGCCGCATACAGCAGGAAGCGGTATTCCTGGATGAACTGCAGCTTCTCGGGCAGGATCAGCACGATCAGCGCCGCCGGGATCAGGCCGATCAGGTTGCCCAGGCCGCCCAGAATCACAATCGACACCAGCAACAGCGAATCGCCAAAGGTGAAGTTGTTGGGCGCAATGAAGGCGGCCATGGCGGCGTACAAGCTACCCGCCACACCGGCCAGGAAATTGCCGAAGGTGAAGGCAATCACTTTCCAGCGGGCGATGTGCAGGCCGAAGGTGGCGGCTGCGGTCTCGTCGGTACGCACCACGTCCATGGCCAGGCCGACCCAGGAGCGTTCCAGCGCCGACACCATGATGAAGGCCCCCGCGCACACCGCCAGCGCCAGCAGCGCATAGGAAACGTAGAACGAAAATTCCACGCCGCCCAGGGTGAAGTTTTCGTTGAGGCTGAAGCCGAAGATCTGGATGCCCGGCACCTGCAGGCCCTGCGGCCCGCCCAGCACGTCATTCACTTCGATAAAGGTGCGAAACAGGATGCCGAAGGCGATCGTCACCAATGCCGCGTAGTGGCCGCGGGTGCGCAATACGGGCGTGATCAGTACCGAGCCGATGACAGCTGAAATCAATCCGGCCAGCGGAATGATCAGCAGGTGCGGCAAGCCGGTCTTGGTCATCAGCACCGCGGTCGCATAACAACCGATGCCAAAGAAAGCGGCGCCGGCAAAATTGGCAACGCCGGCAAAGCCGAACTGGATGGTCAGGCCCAGGCAAGCGGTGGTGTACAGCATTACCGTGCACAGCATGAGCAGCACGAAATGCGTGTCATGGAAGGCCGCCACCAGGGCCAGCACCGCCACGATGGCCAGGCTGCGGGCCACGCCGGGCCGCACTGCGGCCGACTGGCTCAGGCGTGCGGCGACGCCCGTTTTCGACAAGCCTACGCTGGCGGCCAGCGCCAGCAGCAGCAAGCCGCCGATGGCCAGTTGCGACTCCGCGTGCAGGAACAGCCAGAGGAAGACGGTGATGACGACGGCGGCCACGCCCAGCAAGGCTGCGGCCTTGCCGCGGCTGCCGGATTGGGATTCGAGCGTGGTATTGCTTTCGGCCCCTTCAAGGCCTGCGGTGCTTGCAGCTGATGTGGTTGCAGTCTTCATACGCGCTCGCTGGATTTTTCTGCGATCAGTCCAGTGGGCTTCCATGCCATCAGGATGATGACGGCAGCGAAGGCGAATACGTCTTTGTAGGCGCTGGGCACATCCGGAAAGATCGCCGGCAGCAGCGTGCTGCCCAGGATCTGCAGGGCGGCGAACAGGAAGCCGCCCAAAATGGCGCCATACAGGTTGCCCAGGCCGCCCAGGATGGCGGCGGCAAATCCGATCACCCCCAACAGCAGGCCGATATTGAAATTGACCTCGTTGTAGTACAGGCCATTCATGATCCCGGCCAGCGCCGCCATGCCGGAGCCCAGCGCAAAGGTGAACAGCACCACGGCATCGAAATTGATGCCCATCAGGCGCGCGGTGTCGGCATCCTGCGCCACGGCGCGAATTGCCATCCCCAGGCGGGTGCGGGTAATGAGGAAATGCACCCCGGCGATGATGGCGATGCCGGTGAAGATCAGGATCAGGTTGTCGGCCCGCACCGGAAAGCCGGCGATGGACAGCGAGTCGCCCGGTAACAGCGCCGGGAAAGGCTTGGGGTTGGAGCCTTCCGGATAGAACAGGCGCACCGCCTCGCGAATCACCGTGCCCAGCATCAGCGTGGCCAGCAGCGTGTTCAAGGGCGGCGCCTTGTGCAAGGGCAGCACCAGGAAGCGCGCGATCAGTGCGCCCAATAGCGCCGTGACGGACAGCGCGGCCAGAATCATGGCCACCAGCAGCAGCACGGGCGAGGTAATGCCCAGCATGCCCACACCGACGGTGGCGGCCAGGCCGGCGAAGGCGCCGACCATCAATACGTCGCCGTGCGAAAACTTGATGACGTCCAGCACGCCGAAGAACAGCGTGAAGCCGACGGCGACCATGGCATAGATGATGCCAAGCATCAGCCCATTAAGGACGTACTGCGCTATAACGCTCACGAGAAGACTCCAATACCAGCGGAATGCGACAAGAGGAAAGCAGGCGGCCGAGCGCGGCCGCCCGCTGCTTCCAGGACAGAATCAGAAAGGGATCAGCGTCCGACCAGTTTTTTCTTGCCACGGCCGTAGCTGCTGTCTTCCCAGACCACCCACTTGCCGTTCTCGACCACATACTTGGTCACCAGCGGCACGATGTTCTGGCCATGGTCGTCAAAGGTCACCTTGCCGATCAGCGTGTCGGCATCCTTGGTGGCGCGCAGGGTCTCCTGCACTTTCTTGCGGTTGGGGCCGACCTTTTCGATGGCGTCAATCAGCAGATTGGTGGCGACGAAGGCGAAGGGGCCGTAGGCTTCCGCCGGCTCGCTGTATTTCTGCTGGTTGTATTTGGCGGTGAAGGTCAGGCCGCTGGGCAGCTTCTCCCACGGCGCGCCTTCGATGAAGGACAGCGAGCCTTCGGCCAAGTCCTTGCCCACGCCCTGGATATAGGCGTCGGACATGATGCCGGAGGTGCCTTCGAACTGGGCCTTGATGCCCAGCTTCTCCATCTGGGTGCGGATGCGCACGCCGAGCGGGGTCAGTCCGCCGAAGTAGATGACCTCAGGCTTGAGTTCGCGAATCTTGGTCAGCTCGGTGGTGAAGTCCTGCTGGTCGGCAGTGACGCCGAAGGTGCCGAGCACGGTGCCGCCATTCTTCTTCACGAACTCGGTGAAGAACTTGTTGTGGCCCTTGCCGTAGTCGGTGGTGTCATGAATGATCGCCCAGCGCTTGTAACCTTGCGAAGTCATGAACTTCGCGGCGACATCGTTCTGGTTGATCATCGTGCCGTTCACACGATGAATTTCCTTGTAGTTGTTGCCGTAGGTGATGTCCGGCAGCACTGCGCCCCACACCACCGCCGGCATGCCGAAACGATGGTAGATGCCGACTGTCGCCATCGCCACCGCCGAGCAGTAGTGGGTCACGCCGCCGATGATGGCATTATCCGAGGCCACCTTGGTGGCAACCTGCACGCCGACATTGGGCTTGCACTCGTCGTCCTGGATCACCAGCTGGTAGTTGTATTTGCTCTTCGGATCGGCGTTGCGCAGTTTGACCGCCAGGTCGGCGGAGTTGCGCCCGCCCAGACCGATGGCCGAGTTGCCCCCGGTGATGGGCCCGATGAAGGCGATCTTGACCGTGTCCTTGGCCGAAGCCGGGATGGCAAAGCCAAGCGAGGCAATTGCAGTGGCGGCCAAGAACAGGGCCGAGCGGACGTGCTTGCGCATTGTGGGTTCTCCTTTGTTGGATGCCTGGCTCGAAAGGCCATGGCGAAATGTTGTTTCCACAATGCATCATAGCAACAAATGGGCCCGAGTTCGCGCACTCGCCCGGTGCAATCTCTTGAACGCCTCAGCCCATGTCGGCCCAGCGCACGACAAGCGGGCTCACTCCGGCTTTTGCGGAGCGATCGCCGGTCCGGGATCGGTGCCCTCGGCCTGGTCGAAAGTCAGGGTCATGTGGTTGCGCAGATTTTCATAGCGCGCGCCCCCGAATTCGCCGGCTTGCTTGTCGACGTGCAGTACATGCACCACATATCGTCCCTTCCACGGCGTATTGATGCGGACCTTTCCATCGCTGCCGCTCTGATGTTCCTGCACCCAGGTGTTGGGCGCGATCACCTCGACTTTTGCGCGCGGCAAGGGTTGGCCCCGATACAGGACCTGGAACTCGCGGGCATTGCCGGTGCTGGCGGGCACCAGGTCCAGCACGGTGCCGCCGGCAACCGCTTGCAGAGGTGTGGCCAGGAACTTGGCGTAGTAATTGGACTTGGCCATGCCCAATCCGTACTTGCCGAGGTCACGCACCGGTTGGTTTTCATC
>JAEVZY010000387.1 GCA_023392035.1 Pseudomonadota bacterium | reverse complement strand
GCTGAATTCATGGCCGGCTCCGGGCGCCGCCCCGCCCTGCTTGCCGAAGCGCGCGAGGCGCGCGGCCAGGGTCTTGACGAACTGCATGCCCAGCGATGCTGCCAGTCGCTCTTCGGTCGCGGTGACGCGCACTGCGCCGCTCGCCGATTCGGCTGCGGTGGCGTCCGCGCGCCGACCGTAACGGTAGTCGAGCACCGCAAGCAGGATGCTGCGCTCCAGCGCGAAACGAATCTGTGCACCGTCGGCGCTGAATGCCAGCCAGCGTTGCGCGTCTACGGCCTGCTCCAGGCGCGCCAAGGCCAGCTTGTCGATGTGGAAGGAAGCCTTGTAGCGGCGGTTCAGGTTGTCCAGCAGCGCCGACAAATCGTCGCGTAAGCGCAACGTAAAGACTGGAAGCAAATGTACGGGACGGCCAAGGAGACAGGGGTCCAGCACCTGATGCGGCGGCGACGACTTGGTCTGTTTGCTTGTGCTCATGGCAAGTGCTTGAGTGGAGAAATGCGGGCGCACTCCAGAGGGAAAACCGGCCTTGAATCAAGGCCGCGATCGCTCTTGAAAGCGCACTTCGGGCGGGGCAAATTCTACTTAATTGCCGAAAGGAAATTTGTAGGATTAATCCTGCCTCCCACTCGGACCCATCTGATACCGCTTTCGATTTGAATCCATTAGCCTGCGCTTGCCGTCAGGAAATAACTTCAAACAAATGTAACGGCTGCGAGCCTTGACAAGCGCCGCAAACAGGGAGCTGCAATGGGTCACAACTTCAGCACAAATCTTGGTGCCGGCATCGGCGCAAACATCGGCACAGGCGTCGGCACAAGCGTCGGCAGCGGCATCGGCGCCGACATCGCCGTCATCAAGGCCAATGCGCTTGGCCTCAAGAATCTGACGCCGGCCGCCGACGATCCGGTGCCGGCGCCTATGTCCTTCGCGCAGAGCATGAAGGACACGCTCTACAGCGTCGATCAAAGCCAGCATCGGGCCAACGACAAGATGGCCGAGGTCGATGCCGGCCGCAGCGACGATCTGGTCGGCGCCATGCTCGCCAGCCAGGAAGCCAGTCTCTCGTTCTCGATGCTGATGCAAGTGCGGAACAAGGTGATGGGCGCGGTCGACGAGCTGGTCAAGCTGCCGCTCTAAGCCGCGAAAGTCGCTGACGTGATTTCCGCTCTCAAGTCCGGGATGGCGCGTTTGCGCGCCGGCGCGCTGCTGCCTTCCCTGCCGCCCTCGCTGCTGAACAAGCTGATGCCGCTGACCGTGCTCGCCATCGGCCTGACCGCGCTGGCGATGATGTTCCTCTGGCACGACCAGTCGCGCTTCAAGCCCGTGTTCGGCGCCCATGAAAAAGTGGTCGCCGCCGACATGATGGCCGCGCTTGACGCCGAACATATTCCCTACCGCCTGCATCCCGATACCGGCCAAGTGCTGGTGAGCGAGGCCATGCTGGGCCGGGCCCGCATGCTGCTGGCGGCCAAGGGCGTGAGCGCGCAATTGCCGGCCGGCCTGGAACTGATGGACCGCAACGATCCGCTGGGCGTGTCGCAGTTCGTGCAGGACATTCGTTTCCGCCGTGGCCTGGAAGGCGAGCTGGCGCAAAGCATCATGACGCTGGATGCGATCGCTTCGGCGCGGGTGCACCTGTCGATCGCCAAGTCCACGTCCTTCGTCGCCGCCGACGGCGACAAGAGTTCGGCCTCGGTGGTGGTGGCCCTGAAGCCGGGACGCAAGCTGGGACCGGAACAGATTTCCGCCATCGTCAACCTGGTCACCGGCAGCGTCGCCAGCCTGTCTGCGCAGCGGGTGTCGCTGGTGGACCAGGCCGGCAATCTGCTGTCCGCGCACATCGACAGCACCGACGGCTTCGGCTACGAGGCGCTGAACGGCAACGAGAACGCGCGCCGCTTCCAGGACGAAGCGCGGCGCAACGTGCACGACCTGCTGGCACCCGTGCTGGGGGCGGACAATTTCAAGGTCAGCGTCACCGCCGCGGTCGACAACGACCGGGTCGAAGAGACCACCGAAAAATACGGCGACGCGCCCAAGGTCACTGGTGAAGCGCTGCGCGAAGAGCAGGACCGCAACCGGCCCGCGATCGGCATTCCCGGCTCGCTCAGCAATCGTCCGGTGGACACCGCCAACAACAACAACCCGGCCGCCGGCGGCCCGGCCAAGGTGCCGGACGAAGGCAATACCGCGCGCAAGAACGCCACCACCCGCCAGTTCGCCTATGACCGCTCGATCACCCAGATCAAGCGCAGCCGCGGCCGGCTTTCCAGGCTGAGCGTGGCGGTGGTGCTCAATGCCGCCGCGGCGCCGACCAAGGCTGGCTGGAGCGCGGAGCAACTGGCCAACTTCGACCGCATCCTGCGCAATGGGCTGGGGATCGATGCCGAGCGCGGCGACCAGCTGATCGTCTCCACGCTCGCCTTCCCGGCGCTGCCGGCGCCGACCCCGTGGTGGCTGGAGCGCGACAACCTGGTCGACATGGCTTCCTGGGCCGCCACCGCAATTGCCGCGCTGCTGGCCTTCCTGCTGGTGCTGCGGCCGTTGACGCGCGCCGCGGTGCAACGCCTGGCGGCGCCGCGCGCGCCATCTCCCGAGTTGAACGAAGTGGCGCAAGCGCAACTGGCGCAACTGGATGCGCCGCAGCCGCAAGCCGCGCCAGCCCTGGTGGCGCTGGGTGCCAACCCGCCGGCGCCGGCCCTGGCCGCGCCTGCCATGCGCACCATGCCGGTAGTGCCGCTGCTGGAAGACTACGACCTGCCGCCGCCGGGTTCGGCGGTCGACGTCATGGTCGATCACTTGAAGGTCCTGGCCGGCAAGGAGCCGGAGCGGGTGGCCGAAGTCGTCAAACAATGGGTGCAGAAAAATGGCCGCGCTGGATAAGCCCCTCAATCCCGATGCCTTGTCGCCGCTGGAACAGGCCGCCATCGTGCTGCTCTCCATGGGCGAAGAGCCGGCCGCCGCCGTCTTGCGTTGCCTGTCGCGCGAAGAGCTGCTGGAAGTCACGCAAGTGATGTCGCGCATGAGCGGCATCAAGGTGGATGAGGTCAAGTCCGCCATGCAGCGCTTCTTCGACGACTACCGCCAGCAGAGCGGCGTGCATGGCGCCTCGCGTTCCTACCTGAAGCGCTCGCTCGACCTCGCGCTTGGCTCCGACATTGCCAACAACGTCCTCAACAACATCTACGGCGATGCGATCCGGCCGAAGATGGCGCGCCTGCAGTGGGCTTCTCCCAAGTGGCTGGCCGATTACATCTCGCACGAGCACGTGCGCATGCAGGCGGTGTTCCTGGCTTTCCTGCCGCCGGTGCTGGCCGGCGCCATCATCGAAGCGCTGCCGCTGGAAGGGCGCGACCTGCTGCTGGTGACGGTGGCGCGCCTGAATGAAATCGACCGCGACCTGCTGATCGAACTGGACGAACTGGTCGAGCGCTGCCTGGCCAGCCTGGACATGCAAAGCGCCAGCGTCGAAGGCGTGAGCCAGGCGGCGGAAATTCTCAACCGCCTGCCCGGCGACCGCCAGCAATTGGTGGAGCTGCTGCGCGCGCACGATCCCGACATCGTGGCGCAGATCGAGATCAGCATGTTCCATTTCGCGCTGCTGGCGACCCAGTCCGAAGCCACGCTCACGCGCATCATCGAAGAAGTGCCGCTCGAACAGTGGGCCGTCGCACTCAAGGGCGCCGAGCCGGAAGTGCGCGACGCGGTCATGCAGACCATGCCACGGCGCCAGGCGCAGAGCTTCGAGGACGTGATGCGGCGCCTGGGACCGGTGCCGATGAGCCGGGTCGAGCAGGCGCGCCGCGAAATCATGGAACAGGTCAAGGCGCTGGTGGATGCCGGCGAGATCGACATGCAGCTGTTCGCCGAAACGGTGGTCGAATGAAGAATTTCCGTCCGCACCGTTTTCCGCCGCTGGCGCAATTGGCGCAGCCGGCCCTGGCACGCCAGGACCGGGATGTCGCCGCCGAGTGGCAGGCTTCGTTCCAGGAAGGCTTCGAACAGGGCCGGCGCGAAGGCTACCAGGCCGGCGCGGCGCAGGGACGGCAGGACGGCTATGACAGCGGCCGCGGCCAAGGTTTGCAACAGGGCCGCGAGGAAGGGCGGCGCGAAACCCTGGTGTCCTTCGACAGCCTGGCCGGTCCGCTGGATGCGGCGCTTTCGGCCTTGAAGAGCGTGCAGGAAGACTACCAGGCGGCAGTGCGCCGCGAAGTGGTCGACCTGGTGGCCAAGGTGGCGCGCCAGGTGATCCGCTGCGAACTGGCTTTGCAGCCGGTGCAACTGCTGGCGCTGGTGGATGAAACCTTGGCGGCGATGCCGCCGGTACGCGAAGGGATCGAGGTCTATCTGAATCCGGGCGAGCTGCAACGCATCCTGGAAATCGATCCGGAACGCGCCCGTGGCTGGTCCCTGATTGCCGATGCGCGCCTGGAGCCGGGCGAATGCCGCGTCCATGCCGGCGGCCACGAGGCCGATGCCGGTTGCCGCCAGCGCCTGGAAGCCTGCATGGAACAGCTCAGCACGCAATTGCTGGAGCCGCCGATGGCGTCGCCCGTCATGCCGCTGCCAGCCCAATCTGCAGCAGAAGCGGCAGCGGAAACGGCCGCGCAAACAAGCGCGCAAACAAACGCGCAAACCGGCGCGGAAAGGCAAGCGGCGTGATCAGCGAAGCCCTGCGCAAACTCGAATTCCAGACCGTGCCGGTGGCCACGCCCACCGGGCGCCTGGTCGGCGTCACCGGTTTGCTGCTGGAGGTGGTCGGCTGCCTGCTGCACACCGGCCAGCGCTGCCAGGTCGAAACCGTGAACGGCGACTGGCTCGATGCGCAAGTGGTGGGTTTTCGCGACAAGACTTCCTACCTGATGCCCTTCAAGAAAGCCGCCGGGCTGGCAGCCGGCGCGCGCGTGCTGCCTTGCGCGGACAGCGCCAGCCTGATGATAGGCATGTCCTGGCTGGGACGCATGGTCAACGGCCTGGGCGAGCCGATCGATGGCCTGGGCCGCCTGGGTGGCGATCAGGTGCTGGAGCCGCATCCGCCCAAGGTCAATCCGCTGAAGAAAAAGCGCGTCAGCGAGCCGCTGGATGTCGGCGTGCGCGCCATCAACGGCATGCTTACGCTCGGGCGCGGGCAGCGGGTCGGCTTGATGGCCGGCAGCGGTGTGGGAAAAAGCGTGCTGCTGGGATTGATCACGCGCCAGACCGTGGTTGACGTGGTGGTGGTTGGCCTGATCGGCGAGCGCGGGCGCGAAGTGCGCGAATTCGTCGAACTTTCGCTGGGCGCCGAAGGCTTGAAGAAGAGCGTGCTGGTGGTGGCGCCGGCCGACGAATCGCCCTTGATGCGGCAGATGGCCACCGAGCTCTGCCATTGCATCGCCGCCTGGTTTCGCGACCAGGGCAAGCATGTGCTGCTGCTGGTCGATTCGCTCACCCGTTACGCCATGGCGCGCCGCGAAGTGGCGCTGGCGCTGGGCGAGCCGCCCGCCACCAAGGGTTATCCGCCCTCGGTGTTCTCGATGCTGCCGGAACTGGTGGAAAGCGCCGGCAATGGCGAGAACGAGGAAGGCAGCATGAGCGCCATCTACACCGTGCTGGCCGAAGGCGACGACCAGCAGGACCCGGTGGTCGATACCGCGCGCGCCATCCTCGACGGCCACATCGTGCTCACGCGCGAACTGGCCGAACGCGGCCACTATCCCGCCATCGACATCGGCGCTTCGATCAGCCGCTGCATGGCGCTGGTGGTCAGCAAGCCGCACCTGCATGCGGCCAATGCGCTCAAGGCCAGCAGCGCCAAGCATGCGCGCGTGGCCGACCTGATTCCGCTGGGCGCCTACACCCCGGGCGCGGACCCGGAGACCGATCGCGCCGTCAAGCTGCACCCGAGTATCGAAGCCTACCTGTGCCAGGGCACGCGTGAAGCGGCGCCGCTGGCCCCCTGCATCGCGCAACTGCAGGAGCTGATGGCATGAAGCAATCAGCCACGCCGATGATCCACAGCCTGTCGACGCTGCTGGCCCTGCGCGAACGCGAAGTGGAACGCCTGCAGGCCGAGCTGGCCGCCAAAGAGGCCATGCGCCAGCGTTATGTGAACAACCTGGCGCGCCTGGAAACGCTGTGCCAGCAGGGCAGCGCCGCCTCGTCGCCGGCCCTGGCGCCGGCCTTGTCGCTCAACCACGGCCATTACAAGCAGGCCGTGCTCGAAATGGCCGAGGCGCATCGGCTGGAACTGACGCTGCACGAGGCCGACATGGCCGTGACGCAGCGCGCCTTGGGCGATGCCTGGTTCCGCCAGGAAGTGCTGGGCAAGGTCCTGCACCGCCAGGCGCAGCGCGCGCAGTCGGAGCAGGAACGCCAGGCGCGCAAGCGGCAGGATGAAGTGGCAGTGCAGATGTGGCAAAGGGGGCGGGCATGACGCGCAGCGCGCAAGTCCTCATGGCAAGAACGGCAAGTTGCATGCCGTCGATTTCAGTCCGGCGCGATTTCGGTCGCCTTGGTCAAGGGATATCCCTATTCCTTGAGGAGCCAGGCGCATGAGCACACTGAACGCCCCCACTTACGATCCGACCAGCACCGCCAATTCGCTGGCCAAAGCCTATACCTCGGCCGCGCAGACCCTGCTCGATACCCAGACCAAGGATGCGCAGGCGACAGCGAGCGCCTTGACCAAGCTGCAATCGGCGCTGTCCAACTTCGATGCAGCGCTGGCCTCGCTGTCGAGCAAGAAGACGGTGCTGGTGCAGGCCGCCACCTTCAGCAATCCGGCCATCGCCTCGGCTACGGCATCGCCCTCGGCCACTGCCGGCACCTACTCTTTCTTCGTCAAGCAACTGGCAAGCGCCCATCAGGTGGCCTACGGCAATCTGGCCGACTTGCCGATTCCGCCTTCCGGCCCGCTGTCGGTCAAGCTGGGTAGCCTGAGCTTCGATGTCGACCTGTCGGCGGCCGACAAGGACAACGACGGCGTGCTGTCGGTGCAGGAGATCGCGGCCGCCATCAACCTGGCGCCGGACAACCAGGCGGCCGTCACCGCGTCCACCATCACTGTGGGCGGCAATACGCAACTGGTGCTGAGCGCCAACAGCAGCGGCGAGGCCAACCAGATTTCGCTGGACACTTCCAACATGGGCGCCGGCGCATTGAAGGCGGCGCTTGACAACGCGGCCAACCGGACCGAGCTGGTGGCGGCGCAAGACGCCATCGTGTCCCTGGGCGGTGAGAACAGCGGCGTGGAGCTGCGGGAAGCCTCGAACAGCTTCAGCCCGATCGCCGGCGTCAGCGTGACGTTCAAGCAGGCGATGACCAGCGGCCAGGCTCCGATCACGCTCACCGTCGGCCGCGACGACAGTGCCACCGCTTCCAATGTGCAAGGCTTTGTCGACGCCTACAACCAGCTCAAGAAAGTGCTGGATGCCCTGAGCGCGGCCGGCGACCCCAGCAACAACGTGGCCGCAGGCCCGTTCGCCCACGATGCCGGCGTGCGCGCGCTGACGCTGCGCCTGAGCAGCATCGTCCATGAAAGCACGGGCGGGGTCAGCCTGGTGAGCTACGGCATCACCTCCAATCGCGACGGCAGCCTGAGCCTGGACCGCGCGCGCCTGGCGAAAAAGCTGAATGACGATCCCAACAGCCTGGCGCAACTGCTGGGCAGCGCCACGACCGGTGCGCCGAGCGGGGTGCTGGGCCAGCTCGACACCTATGTCAACAGCTGGACCAATGTTGTGACCGGCCAGATCACGCAGCGCCAGGCCGCGCTCAACAAGCTGCAGCTCGCGCTGACCGACAAGCAAACCCAGATCGATACCCAATACAACAACGCCTATGCGCGTTACCTGGAACAGTTCACCCGCCTGCAGGCCCTGCAGCAGCAGCTGAACCAGACCAGCAACATGTTCGATGCCCTGTTCAGCAGCACCAGCAGCAAATAGCCAACGGAAACCAGACCTTGAACTACGAAGCCTACAGCTCCTATCACGCCGTCAACCTGCATTCGCAGGCCGCGGCCGCCTCGCCGGTGCAACTGGTGCTGATCCTGATGGACGGCCTGTATGAAGAACTGGCGCGGGTGAAGGCCCACATCGCCGCCCGCCGCTATGAAGCGAAGGCGGCCAGCCTGGACAAGTGCATCGAGATCCTCAACGGCTTGTCCAGCGCGCTCGACATGGAGTCCGGGGGCGAGGTGGTGGAAAACCTGGCGCGCCTGTACGACTACTGCGCCTGGCGCCTGACCCAGGCCGGCATCCAGCTCGATCCGGCGCTGGTGGACGAGGTCATCGGCCTGCTCGACAACATCAAACAGGGCTGGCGCGGCGTGCTGGCGAAACAGGCATGAAAAAGAAAATGCGAATCGACAGCCTGGTGCGCGGCCTGATGAGCGCCATCGCCGCCAACGACTGGAAGGCACTGGACCAGGCCGACCGCGAGGTGGCGTCCGTGCTTTCGGCCCTGGGCACCGTAGCCGAAGCCGGCGCGGCCTATCCCGAACTGCAGTTGCAGGAGTTGCGCCATGCGCATCAGCAGGCACAGCAGCATTGCGCGCGTGAACTGGAAAAGCTGGGCCAGCACCTGAAAGAGCTGGGCGAACACAAGGAAGGCTTCATCGCCTACGCCTTGAACAGCAAGCTGGAAGAGGCCAAGGCATGATGCCCGCGTCGCCGGCGATGCTGCACAACTCTTCGCGCCAGGTGGAGATGAAGGCGGAGGACAGCAGCGGCCCCGCAAGCCCGGCCCCGTCCGCTCAATCCAGCCCCGCCAGGGCTGGCGAGCGCTTCCCGCAGATGCTGCGTGCAACGCGCGAGGAAGCCGGCCGCAGGCCGGAACGGGAAGCGCCTGCGTCCCGGCCAAGCGGCAGCGCGCAGCTTGCAGGCACTCCCGCCGCCGCCAGCCAGGACGCAGAAAAGGATAGCCAACCGGCCGAGGCGACACTGCCGGCCATGCTCGACATGTCCGCCTTGGCCGTGAGCGTGCTGGCGGCGAATGTGGAGTCGAACAGCGCCGCGCCTGGCGAAGCCAAGGCCACGGCTGCGGCCGGGCAATTGGCTGCAGTGCAAACGGCGGCATCGGCATCGGTGACGTCGATGGTGACGGGGACGGCGAGCAGCGCCATCGCGGCCGACGGCCAGAGCGCCATCGGGTCGCAAGGGCCAGCCG
>JAEVZY010000382.1 GCA_023392035.1 Pseudomonadota bacterium | reverse complement strand
GGCCGCTGCGGAGCCGGCCAGCGGACCGCAGACCGCAGCGCTACCGACCCGCCAGGCCTTGGCACGCGCCGCGCGGGTGAGCAGCGCGACCCTGGGGCAGATCGAGCGAATCCAGAAAAAGGCGGCGCCCGAACTGGTCGAAGCGATCAAGGCTGGCGTCGTCTCCATCAATGCCGCGGCAGCCATTTCGTCCCTTCCTGAAGAGAAGCAGAAAGAAGCCGTGGCGGGTGGACGGCAGGAGCTACGCCAGGCCGCGAGGCAAGTGCGGGAAGCCAAGCAAGCGCCCAGGCCTGAGGCACCGGCGTTGCCCGAAGACGCGACGCCGGAGCAAGTTGAAATCCATCGCCTCACGCTGCGCGTGGCGGAGTTGAGCGAGGAACGCGATCAGCTGAAAAAGAAGGTCCAGCATCTGAGCATTGCCTTGGCACAGGCGCGCGGGGAGTAAGCGGCTGGCCCGAGCACTCATGCGGGATTTGCGGCCGCTGTGCAAAGCCATCGGAAAGAAGGCTTCGAATGGCCGGCTTTCAATGTCGTTGGTGTCTAGCGTTCGCTGGATCGGGGGTGACTCTTTTGTGATGCCCTGATCTTCCAATTCCGGTATTTCGAGGGCAGACCGCTCACCGACAAGCCAACTCCGTCACCGCATGCGCCAGCGCCCGCGCGCCCAAGACAAGATCGGCCGGCTTGGTTTCCTCTGCGGCGTTGTGGCTGATCCCCGCTTCACTGGGCACGAAGATCATCCCGGTCGGGCAATGGTCGGCCATGTACATCGCATCATGGAAAGCGCCAGAGGTCAGTGCAATCGGCGCGGCATTGCCGCTGGTGCGACAGGCATGCACCGCGGCGCGCTCAACGACCTGCTGCATTTCGGTTGGGAACGCAGTGGGTGCGCGCGAGAAAAACCGCTCGTGCGTGAGAGCGCCGCGCTTCTTGTGCTGCTCCAGCGTGGCACTGAGAAACACGTCGAACTGTTCCAGCACCGCCGGATCAGGGCAACGCACGTCGATGGTGAATTCCACCGACCCCGGAATCGTGTTGATGGAATTGGGCTCCACCAGCCAGCGGCCCAGCGTGAGCTTGAGCGCGCTCTGCTGCATCGCCTCCGCATAATCGTAAAGCTTCTGCGCCAATCCAACGGCAGTGGCCATCGCATCGTCACGCGTTTGCATCGGGGTCGTGCCGGCATGGGCCATCTGCCCCAGCACTTTGACTCGATACCACGAGACACCCTGGATGCCGGTCACCACGCCCAGCGGCGTGCCGGCCTGTTCCAGCACCGGTCCCTGCTCGATGTGCAATTCGATGAAGGCGGAAACCGGGGCCGCCATCGGCTTGCGCGCATGGCCGACGGCCTGCGCCAGTGCACGATCCAGGGCATCGGCGAAGCGCACGCCATCGCCATCGCGCACCTCGCGAAAACCTGCCAAACGGGATGGGTCCACATAGGCGCTGGAACCCATGGTGCCCGGACTGAAGCGGCTGCCCTCTTCATTGTTCCAGACCACCACCTCCACCGGCCGCCGCGTCTGGATGCCGGCATCGTTCAGCGCAGCCAGCACTTCCATCGCCGCCACTACCCCGTAGGCGCCGTCGTACTTTCCGCCCACCGGTTGGGTATCGACGTGGCTTCCGCTCATCACCGGCGGCAGGTCTTCGCTGCCCGCACGGCGAAAGTACAGGTTGGCGCAGTCATCGATCGCCAACTCGCAACCCAGCAAGCGCGCCTGCTCGGCCAGCCAGGCGCGCGCCTGCAAGTCGACTTCCGACAAGGCCTGGCGCGAAACGCCGCCGTCGGCCCGTCCGCCAAAGCTTGCAAGCTTGGCGATCGCAGCCAGCAAGCGTTCCGGGTTCACATGGTCGTGCGCGCGTGCTGCAAGGGCGAGTGGATCGTTCATGCTCATCTCAGGAGGTGCGCCGCACCGCGGCCTGCAGCAATGCGGCGGCAGACAAGGTCTTGGCATCGCCGAAGCGCGGACCGATCAGGGTTACGCCAACCGGCATGCCGGCCGGGCCATGGGTCACGGGAACATGCACGCAGGGATTGCCCAACAGCGACCAGCTGCGGTTGAACACCGGGTCGCCCGTGGATTCCAGCCCGGCTGGCGCTTCGCCCTCGGCGCTCGGTGCCAGCAGCACATCCACTTGCTGGAAGCCGGATTCGATTTCGAGCCGCACCGCGCTGGCAAAGAGACTCGCTTCCCGAAAGCGCTCTCCGTCCACTGCCAGTCCGGACTCCTGCAAGGCTGCGAAAGCCGGGCTGAACTGGTCCGCCTTGTGCGCGCGCTCCCATGCAAAGCAGCCGACCGCCTCGTAAGCCATGATGTCCATCTGCGCCTGATTCAGGTGATTGAAGCCGCTCGGCAAATCGATATCGACAACCTGCGCTCCGGTCGCCTTCAGCAAAGCAATCGCCTCGGCCACAGCGCGCCGGCTGGCCTCGCCGGCGCGATCGAACAGCGCTGCGTGGCAAATGCCGATGCGCAAACTGCTCGCAGGGTGCAACCCCGTGCTGGACAAGCGCGCCAGCGAGCCGACCACCAGCGCCGCGGTTTCCACATCGCGCGCAATCACGCCCACCGTATCGAGTGAGGGCGCGAGCATTTTTACCCCTGCCGGCGCCAGGCTGTTGTACGTGGGCTTGTAGCCTACCACGCCGCAATAGGCTGCCGGGCGGATGATGGAGCCGGCGGTCTGCGTGCCGAATGCCGCCGGCACCATGCCCGCCGCCACCGCCGCCGCCGAAC
>JAEVZY010000362.1 GCA_023392035.1 Pseudomonadota bacterium | reverse complement strand
CGCAGGGGCCCGAGCCCTTCACTTGCGACTACATCTTCGTGACCGAAGACTGGCAGCCGCATGTGAAGCGCCTGCACAACGACCAGGACTGCCCCTTCTCAGACCATCAACCGCTACTGCTGGAACTGCAATGAAGCCGCTGGACCAACTCGATGCCGCCGGCGTGCGCATTGTCTTTACCGATATTGATGACACGCTGTCCACCCACGGCAAGATCACGGGCGAGGCCTATGCGGCGCTGCAGGCACTGCAGGAAGCCGGTTTTTCTGTCGTGCCCGTGACCGGCAGGCCCGCCGGCTGGTGCGACCATATCGCCCGCATGTGGCCGGTGGATGCCGTCATCGGCGAGAACGGCGCTTTCTATATGTGGCATGATGCGGCCGCCGGCAAGCTGGTTACGCGCCACTTGCTGGATGCCGCGCAGCGCGAACACAACCAGACCCGCATGCAGGCTGTGCGCCAACGCGTGCTGCGCGATGCCGGCATTGCGCTGGTGCCGGTCACGGGCCGCCCGGCCGGCTGGTGCGACCACATCGCCCGCATGTGGCCGGTGGATGCCGTCATCGGCGAAAACGGCGCCTTTTACATGTGGCTCGATCATGAAGCCGGCAAGCTGCGCACCCGTCATCTGCTGGATGAAGCCACGCGCGCGCAAAACCAGGCGCGCCTGCAAGCCGTGCGCGAGCGCGTCCTGCGCGAAGTGCCGGGCGCCGGCATCGCCTCCGACCAGTTCTGCCGCCTGTACGACCTCGCCATCGATTTCTGCGAAGACGTGCCGCCCCTGCCGCGCGAATCCATCGACCGCATCGTGGCGCTGATGGAAGAGGCCGGCATGACGGCCAAGGTCAGCTCGATCCACGTCAACGGCTGGTTCGGCGATTACGACAAGCTGGGCATGGCGCGCATCTATCTGCAGGAGCGGCTGGGCCTGTCGCTGGACGATGAAGCAGTGCGCCAAGCCTGCGTCTTCGCCGGCGATTCCCCGAATGACGCGCCGATGTTTGGCTTCTTTCCGAAGTCAGTCGGCGTGGCGAATGTGCGGGAGTTCGAGGACAGGTTGAAGCATGCGCCGAAGTACATTACGCCGTCGGCTTGCGGGAAGGGGTTTGCGGAGTTGGTGGGGCATTTGCTTGGACCACAGTTGCAGTGCAATGCCTCGCGCTGACGCCCGTCTCATTGCAATGCGTTGCGCCGCATCTGAGGCTGAGCTTCGAACCAGCCATTGGGCACGGCGTTGCCAAGGTCGAATTGCAGAAGAGTTTTGCTGTTTTTTGCGCCACGCGAAAATGCGCGTGTCACCTCTGAGCCGTCGCCGGCGCCGGCTTGCAGCAACACTTGCAGAATGAGCAGTGACTTACTCTTGGCCACCGCGCGCCGCAAGATGCCCGCCTGAGCAGTGCTGATGATGCAGTCCTCGATCGTCAGGCGTAACAGGCGCCCGTTTTTTTTCAGGATGGCTTTGGCCAACTGGGTGGCGCCCTCATCCGTGAAACTTTCGCCGACAATGTGCAATTCGCGCAGGCGCTGACTGGTCCCTATCACCCTGGCCAGGTCTTTCCACTGCGATGGATCGAGGCCGCAACCGTCCAGGCATAGAGAACGCAGATGTGATCCTTCCTGGAACAAGGTCCAGGGATATGGACCGGCGCCGGAGTCAAGCGATCCGCCATAGGCCAATTCCTGCAGACGTCCATACTTTTGCAAGGCATGCAAAAGCGGAACTGACGTCTCCCCCTGATCGAGCCGGTGCAAGCCAAGCTGGGTCAGCCCCCGGTGTTGGCAGAGCGCCGGCATAAGAATACTGACGCCCTTGGCACTGAGGCTGGCGTGGCGGCCCAGGCTCAAGCTCTGCAGAACATGAAGCTCCGGCAGCGCCCCCGCCAGCGCTTCGCAGCAGACGGTGTCGAGCGGCGCGCCTTCCACGGCCAGGTTGCGCAAGGCGGGAAGTTGACTGGCGAAGGCGCCCAAATGGCGCAAGTCTTCCGCCGTCAAACCGCTGAAGGACAAAATCAAGGTCTGCAAGCGCGGCGCAAAAGTGGCATTGGCCAGCCGCGCCAGAACGCCGCTGGCCAGACTGGCGCCCTTCAGTGTCAGGCTCTGCAGCGCTGGCAAGGCCATGATTTCGTCGAGCAATATGGCTGACAGCATGGCATTACTGGAAAGCGCCAGCTTTTTCATCGAAGCGCAAGCTTGCAAGGCAGAACGCAGCGACCCACCGGCCGGCAACTCGCATTCGCCATGTATGAACAAGCGCAGCTCGCGCAATTCGCCGGCGTGTTGTCGCAGTTCCCGGCAGACCGCGTCCAGCTCCGCCGATGTGAACACCTCCTTTTGAATCAATTGCGGATGCGCGGTGGCATCCAGCGGATCGACCTGGTAGCGCTCGATACAGGCCGCGCGCGCTTCAGGCATCTTCTTGTGATGGGTGTATTCAATGCGGCTGGCCAGTTCACGAAAATGGCTATGTGCGGGGCACTTGCGCAGACGGGCGACAATGCGGTTCAACTCAGTACAGGCCTGGCTCAAGCTTCTCAGATCACGCATTGCGCCTGCAATCGGAAAGAGCATGGTCGGGTCATCCGGCTTTTGCACAAAGGGGCTGGTCGGAATCAGATAAGTGGACAGCACGAGCCAAAGCTCGTCAGGCAAGTCGATCGGCATTCTCATGATGGGCCGGGTCGGAGCTGGTTCCCGACTCGTTTCAAAACGGGCGCCGGCGGATACGGCGCCAGGAGAAGGGGGAAGTTGAGTAAGGGTTTGCATGACGATCCTCGTTGGCAGTCCTGCGCCTTTGCATCGAAAGGCAAGTTCTCAAGCGCGCTCAGAGGCGCTTGCCGGTAGTGGAATCGGCTGCTGTAGTGGTGGTGGTCATGGTGGTCGTGGTGGTCGTGGTGGTCGTGGTCGTTGTGGTGCTGGTGGTAGTGGTTGTAGCAGTGGTGGCGGGCGTACCCGTGGCACTCATTGCCTCAGCGCCAGCGATCTGCTGAAACTTCTTGCTCTCCACGAGAAAAGGGTCTTTCCAGTGATTGGGGCGCAACTCTGCATCGATGCTCTCACGCAGCTGTACTATCGACTGTTTGCGCAAACGGCTGTCGCTTCCAGGATAGTAGAGCTCAAGCAGGCGGCTCTTGCCCAACTTAAGCTTTTCGAGCAGTAGTGGCCCCGCCGATTCGGGCCAGGATTCGTTGCCTCGCAAATCCAGTTCAAGCAGGTTGGGAAGATCGAGCGCTGCCAGCGCGATCGCCTCGATCCGATCGGCCGAGATATCGCTGCAGATAACCAGGCGGCGCAAGCCCTGCAAGCCCGGTAATGCACGGGCCAACTCGCTTGAAGCAGACGCTTTCTTCGAAGACGAGCTCTTCGCGGAGCTGTCGTCCATATGATCGCCTGCGCTGCCGCTATCGCTGTCCAGTCCGATACCGCCCATCAGGGTTCCATCGCGGCTGTCGCTGCTGCCCCTCTCCTCGGACAGATCGAGCATCAGGGTATCCAGGCTCAGGTTTTCCCGAAAGCCTGCAACCAGCGCCTGAATGCCTTCCGCATTTACGCTTGAACGCAAACCCAGATGGCGCAAGGAACATTGCGCAGTCCCTATCCATTCGGCGAGCTCCCTGCCCACATCCCGGTCGATGTTTACCGACAGTACCAAGGTCTGCAGGCAATTGCGCTGCGCCAGCAACTTGATCTGCGACGCAGCTTTGCCTTCACTCATGGCAGCATTGCCAAGCTCCAGGCGCTGCAAGGAGGCAGGCAAATTGTCGGCGATGGTATCGCTGGCTTCTTCGGTCAATCCATGCAATTCCAAGGCCTTCAGCGAATTCAGGTTCTTGATCGCCGCGTTCAGCGCCTTCAACTTGTCCACATCGATTTCCATCGTGGTCTCACGACACCGCAGCTCGCTCAAATTCTTCAACTTGCTCAGGCAGTCGACGAATTTATCCCAATGTGATGGATCGGCGCGTGTCACCGCCAGGCATTGCAAACCGACGCAAGCGAAGCTGTTCTCTTTGGACAGAAGCGACCATGTATCAACGGAGAATCGCGGTGCTTCCAGTTTCAGCGAAACCAGATTCGGCAACCGGGGAATGACGGTAAAAATCTGCTGTGTGCAAGCTTCCAGAGTCACATGCTGCAACTTGACGCATTTGCCGAGCGTCTGCTCCAGTTCCTGAAGCTTCAATTCCGGCGCAAGCGCGCCCAAATGCAGTGAAATCAAACCTTCAGGATGGCAAGCCATGAAAGCGGCCAACTTGGGCACGGCGTCCTGCGGCAATTTATCCAGTCCTCCAAGGGAAAGCGAATGCGTCTTCCCGCCAGTCCAGTACTTTTTCATGCTGGCTTCATTAATCTCCAGCACTTGAAGATCCTTGCCCATTACGCTCAAATTGACCTGACACAGCTGAGGTATCTGGGCCGCCACGTTTACCCAGAAATCAATGTCATATCGAGCGCGACAAAAATCGTGCAATTGCTGTTTGAGCTCGAACTGCATCTGAATTTGTCCGGACTCGTCCAATTTGGAATGCAAGCCGCGCCACGCTTCCCCTTTCGTCAAATACCGCGTCCTGGTGTCGGATTCGAGTGCAGCCATCTTTTGCCGGCAATCTGCCGCCCACTGGCCGCACACATTTCCTGCCAATTCATATAGGAAGCGGCATGTCTGACTGAGTGCCGAGCGCGTTTTCAATACCGGGCCATAAGCCAAGGCGCAAGCATGCAAGTCATATGGACTGTATGCACAGTGGTGCGGCGCGACCAATTGCAACAACAGATTTTTGACGATCTCATCCGGCAATCTGCTAAACAAACTGAGCTTGAAGTGTGCTTGTGCATTCTTCAGGCCTGCCGCGCTGATATTGAGTGCCGGTTCGAGAAACAGCCGGATCAAATTTCTGGCTTCATCCATAACACCGGTCGATGTGGAGCGATTGGATTGCATTGATGAGCTGGTATGCATAACCGGCCTCCTGGTGCAAGTTGAACATAGGATTGACGCGCACACTCCGGTGACCGCCCATGATGTCGGCATGGTGAATCTGCTACCTCTTATCGCGAATAGCTCCGGTAGAGCTTGCGGCGCTTTGCTTATGTGGAGGTCGAGAGAAGATGGTTCGTACCAGAGCCCTGAAAGAATCTGGCGATGGAACGGATTGATGTGAATGGCCGCTTGGGTAATCGAGTACATCGCCGCATGATGGCGAGGACACTGGCATAAGCCACGCAACTTCGCCGGCGATTCCCCGAATGACGCGCCGATGTTTGGCTTCTTTCCGAAGTCGGTCGGCGTGGCGAATGTGCGGGAGTTCGAAGACAGGTTGCAGCACGCGCCGAAGTACATTGCGCCGTCGGCCTGCGGGAAGGGATTTGCCGAGCTGGTTCAGCACCTGCTGCGCAAACCCTAGCCCCCTAAACCCGCCTGCCCGGTCGACGGCCGGATACCGGCATGGCGCCAGGCGGCGGCATTTCCAGCTCGCGCGGCGGCAACGCCGACTTCGCCGGACCATGCAGCACTTCGCCATCCACATCGAAGCGCGAGCCGTGGCAGGGGCAGTCCCAGGATTTTTCGGCGGCGTTCCAGGCCACCGAGCAGCCGAGGTGGGTGCAGGTGGCCGACAGCACATGCAAGCCGCCTTCTTCGTCGCGATACGCGGCCAGGCGCTCGCCGTTTGCCCGCAGCACGGCGCCTTCACCGGGGGCAATCTCGGCGCTGTCTTCCACCTCGCCACCGCGCAGGCGGTCGGCGAAGCGGCTCAGGGTATCGGCCTGCTCGCGCACGAAGCGGCCCAGGCCGTTTTGCACCTTGCGCGCCGGATCGTACAACTCGGCCCAGGGATTGGCCCGGCCCTGGATCAGGTCGGTCACCAGCATGGCGCCGGCGGTGCAATGGGTCATGCCATTGCCGGAATCGCCGGTAATCATGAAGACTTGCCTGTCGTTGGGATCGCGGCCCAGGAAAGGCAGACCGTCGACCGGCTCCATCACCTCGCCCGACCAGCGCCAGGCCACCTCCGTGCATTGCGGAAAACGGGTCGATACCCAGCGCTGGATTTCTTCATAGCGATGCTGCGGATGCGCGTCGGTGCCGACCTTGTGGTCGGCGCCGCCCACGACCAGGATGTCGTGCACGCCGTCGTCCTGCGTTTCGAGCCGGATGTAATAGTAGGGCTGGCCGGTGTCCCACAACAGCATGTGCGGCATGCTGCCCTTGGGCAGCTTCAGGCCCAGCACATAGGTACGGTAAGCCGCCTGCTTGGTGTGCATGGTGAAGCGCTCGTGAAACGGCGTATTGGTGGCCACCACCACCGCCTGGCAGCGCACCTGTCCGCGAACCGGTCCGCCCTCGCACTGCACGATGCGCTCGTCGCCGACGCGTGCGATGCCGGTCACGCGCGTGTTGCAGTACAGGCTGCCGCCGCGCTGCTGCAGGGTCCGGGCCAGGCCGCCCAGATACTTCAGCGGATGAAATTGCGCCTGGTCAAAAAATTGCAGGGCCGGACCGGTATCGAAGGACAGGCCCGGCACCCGCTCCACCAATTGCACCCGCACCCCGGCGCGCCTGGCTGCCCGATACTCCTTTTCGATGTCGCTCCAGCCGGCTGAAGACGGTGCAAACAGGAAGCCCGGCAAGCGCTCCCATTCGCAGGCGATGTGTTCTTCGTTCACCGTTTGCTCGACGCGGTCGGTGGCGGCGGCATAGGCATCGGCCACCAGCGCCGCGCCCTTCTTGCCGAAGCGGCGTTCGATTTCGTAATAGCGTTCGTCGGGCGGAAAGAAATGCGCGGTGGTGCGCCCGGTTTCGCCTGCGCCCAGC